>NZ_AP025032.1:3810000-4116250 GCF_019973775.1 Aureimonas sp. SA4125 | reverse complement strand
GCGGGGCGACACCGATTTGATGCCGCTGATCGCGTCGATCCGGGAATTAGGCGTCGATGTCGGAATGATCGTCATTGACACCCTGTCGCGCGCGATGGCGGGCGGCGATGAGAACGCGAGTACGGATATGGGGGCAATGGTGCGGCATCTGGACAAGCTCCGTGCAGCAACAGGGGCGCATCTGATGGCCGTACACCACAGCGGCAAGGACCGGGCTAAAGGCGCCCGTGGGCACTCCTTGCTGCGGGCTGCAACCGACACCGAGATCGAGATCACGGCGGGCGACGACGCCAGGGGCGAGATACGCGTCACGAAGCAGCGGGACCTAGACCGGAGCTTCAGCACGGGCTTCGCCCTGGAGCCGGCGATGCTCGGTTTCGACGACGACGGGAATATTGTCACGTCTCGGACGGTCCGGCTGCTTCCGAAGATGGCGGCAACGGAGCCAAACGGCGAGCCGAGCCCGGAGGAGATCGAGCGGCGGCGACGAATTGCGCACGCCGTCCTGCGGGCACTTGGTGGCGCCGATAGCGCAAA
Organism: Aureimonas sp. SA4125; assembly: GCF_019973775.1. Taxonomy (NCBI): domain Bacteria; kingdom Pseudomonadati; phylum Pseudomonadota; class Alphaproteobacteria; order Hyphomicrobiales; family Aurantimonadaceae; genus Aureimonas; species Aureimonas sp. SA4125. The sequence continues at coordinate 4,115,713 of NZ_AP025032.1, read as the reverse complement.
GATCAATGCGGTGCTGCCGCGTCTGGTGACGGAGATGAAGGCGGCCGGGGTGAAGGTGGGGGCGACCCTTCCTACGATCAGAACTCTCCTATTGGGCGCCCTTTGCGAACCCGGCGTCGAAATTGATGCCGACGGACAGACTTTCATACTGACGGTCGCGAAAAGCGATCACGGGGAAAAAGCGCCGTGGATCATCACGGCCCTGAAGGTGCCGCGGTTCGACAAGGACAACTTGTCCGAGGGTTATGAAAGCGATGAAAGACAGGGGGTGTTTTCATGACTTACATCGTTGAAAGATATGCGAAATTATCTCTCGGAAACCCGATGAAAGCGATGAAAATGGCATCTGCGCTTTCATCGCGAAAAAAACGCAAGGAAAACAACGATGTAAGGATGAAAGCGATGAAGCCCCTTCGGGGGACGCCGTCGCTTTCATCGGCGGCGGCGGTCCCGGTTCCGGAGGGGACGAGAGGCACGGGGTCGATACCTCACCTAGCCAAAGTTAGGAGACTGCCCCGATGCGCGATCTGAGCCCGGCGCGGGCCGCGTGGTGCCGATCGGCCCGGTGGCGCGACATCGCCCGCCAGCACTGCCGGCGGATGAACGCCGAGCGGGTGGCCGGCCCGAAGTGTGGCGCCAAGACCCGCGTGACTGGCGAGCCCTGCCGAAACCCGCCGAAGGCGAACGGCCGTTGTCGTCTGCACGGCGGCAGCACGCCGAAGGCGAAGGATTGGCACAAACCACGATGGCCCGATCGAGACAGCCCGGGGGCAATGGACAAGCTCGCCGCCAAGTTGAAGGACCTCGAGCGGGCTGCAGAGAAGCGCGCAGCGCGCCTCGCCGCCATGTCACCCGACGAACGGGCGCGGCACGATGCTTGGCACGCAGCGCGCAAGCCCGGCTCGCCGGCCGAACGTGCCCGCGTCCGCGTCGATCGTCAGCACGCCGCCGAAGCGCGCAAATTGCCCGACCGGCCGGCCGCACCGCCAAGTGCCGAATTGGCGGAGATCGAGCATCACATCGAGGAGCTGCGGCGCCAAGCCGCCGAGATCGAAGCGCGTCAGGACGCGGCGAGGCAGAAAGCATGGAGCGTGTTCGAATGACCACTGAGCGGGAACGACCGGAAGAGGTCCGCGAGGACGTGCTCGACCTGATCGAAACGCGCGGCCTCCGGGCGGCGGCACAAGCAGCGATCGCCGTTTGCGAAGACGCGGCGGCACCCGCGCCCGCCCGCGCTACAGCCGCCGGCCTTCTCTTTCGTGCGGCTGCGCTCGGCGGGTTCGGGAAGCAAGGTGAGCGGGAACGCGATCTGGAACCGCACCAGATGGACGGGAAGCAGCTTCAGGCGGCGATCGAGGACCTGAAGCGGCGCGAGGCAGCGCAGAAGCGCCGCGCGCGTTCTGGGGGCTCTGGAGGCGTTGCAGACGAAAGCCGCCACGGGAGCACCGCCGCGCCAGCCGAAAGCCCTGCCGGCGCCCCCGGGCTATTCGACTAGGCACCCAAGGCGAAGCGCTCGACGAGACGGCGCGGAGGTTGACGAGTTGCGCCTAAGCGGCGCGGGCAAGGACGCGTCCAACCTGAACCGCGGTCCAGGTGCCCCCACGCGCCGTTCGCACCGCTCGCGCGTTCAGGACTTCCGCGATCCCCCGGTGTGATGTCGTGCCCGCGTCTCGGATGCTGGCGATCACCGGAAGCACGTTCGCTGCAAAGGCGTCGGCCTCTTTCGCGTTCGATGCGGCGCCCGCCTTGCTCGCTTCGGCGAGATTTGTCCGATTGCCAAGCTTCGCGCCGGCCGCTTTTTTCTGTTGGAGCGCTGCCTTCGTGCGAGCCGCGATCATGGCGCGTTCTTTCTCGGCGAGAGCGGCATAGACGTGGAGCATGAAGGGGTCGGCATCCGCGCCGAGTTCCGCCACGATAAACGGAACCCTCTGCGCCATGAGGCCAGCAATGAAGGCGACATCGCGGGAAAGCCGATCGAGCTTGGCGACCACGACAGCGCACTTATGGCGCCGAGCGCTCGCCAGTGCCGCCGCCAGCTTCGGTCGGCGCTCGAGAGCGTCCGCGCCCTTTGCCGTCTCGATCTCTTCGAATGCCTCAATGGTGTGGAAGCCATTGGCGGAGGCGAATTGAGCGATGGCCATCCGTTGTGCGTCGAGACCCAGGCCGCTCTTGCCTTGGCGGTCGGTGCTGACGCGGTAGTAGGCAACGAGAGTACGGGAAGGTTCGGTCATGACGGCCTCGTCGGGGTTGTTACAAAACCATACGAGCGTATGGAGTTGTTACGCAAGCCCCATTTCACCTAAAAGCGACGCAGTGGATGAAAAAAGCCCGGCGCGATGGCCGGGCTGTCTGTCGAGCGATAGGGTGATCGTCAGGCGACCGGCTGGGCGGTCCCGATCGCCTCGCGGAAGGCCCGGAACAGACCGCTCTCGGCACCGCGGGGCAGGATGACGCGGATCTCGACCATGCCGTCGTTCAGGTCACGTTCGCTGTAAGAAGGGCCAGCCGCAAACGGCTCGTCGTCGGGGCCATCATCCTCAGCTTCTCGCCACCCGGGGCGGTTCTGATCGAGCATCGCGCCTGCGACCCAGCGCATTGCCCCGCGCTCGCTGCCTCTGGCGATCCCCTCGATCTCGTCCAGCGCGTCGGCCGCGCCCTCCGTGTCACCGGCCGCGACAGCCGCTCGGTACTCCGCCACGGCCTGCCAATAGACATGAGTTTCCCACTCGCTGATGTTCGTGATGATGGTGTTTGCCTGCATGGCCTGGCTCCGATTTGACATGTTGCCGGCATAGGTTGCGGTGTCTGCCGGCCAGCCATCAATAGGGCGACCAAAGAAAGAATTTCTCCCATTCTGCCAGGGGCTTACGCTGCATCGAAGCGGCGTTGTCTGCTGCATTTCCAGTGCTTGCCGTTGCCTTCCGCGAGGGCGGACGCGGCAGACGCACCCCTGCCCCCCGGAGGGCCGGGGCACCCCCCTAGGGGGCAGTCCGAACCGTCACTTGCTGGCGGCGTCAGGCGGGTGAAGGAATTTTTGCCCCCGCCGAACTTTTCGGACCTGATCGCGCGATTTCCGACGCGCAAACAGGGGGTCCATCGCGCATTCGAGCCGCCTATTATCGACCCTGAACACAAGGGTCGAGCACATGCCCATCACAGCGCCACCCACGACGGGCGATCATATCCGCCACCATATCGTCTCGTGCATCTGCGACGACTTGCGCGTCGCCGCGCTGGGGGAGCGCCCTTTCCAAAACCTCGCGTCCGCTGTCGGCGAAATTCTTCACCTTTGCGACGGCAGGGAACCCCTCAGCTCATGCCACCAGAGAATGATCCGGGATGCTCTCGTTCTCTACGAGAGCGAAATCGAAAATCAGATTTCCAGTGGGGCTGAAAGTGTTGCCGACACAGGCATCGGCTACGAAAGAGTTGCCGACGGGCTGACCGCTTTCCGTCGGCTCGTCGACCATTGGGCTTGTCCGCCCGGACTGCGGTTGCCCCGTCAACACCCCGACTTGCAGGATGCGAAGGACCGGGCGCGCATCCTCGAAAGCCTCTGCACGATCGAGAGCTTGAAAGGGCGGGTTTCCGAGCGGCGGCAGAAACGGCGGGCGCATCGAAACCGGGCGCTCGTCGCCGAGATCGCGGCGGCCCTCGGCGTTGCCATGCCAGCCCAGTCCGCGGCGCCAGTCTGGGGCGCATCGCGATGACCGTCGACGAGATGCTCCAGACGATCGCGGCGCGCTTCGACAGGGCGGCGACGGCCGGGCCGGACTGCATTGGCGAAGCGGTCGCCGGCCTTTGCGGCTTGCTCGCCGCCGGGCTGATGCCGAACGACCGCGGGGCGCCCGCCAATGTCGTCGGAAGCCTCGTTTCCGCAATCGCTTCCGCGGCACCGGCCGTCGCCGACGCGGCGCACCCGCGCATCTCGCCGGATGCCGTCTATCTCGGCCTCGCCGCCGCCAGCGGGTTCGCGTCGCTTTTTAGCCAGGCGCCGACCGACGCCGCGGCGGCCGTCGATCCGCTACTCGCCGCCGACAGGATCGATCACACAGCGTTGCTTGCCGACGAGCTCGATGCGGTCATGCGCCGAAGGCGGATCGAAGAGCGCGGCGACGTTTTCCGCCGAACGATCACCATTCGCCGCGCCTTGGCCGCCGAGTCGGCCGGCGCCCTGAACTGAGAGGAAAGAACATGGTCATCGTCAATAACCCAGCGATCGGGCAGGCCGCCGCCAACATTGCCAGCCTCTTCGCGCCGCCGTCGGGCGCCGAGGCGGCTGGCTGGGCCGCTGCCAACGCGAAGCGAGCCGAGGCCAAGCGTCTCGCCGATTTCTACGCTGGGGCGCCGGAGATGGACGCGGCGGCCTATGACCGCGTCGGACCCGCGTTGGGTTTGTGGACGCCTAACCAGGGCGTCGGCATCACGCAGCGAGGCCAGGACATTGGCAGCGCAGATGCCCGCTATGGCGTCGATGTCGGCGCCATCACGTCACGCACGAACAACGCTGCCGACAATACCCGCGCCCTGACCGAGCGCCAGATGCAGGAAAGCGGGCTCTTGGCGCGCCAGTTTGCCGAGCCGATCAAGGCGGCGCCCGGCGAGACCGTGTTCCTGCCGGGGCAGACTGCCAGCGCGACCGGCCTTGCGCCGACGCTCGCAGGCGCGCCCAAGCCGCTATCGACCGATGAGACTGTTGCGGCGGTGATGCAAGGCTTGGATCCGACGACGCTCCAGCAGTTCGCGGCGGACAAGTTCGCGCCAACCGAAAGCCAGGTGCAGGGTCAGGAGCGCCGCCGGCTCGCTGCCGACGGCACGCTCGACGACCAAGCCTTGCTCGACGCGATCCTTGGCGAGCGGGCGCCGGTTGAGGCGATCGGTTCCGACGGTCGCCTGCGCTTCATGGCGCCTGGCGCCGCCATCCGCACGGGCGCAGAGCCCGCGCCGCGCTCGCCGCTCGTCAACGTCAACAACGTCGAGCCCTCCGATGGGAAGCTGCGGAACAAGCTCGACGAGGCTGAAGGAACTCGCTGGTCCGCGCTCCAGGCTGCGGCGACGACGGCATCCGGGCTTCAACAGGACCTCGACCTGCTGAGCGCGCTCATTGACGAAGCCCCGCAAGGTCCGCTGACCGGTCGCCTTTCCGAGTACTTCCCCGAGCTCACCACGGCCGGCTCAGCCTTCCAGTCGGTCGTCAGCCGTGCGGCGCCCGGGCTTCGCGTCGAGGGCAGCGGTGCAACAAGCGATATCGAATATCAAGGCATGGTGCGCAGTCTGCCGCGCCTTAGAAACAAGCCCGAGGGCAATCGTCTGATTGTCGACATGATGCGTGCCAAGGCCGACATCAACGTCGAGCGCGGGACCATTGTCAACGCTTACCAAGTCGGTGACATCGACGCGCCTGAAGCGCGTCGTCGACTGGACGAAATCAACCGCGTGTCGATCATGACGCCCGAGCTGCGCTCGATGATGGGCGGCGCCGAAAATGCGCAAGACACGGGCGCTGGCGGCACGCCGCGCGCGCCGACGATCGAGCCTGGCACCGTCGAGGACGGTTTCAGGTTCCGCGGCGGCGATCCCGCCGACGCGGCGAATTGGGAGGCCGTAGGCTGATGGCCGGTCCTTGGGAACGTTACGCGGCGCCGGCAGCACCGAAAGCCGCCCCATCGGCCCCGTCAGGGCCGTGGGAGCGCTATGGCGGCGCCAGCGCACGCACGGCGCCTGGCAAGGCCGGGACGCGGCCAACGACCTCGCCAGCGCCGGCTGGTGAGTGGCAACGGGCGACCATCCTGCCCGCTGCAAAGAACACGGCAACGGGTGAAGTCGACTTCGCCTGGCCGCAGATCGCAGTCGACGCCTACGAGGCGTTCAGTCTGCCCGGCGATGTCTACGAAGGGAAAGTCGATCCGACATCCGACGAGGGCATGTCGCGGACGCTGAACCTTGCCGGGATGGCCGCCGGCGGCGCCCTGACGGCACCGACGCGCAAGCTGATCGACGATGCCGGCCGCGCCGTTCCCAAGGCCGTTGTGCGCGGTCTACGCGACGATGGCGTTCCCATCGCCGACATCGGCCGGCGCGTCCGCGAGCTCGGCCCCGACGGCGTGGTCGCCGATCTTGGCGAGAACCTTCGGGGCAAGGCCGCCGCAATCGCCACCACGCCCGGAAAGGGGCAGCGTGTCATCACCGATCGGCTGCGCGCTCGCCAGCTTGCCGCCCCGGATCGGCTGACGGGAGCCCTCGACGAGACCCTCGGCCCCGCGCCGATCCCGTCCTACCTCCAGCGGGGCATCCGCGACGATCAGCGAGCGCTCGGCCCGGAATATGAAACCGCCCTTGCCGGCGCCGCGCCCATCGACACGTCGAGCCTGGCAGGCGCCATCGATGCGACCGTGCCGAACCTTCGGGGCAAAGCGCAGACGGCGCTCCAGAGCGTGCGGGGTATGTTGAATGCGACGGGCACCGACGATCTCGATCCCTCGCCGTCGACACTGTTCCAGGTTCGCCGGGCGATAGACGGAATGCTGAGAGACGAGGCCGACAGCAACGTCACGCGCGTTCTCGGGGACGTCCGCAGGCAGGTCGACGGGTTGCTGGGAGACGCCGCGCCCGGGATAAAGCAGGTCGACGCCCGTTATTCCGAGCTCGCGCGGCAGGGCGCAGCGGTCGACCGCGGGCAGACCGTTCTCGGCAATGGCCGAACCGATCCGCGGCCGGCCGAGCTCGCCGACGAGGCGGCGGCCGGCGCGGTCGCGTCCGGCGAAATCGTCGGGCCGTCCGGCGTCACGTTCCGTCTGCGCCAGGGCGCCCGGGCCGAGATCGACCGCATTGTCGGTACGAACCTGAACGACCGTGCGGCCCTGAATAGCCTGCTGAAGGGCAACAGCGATTGGAACCGCCAGAGGCTGACGACACTGTTCGGCGCCGAGCGCACGGACCAGCTTTATCGGATCCTCGAGAACGAACGGGCGATGGCCGACACCGAAAACCGGGCGCTTGCCGGGTCGAAGACAGCCACGCTCCAGGCCGCACAGAAGGAGATCGACGGACCAGCAAAGCGTCCCGGCGTCTTCCGGTCAGCGGCAAACCTGAAGGTCGGCGACGCAAGCGCTGAACTGATCGACGCCATCTTCGGCGGGGCGATCGATCGCCAGCGCGCCGGCCGCAACCTTGCGACCGCCGACAGCCTGATGAGCCGCGGCGACTTCCGCGACCCGGGCCGGATGGTGTCGACGCCGGCCGCGCTGCCCTACAGCCTGCTTATCGAAGCGATCATGCGAGAGGATAATCGCTAGACGGGCGCTCGGGCTGGCTTTCGTCGCCCCCTATTCAGCGCACTCGCGACAGACTGGCCGAGGTCCGCAACGACGTAGATGCGCTGGACCGTACCTTGGGCGTCGTCAGCTATGCCGGCGATCTGCATGCCGCTTTGCCTCGCCAGAAGCGCCAGGTGCTATTCTGCAAGGGCGAGATTACATCCGCCATCCCGCGCCAACTGAGGACCGCTGACGGGCCCATGAGATGCCGGGAGATAGCGACAGCCATCGTCGCCATGAACGGCATGGATGGTCGCGACAGGCGGTATATGAAGGAAGTCAGCGACAGGGTGTCGAAGGCGCTTCGGGCGCAGCGGGAGAAGGGCCTTGTCACAATTCGGAATGTTGGCCTCTGCCCAATCCGCTACTCGTTAGATTCGGTTGGCAGAGGCACATCGGAAGGCCAATAGCCTCTTGGGGTGTTATTGAAAGCTGGACGACCATCATCTCGGTCTAGCCGCCAGATCGTTGTCCCCAGAACCTTCGCGCGGTCGCGTCCGACGATCGGGATGCCTTCTTCGTCAAACTTTCGGAGAAGTTCACCACGCGTCAAGGGACGCCCTGCGTTCAGTATGAAGGCTCGGGCGTGGTTGCCGACCTCTATGGGCGGTATGCTGTTTCGGATGCGTCGCCGCTTGCCCGGTGAAGGCGTCGTGCCTTGAGTTGCCTCAACCAAGGGCTGGAGCCTGTACTCTGCGATAACAGCGTCGAGTTTGCGGATGCGGGCATCTATCCGAAGACGCTCCTGCATCAATGTCTCCCTTTCAGCAATGATGCCGGTAAGAAAATCGTTGCTCATCGTCCGCCGTCCAAATCCACAGGAGATGGCTACCCATAGCCTCTAATCCGCTTGAGGGTAACACGAGAGCGGAATCATGGTTAACGGAATCTTAAGGAATCGCGTTTTTGAGTTGGACCCATATGGACTCCTGCGGCGAAGGATTCTATGGTCGGCACAATGCAAAACGCCCCGCAACTGGTGCGAGGCGTTTTGCAGATCTCGGCGGCAGTATTCTGTCGTCAGAATGTCGACGGGCCGCTAGGAAAATCAGGTGTTGCAACCTTTTTCTAGCGTTCCCGGCGGAATTGTCAACACCGCCCAAAAGGAACGCCGATGGCCAAGAAGCCACGTCAGACGCCCCCGGAAGACTCCATTTACATTTTCCGGGCTTCTATCACCCTGCGCAATGGAAAGAAGATTTTCGCCCGACAGTACGGGCTGAATGCTTTCCGCATCCGGGTCAAGCCGGACAACGATAACGGCAGCAGCCCCAAGAGCTGACTCCCGCCGACAAGCGCAAGAAAGAGGGCCGGGAGACCGGCCCTCTTTTATTTCTGCCAGTATCCGCACCACACGCGGCTGACCGGCGACAGGAGCGCATTGCCGACGGCGAAGGCGTTGTCGCCGTTGTCGCGGCGGCGGTGATCTTCACACCATGCGGCATGCGCAGCGTAGGTGAAGCAGCTTGGCAGAGACGCTGTGATGCTGGCCACGCACCATGCGACGCAGACGCGAGAAGTAGCTTTCTACCCAGTTCGTGTGCTTGCCGTGGCCGTCGCTGTAGCTCTCAGAGTGGTTGATGCTGGTGGTCGGGAAGAAGGCTTCCAGCGCATCCCAGTGCGAGGCTTCATCGGCGAACATAGCGGCGGTGCTGGCGACCTTGGACTTGGCGATGGCGACGCCTTCCTGTTCGGCGTTGCGGATGAAAGTCAGGGTGCGGCCCATGCGCTCGCGAAGGGCAACGACCACGAAGCGCTTGGCCCCACTCCGGCCGCTGTCCGAAAAATCCAAGCTGCCCAGACCGAGTTGCGCGGCCGACCACGATCAGGCTGCGTCGCTTCGCTGCCCGCGGGCGACAATCTCGAGCACGCCGTCCGGCAGCGGACGCTGCAGAGCTTTTGCCTCCGACCAGTCCGCTCGCAGCCATACGTCCATTTCCTCGGCAGTGGTGAGGATCACCGGCATAGCCTTCGGGTGGATGGCGCCGACGGTGGCGTTGGCGTCGGTGGTGAGGAAGCCGTAGACGTCCGCGGTGACCTCGCCCTCTCTCACCTTCCGCACGCTTGTCCAACTCGTCCATAGGCCGGCGAAGGCCATAAGCGGGCGTTCCTCGCCAGCGGCGAACCAGACCGGGATCTTGGCTGTGCCGACCGTCTCGTATTCCGAGAACGAGGTGAAGGGAACAAGGCACCGGTTCGCCGGCACGAGCCAGCGTTTCCAGTGAGCCGAAGCGACGTTTCGGATGTTCGTCGTGCCGCTGTCCGGCTCGGCTTTCAGAAGGGCCGCGAAGTCAACCTCCTTGCCTTTCGCCTCGAGCTTCGCGGCCCGGCGCTTCGTCGCCTCGAAGAGCGCTTTCTGCGACGACGGCATGCACCAGCGCATCAGCTACAGTGTCCGGGCCTCGGCGGCCTTGTGGACGACCGGCGCCATCGTATCGGGGACTATCCCCGGCATGGAGGGGAGGTTGCCAGCGCGATCGTTCATCGCCCGGGTGAAAGCTAGAATGGCGGCTTGGCCTTTGGTCAGGGAGTAGAGATTGCACATGCCCGCATCATGTGGTGGCCGCGCCCCGGCTGTCTAGCGCCGGCACCAGCGGTTTCCCGAGTTCGGCCACTTCTGCGCCAAGTCCTCGTCGATCAAGACGGCCCCCGCATCACGGCCGTCGGCCAGGCGAAAAGTTATGAGCTGCCGCCCATAGCGGTCGGAGTTGCCATGTCGGGCGGTGAACCCTCCGGCCAGGAGCGAAGCCAGTCGTTGCTTGGCGCGATCGCCGACTGCGCGCTCGTTTGCACAGCCGGGCTTGCCGATCTCCGGCGCGTCGACGCCCTCAATTCGCCATTGACGGCCCTCGAGCCAGCCGCTGTCGCCGTCAATGACACAGGACCCGCTGGGCGGCGCATGGCGACCGTTCGTGCATGGGGGCATCGCGATCCGCTTCGCACTGCCCGCCGGTGTTGGCGCCCGGTTGTCGGTCGGCGCTGGGCGGATCGCGTCGCCAAGCTCGCCCAGGTCCACCTGCTGGAGAATGGACGGTCCGAAGATCGCTACGAGCGCGACGACCGCAATCCATTTCCAGATGCCCGTCAGCCTCATGCTTTCCCCTCGGCTTCCGCTTCCGCTTCCAGGAACTCGGTCAGCACCAGCAGGCTCCTGATGGTCGCTCGAGGATCACCGCCACAGATCGCCAGTGCCTCGTCGATCGCCTCGTTCATCTCGCTTCCGCCCTCGAGCCAAGTCCTGTCGTCACCGCCGCCTCTAGTCGACGCCATACGAGCAAAGTCCACGGCGCCGCCGCTCAAGTCACTTGCAAATGAGCACAGTGCGGCGGCGAGATCGCTCGCCGCGTGGTAATCCGCGCTGGGCGTCTGCAGATGATGCATGGTGGTGCACGTTGCCGACCACAGCGCGTGAGCCTTTCGCAGGAGCTCCTCCCGCTCAGGAGCGTAGAGGGCTTTGCGGCGCTGCGCCCGTCGGCTCACTGTAGACGGCGCCGGACATAGCCGGCCGATGTCGATGATCGCGCCTCTGCCTCAATCGCGTGCTGGCCGCGGACCAAGCCCAGGATCGCAGAGCGCAAATCGCCGCCGGCCGCGGCTATCACCTCGTCGACAACGCTGTCGAAACTCTCATCAACGGTCACCACGGGCAGGGACTTCGGGGACGGGTAGGACATTGCAGCTCTCCTGATTCTCCGCGTCATGGTGCCATCCGGGGCGCGCGATGGAAAGGAAATGTTCCTACTTTGTTCCAATGATGGAACGACAGTCAACAGAAGCGTCAGTTCTCGAGAACGACGCCGGTATCAGTATCATCGCGCAGCCCTTGAAAGACGCATGCCGAAGTCGGCCGCCTTCCGTAAGGGCAGGGCGCTTTCTCGCGCTGGAGGTAATGACGCCGCGGGCTCCGCCGCCTTCTGCGCATTGATGGCTGATTTAGCGCCGGCCGTCTCGTCGCTAAAGCCCCTCCCGAGCGGTAAGCGAACACCCGCGACCCGCACCGAAGGAGAAACAGTTTCGTATCGGTCAGCATGTCTGCGACGATGACCCCGAGCCCGCCGACCGGTGCCATCACAAGGAAAAAAGCGCTGCCTCCTCTCCGCACATCAAACTAATTTATTTGATTATTGAAAGATTAATTTATACCTTTGACGCACTGAACGCTTGTCATTTGGAAATGTACAATGTCATCAGCGTGGTCGTTTTTTTCAGGGCGCAGCTCGAGCGGGAGCAAGGCCGGCGCAGCCGGGGAACAGATGGCAGCAGAACTGCACGCCCCCGACTTGTGTGATGCTGACCCACAGTCCCATTTGCGCCCCGCCAAGCTGCTCGACAGTCTTGGGCAACGTAATGAGATGTTGCGCGTCCGCTTCAGCCAGATGGTTGACCGCCTGGAGGACCTGAAGTCTCTCAGTGAAGACTTCTCTATGATCGTTGAGCCTATCGAGGCCATAGCTGAAGAGCTTCCGCACGCTAAGGCCCGCGTCATGGAAACCGAGGCCCTGCTGTCGCGAGAGATCGAGGCCAACCAGAACCTGCGCCGCGAAGTTGACGCGCTGACGAGTGAACTCTCTGCCACCTCCGGCGAACTGACTTCCTATACGACGCGGGCTCGGAAACTGGAGGCCGAGTGTCATGAGATGACTGGGACAGTTGACGAGCAGCGCGCACTGCTGCGCGAGCAGGCTCAGCTTCTCGACAACATCGAACGGCAACTGGCAGTAGAGGCAGAGCAGCATTCGTCAGTCGCGGCCGAACTAGCCCTTCAGCGGGCTGAGAGGGAGGCGACAGAGCAATCCTTGCAACGCGCCCAAAGCGAACTGCAGCGTGAGTCTGAGCAGCATTCCATCTTCGAGCGCGAGTGCAGGCGCTTGCATCAGCTGGTTGGCGAGCAGAGCGAGCGCATCGTTGGGCTGGAGGCGCGCGCTAATGAGCTTGCTGAGCAGCGGGAGAGGCAGAAAGGGGTTTTCGCAGCGCTTGAGGTTCGCTTGCAGGAGGCTGAGCTTGCCTGCCAGAAGGCCGAGGAAGAACATGAAAGCATCGTTGGGCAGCTGACCGCGGAGCGTACGTCACTCACCCTCAAGGTCGACGCCGCTGCAGCACGCCTCGCGTCGACGGAGCACATACTCGCCAATTTACGCAGCCAGTTCCGCGACAAGGACGAGGCCCTGCGTATCACCGAACGAAGCCTCAAGGACGCCCTGCTGGAACGCATCGCCGCCGACCGGCGGTTGGAGGCCATGCGAAACGAACTTGTCCATCAGAGTGCCCAGGTCAGCGAGATCCACCGGCTGCGGCAGGAAGCCGACGAGCGCAACGAGATGCTGACGAAGACACTGGCGGCCAAGGACGTCGCCCTCGAGAACAGCCTTGCCAAGGCCGTCAGTCTCGGCGATCGCCTGGAAACCCTCACCCGGAGAAACGAAAACGATCGAGTGAAGCAGGAGGCGGCGACCCGGCGATTGATCGAAGAACTCGAGAGCGAGCGGGCTGAACGGACCCTGGCGCAAGGAGCGCTCGAGATTGCTCGCGAGAACCGTGTTGCCTTGCAGCGCCAGAACGAAATCCTGAAACGGTCGGTGCGCGCTATGCAGACCCAAGGCGAGCTCGTCATCCCCGAACAAAATCTCGCGCCGGATACAGGCCAGACAACAAATGTCAGTTTTCTGGCGCGGCCAGACAGCCGGCCGGAATGACGCGGCGCGTGTTGAATATACTCGCCAAGAATAGGCGGGAGCAGCAGGTCTATGGGATGCTGCCGCGGCAGCGGCATGGCATTGGGAGGAATTGAGAATGTCATCGACGGTCGAGATTGAAGTCGAGCGGTCATGGCCAATTCGCGGCTCGGCCGATATCGTGAGGAGTGAGAACTCCGGTGGAGAGCGGTCAGCGGCCATTCTCTCCATTGAAAAGAGGGATATGCCCGTTTCAGGCGAAGAACCGCGTCGGGATTGGGCGGCGGCCTTGGCTCTTGTCGAGGAGGCTTCCGAAGCCATTCGCATGAGTGCCGAGCGGGTGACGGAATTAGAGCGCGCGGCTGAAACCCAGGCGCGTCAGATGCGCGAAGATCTTCTGATGATGCAGCAACAGCTGCAACTGGCGCAGCGAGAGATTACCGCTGCCAATCAAAGGGCTGAAGCGGCGGAGGCTCAGGCAAGAGAGTCGGATGCCTGGTTAAGGCGTCTCGATCAGGCAATCACTAACGGCTTCGGGCCAGGCTCCAGGAACGATCAACCCTGAAAATATGACCGCCCATTCATCCGGGACGTGATGTCGGAGAATTGAAATGGAAGAGGCAATACCGGCTTTCTCAGAGCGATACCTCCCCATGAATAGTTTGGAAGAGTCCAACATTTTCGACCGTCCAGATGTGTTTCCTGCACAGGCCACACTGGTGCCGTCGCGTGCAGTCGCAGCCAACCAAGACAGGATGTCAAGCCAACCATCAGTCTGTGGCGCAAAAGCTGTGCAGATGGTCGAGCAGGCTGCTGAGCTTATCAAGGAGTACGAGCGGAAGTTCGTGGCCATCGAAGCCGATGCTCGCTGCTTTATTGAACGCGTTGAAATGCAGCGTGCGACGCTGAAGTCGCATGTTCACTCGCTGCAGATCAGCTTAGCTGAAAGCGAGATGCGTGCGCGCTCGCTGGAGAACGCCTTGCAGCGGTCCAATACTGAAATCGTCGAGTTACAGTTTGAGATCAGAACGCTGAAAAGAGGCCTAGAGCATGCCGCAAAAGAACTAACACAGTCTTCGTCTTACTTCCAGCGCATTCAGGAAAAGCTGGGAAGTATCTGAATGACATGTCAACTGAACAGCGACCTGTTTCCGACAGCACCGTGAACGCTCAAGTATTTCAGACTTGGCGCGAGCACTGAAGGAAAGAGCGGGCACTGCTGGCATTGTGGGGGCGACGGCGGCCTGCCGGAGGGGCCCGCAACGGGGTCGCGGCCGGGTCGCTGATGCTCAGTTGGCATTACGACCGCGGCCGGCCTTGCGTGCGGGCTCGACAACCGGCTCGGCCTTCTTGCGGCCCAAACCGAGGTTCAGCGCTAACTCGGAGCGCCTGGCAGCATAGGTGGCCGCAACCATCGGATAATCCGACGGCAGGCCCCACTTGCGGCGGTACTCGTCCGGCGTCAGGCCGTAACGGACCGCTATATGCCGCTTCAGCGACTTGAAGCTTTTCCCATCCTCGAGGCAGATGATGTAGTCGGGCGTCACTGATTTCCTGATCGAGACGGCAGGCACCAGCGCGGCTGGCTCGGGCGCACGCTCCGGGGAACCAAGCAAGCTTAGCGACCTGTGTATGCTGGCAATCAAGTCGGGAAGGTCTGCCTGCGGAACGCGATTGTTGGCGACATAGGCCGACGCGATCTCGGCTGTCATTGCGGCAAGATCGTCGCGCGATGTGTCTGTATCTTTCACGAGTCTTCCTTCGGTATGCCACCAGAACTGTTGCTTCCTAATATGCATCTAGCACCCACCTCGAATATTGCAATTCTGAGCGACAATCACCCCGGTTATTCCACTGCCAATCTTCCGAACTCTCTCCGAATGTAGCTCTCTTCGGCTTCGACGTTCTGCCCCATTGAACCTTCCGTCTTTCCCAATGAGGCTTGGACCGACGTTCCAATAATCTAGGCAATGTCGTCTGCTTTTGACGGGGTCAGCATGGATTGGTTATACCGCCTCGGCCTGCTTGGGCATGGGCCACGCACCTCCGTAACGAGGCGCTAGTCCGAAAAGGACCAGACCGGCGTCATCTCTTTTAAAAAGCCCAGTGTCACCGAGTGCGCCGCGGTCAACCGGCGGTGCATCTCTTGGGCTCTGATCTCGAACACGCTGATTGCTCGCTTGTGAGGCTCAAATAGGAAGATCAGATAAAGACCCGCATTCGCCAAATTCAGTTCAGAAATGTCGACAAAGCGCCCGGCCAGTGAAACCCCAGCACGAACGATCTTTGCCTTGATTTCTGTCGGCTGGCCAGAACGCAGACCGTCCACTCGAGGTGACGTGAGCGGGGCCGCTAATTGCTCGGCGAATGCGATCCGTTCAGCAAGCCTGCCAACTTGCTGGGCCTGGTCGCCAGCACTTGCTGCTAAGAAACTTCGATATTCATCTAGCCAGAGCATCATGGGTTTCTCAGCCTTACGCCAGCCCCGCCCCCGTTCTCTGCGATGAACTCGACACCCGACGTCTCGAGCGCCGAAACAATCTTTTGAATGCCGTCTGATGAGACTGCGCGGCGCGACCGCTCGAAATCAACGATCGTCGAGAGGCCGAGCCCCGCCTGCGAAGCAAGGTCCGGCTGAGACATGTCGAGAAGAGCGCGGGCAGCTCGGCACTGAGATGGGGTCATTCTGAACCAACATTTAATGTTGACGATCTGAATAGGGCGGTTTATCCATTCAACATTAAATGTTGATTAAGGGAAGCGCAATATGCACGACGACCCTATCGGGGCGGCTGGCGAAGCCATGCCTGAAGGTCGTGTCCGTCAACGTGGTGGAAATTGAGTGTAGCTGAAGCGGCTCCGTTTCAGGCGACTTCGGTGGAAATCTGTTCGGGTTTTGCAGTGTTGCCCATGGCCATGAGGTCGGCCATGGGTTCGGTCTGCATGTAGCGGTTCTGGATCTGCCATTCGTCGTTGGCCTCGAGAAGGACGGCGCCGATGAGCCGGATGATGGATCCCTCGTTCGGGAAGATTCCGACGACGTCGGCACGCCGCTTCACCTCCTTGTTCAGGCGCTCCAGGGAATTCGTCGAATGGATCCGGGTCCGGTGCTGACTGGGAAAATCCATGTGCGCCAGCACGTCGGTCTCGCTGTTGTCGATGAAGGCCCCGAGCTTTGGACACTTTCCCCGAAGCTGGTCGGCGACGTGGCGCAGCGCCTGGCTGGCGCTAGCACGATCGGGCTGGGCGAAGGCTTGGCGCAGCGCGGCCGCCGCCATGCTCTGCTGCGCCTTCGGGACATACGACAGGGCGTTGCGCATCCAATGCACCCGGCAGCGCTGCCAGGAGGCGCTGAACACCCGGCGAATGGCGGCTTTCAGCCCTTCGTGAGCATCCGAGATCACGAGCTTCACGCCGGACAGGCCGCGGCGCACGAGGCTCTTGAGGAAGCTCGACCAAAACGTCTCCGCTTCCGAGGGGCCGATGTGAAGGCCGACGATCTCGCGCTTGCCGTCCGTGTTCACGGCCACGGCGATTATGGCGGCGACCGAAACGATGCGTCCACCCTCGCGCTGCTTCAGGTAGGTCGCATCCAGCCAGAGGTAGGGCCAGTCGCCAGTGAGAGGACGGTCGAGGAAGCCGCCGACGCGTTCGTCGATGTCTTTGCACAGCTTCGATACGGTGCTCTTGCCGATCCCCGACAGCCCCATGGCCTGTACCAGATCGTCGACCCGCCGGGTGGAAACGCCGCTGATCCAAGCTTCCTGAATGACGGCAACCAAGGCCTTCTCCGAGAGCTTTCTCGGCTCCAGGAACGGCGGGAAGTAGCTGCCCTGCCGAAGCTTGGGTATCCGAAGCTGCAACGAGCCGAGCCGCGTGTCGAGCGAGCGGTCGCGGTAGCCATTGCGATAAGTCGCCCGTTCCTGCGTCCGTTCGTGGCGCCCGGCGCCGATCATGCCTTCAACGTCGACCTCCATAAGGAGCTGCATCACGCTCTCGGCTATCGTTCTCAGGAAATCGCCGTCCCCGGCTTTCGCAAAAAGCTCGGCAAGCGGTAGTCTGTCCTCGGTCATCGGGTTCTCCGGTCAGGTTGAAGTCTCGCAACTCCACCTTAGCCGCCCTATCCGGTGACCGCCTCAGCCACACCTTTCAATGTCGGAATTTCCACCACGAGCGCGGACACTACCTGCCTGAAACCAACCTTATCGAGCTCTCCAAGGAAATTGACCTCTCCAAGGAACGTGCCGCGCGCGCCGACAGAGCGCGTGATCCCGGCACGTGCAGCGGCCCGCCGGCCCCCGAGGACCTCGAGCTTCATGTGCGGCATTTGTGGGTGTGCTCCCGCGAGCTGCGCCAGGCTATCGCAGCTGGGGATCAGGAGACGATCGCGGACATGATCGACGAGATCGATCTGCTGCAACATTTCGGGCCGACTAGCGATTTTCAGGCACGCTGCGCGGCAACACTGCAATGGGCCTCTGCCGAATCAGCCAACGTGCTAGGCGACGACCAGACAAGCGAGAAGCCCCGCAAAACCGGTGCTGCCCAGGTGCTGCCCACGCGTGATGACCCACGTGGTCGTTTCAGCTGACAAAACTAAAATCTTGATTTCGCCCAACAAAATGGTGCTGCGAGGGAGGATTGAACTCCCGACCTCTCCATTACCAATGGAGTGCTCTACCACTGAGCTACCGCAGCCGGTCGCTTGACGCGGGGGACTTCTGCCACAGCACTTCCTCCAGCGCAAGCTGCCGTGGGCGGCTTGGCGCAAGCCTCGATCGAGCCGCCATGACTGGGGCATCTTCCGAGAGCGCCGCGGTTGAGCAACAGGAGCCACGGCCGGCGCTCCCGGCGCGAAGACGCCTCGATATGCGCTCGTCTGCGGCTATCCCGCCCTGCCAGACGGCAATCCCGCGCACCGCCCAGATTGAGGCTGGACACGCCGAAACGTTCTCCATATAAGGCGCGGACCGTGTGAGGGACGCAGCGCTTGCTTGTCTCCCGCACCGGCGCCCAGGTAGCTCAGTTGGTAGAGCATGCGACTGAAAATCGCAGTGTCGGCGGTTCGACTCCGTCCCTGGGCACCATTTTGTCTTTGCCCTCCACCTCTTTCGGCTTGAGACCGGCTCGACCCAGGCCGCATGCCTGCCTCGCCGGCTTGAAATCTATTTGAGTCGTTGGATCGGTAGACCCAGCGGCGACGCGTTGAGCTTCCGACGTCCGCCGCGCCGTATTTCGCCTGGCCGGCTAACTTTCGTTGCGGGAAGTGACGGCAGACGACGAATCGTCTCCCTGTGGCGACCGCACTTTGCACCCGCTCATGCAAACGGCCCTCCCGCTTCCGGAAGAGCCGCCAGCACATGCTTTGACGTGAGTCGCCTCAGCGAACCGAAAGAACGTCCCCATCGCGGCGATCGACGTCGACGCGGATGTCGCGGCCGCGGCGGTCGACGCCGAGAATGCGGTAGGCGCGGCTGGTCCGGCGGACGGAATCGACTTCGCGTACGCCTTCGCCGCGTGCGATCCTTACAGCTTCGCGCTCGCTGATCTCGCGCCTGTCAGGGCGGCGACGATCGCTGTCCCGGCCGCGTTCGCCACGCGGCTCCATGATTCGGACGCCATCGGGGCCGATAACGATGTTCTGGGCACTGGCCGGCACAGCCGCCACGACCGTGCCAAGCGCCAGAAGTCCGGCCACAAACATCTTGATCTTCATTTCAAATCCTCCTGCACGAGCATCGCTGTCGTGCCCGCTACAATTCGGTGACGTATAAAGCTGGACGATATCTTTTGGTTCCGCAACGGGCGAGGCCTTGCGCAAAAATACTCTCGGGCCGAACAAACGTGCCTCCTGGCGCGGGTCTTCGCTGCGCGTCGCAGGTGAAATCTGATGCGGCCTGCGCTAAACCCCTCGCGACGTCAGCCAGGGGAAGTATCATGGTCGCGACCGACATCGCTACGCGGGTGTGGAGCCACACCTTCAAGCTCGATCCGATCGTACGCAGCCTGCTCGACACCGACTTTTACAAGCTGTTGATGTTGCAGATGATCTGGGGCCTGCACCGGGATGTCGACGTCAGTTTTTCGCTGATCAACCGGACGAAGCGCGTGCGCATCGCCGACGATGTCAGCGAATCGGAGCTGCGCGCCCAACTCGACTATGCCCGCAGCCTGCGCTTCACGAAGCGCGAGATGATCTGGCTCGCCGGCAACAGCTTCTACGGCTCGACGCAGATCTTTCGGCCGGCGTTCCTCGAATGGCTCGCCGATTTCCAGCTGCCGGAATACGAGCTCAGCCGGGTCGACGGCCAGTTCGAGCTCGTCTTCCACGGCAAGTGGACGCACACGACGATGTGGGAAATCCCGGCGCTCGCCATCATCAACGAACTGCGCTCGCGCGCCGCGCTGAAAGGGCTCGGCCGCTTCGAGCTCGACGTCCTCTACGCCCGCGGCAAGGCGAAGATGTGGGAGAAGGTGGAACGGCTGCGCAAACTGCCGCACCTGAAGATCTCCGACTTCGGCACGCGGCGGCGGCATTCCTTTCTCTGGCAGCGCTGGTGCGTCGAGGCTCTGAAGGAGGGGCTCGGCGGCGCTTTCATCGGATCCTCCAACGTGCTCCTCGCGATGGACACCGATGTCGAGGCGATCGGCACGAACGCGCACGAATTGCCGATGGTCACGGCGGCGCTCACCGACAGCGACGCGGCTCTGAAGCGTGCGCCCTTCACCGTGCTGAAGGAATGGCAGAGCTATTACGGCGGCAATCTTCTCGTCGTCCTGCCCGATGCCTTCGGCACGGAGGCCTTTCTGCGCGACGCGCCTGAATGGCTGACGGAATGGACCGGCTTTCGCCCCGATTCCGCCCCGCCGATCGAAGGGGGCGAGGCGATCATGGCCTGGTGGACGGCGCACGGCATCGACCCGCGCGACAAGCTCCTGGTGTTTTCCGACGGCATGGATGTCGAGGGGATCGAGGCCGCCTATCGCCATTTCGACGGGCGGGTGCGGATGAGCTTCGGCTGGGGCACGAACCTCACCAATGATTTCCGCGACGTGGCGCCGGACGGCAGTGCGGGGCTGGAGGCGATCTCGCTGGTTTGCAAGGTCATCTCCGCCAATGGCCGGCCGGCGGTGAAGCTTTCCGACAATCCGGCCAAGGCGACGGGCGATCCGGCCGAGATCGAACGCTACCGCCGGGTATTTGCCGGTTCGGCGAATTTTCCGCGCGAGGTCAGAGTTTGAGAATATCCTCTCTGGTGGCGCGCCGATTTATGGGCCAAACCCCTCTATCAGGGCACGGGATGGTTTTGCTGCCGTGCAAAATCCTTATCTTGCGCCGAGACAAACGCTTGCCACAGGGATTCCGATGAACGCCTTCGCCAACGAAACCGCCGTGACCGGCGCCGCGCCATCGTTCCCGATCCCGGCAGGCGTCTTCGCCGAGACCGTTACCGACGTCCAGCACCATACCGATACGCTGTTCCGTTTTCGCATGACGCGTCCCGCCGGCTTCCGCTTCCGTTCCGGCGAGTTCGTGATGATCGGCCTGCCGAATGCCGACAAGCCGGTCTTCCGGGCCTATTCCATCGCCAGCCCGTCCTGGGACGAGGAACTCGAATTCTTTTCGATCAAGGTGCCGAACGGCCCGCTGACCGAGCATCTGCAAAAGATCAAGGTCGGCGATACCGTCCTCATGCGCAAGAAATCGACCGGCACCCTCGTCCATGACGCGCTGATCCCGGGAAAGCGCCTGTACCTCTTCTCGACCGGCACCGGCATCGCGCCCTTCGCCTCGATCATCCGCGACCCCGAGACCTACGACAAGTTCGAGACGGTCATCCTGACGCAGACCTGCCGCACGACGGCCGAACTCGCTTATGGCAAGGAACTCGTGGCGGCGATCAGGGCGGACGAACTGATGAGCGAATTCGTCGGCGACAAGCTGCAGCTTCACGCCACCGCCACGCGCGACGGCGAGACGCGCGGCGAGCGAATCACCACGCTGATCGAAAGCGGCAAGCTGTTCGAGGAACTCGGCCTGCCGCCGCTCGATCCCGCCACCGATCGCGCCATGATCTGCGGGTCGATGGAGATGCTGAAGGACACGGCCGCGCTGATGGAAAAGTTCGGCCTCGTCGAGGGATCGAACGCGCAGCCGGCGACCTATGTCGTCGAGCGCGCCTTCGTCGGCTGAGTTTTCGGCCGGGCGGACGGGCAGCGACAAGCGTGTCGTGGCCCGCTGCCAGCCAGTTCCGGAGCACGCTGCGGATCCCCGTTACGTTACGACCTCTTCCCAAATGGCGGGACGGTCGCCAGAGGGATCATGCCTTCGCGGCGGACCCTACTTCCCGCCAAATGCCTTGAAGGCGACGGTGGTGAAGGTGTCGGAAACGCCGTCGACCACCTGAAGCCGCTCGGTGACGAAACGCCCGAGGTCTTGCCCGGCGGGCAGGTAGAACTTGGCGATCAGGTCGTACTGGCCCGAGGTGGAATAGACCTCGGAAATCTCCTCGACATCCTGCACCAGCGTGTCGGCAACGGCATAGGCCATGCCAGGGCGGCACTTGAACTGGACGAAGATGGTCTGCATCGGGGGCTCCGGTAGCTGGCGAGACGGTGGCGGGATTTCGCTCGCGCCGCGGCAAGGATAGGGGCTGAAGCGCGGCATGCCCATACCCGAAGCGATCGGGAGATCTGGCGACCCTGGTCGGCGCAGTCGCGCAGCCCCGGTCGCCTTTGCGCTCGTGCACCGCCGCGGCAAACGACATGCTCGTCGTCCCGAATCAAGTCGGGAATGAAACGGACGTTCGGTGTCTCGGGCCGATCCGTCTGCAATCCTGTCGACCGCCACACCGCATCAGGGGTTCCCGCTGCCGAAAGGCGATGCCATGGGAGAGCATCCCGCGTTGCATCCGAGAGGCCCTGACATGACCCATCTTACTCTTGCCGCCGCCGAGGCGCTGGTGGCGGCCGCCATCGTGCGCGGCAATGTCGACCCTGCGATCGCCACTTCGGTGGCGCGGGCGCTGGTTGCGGCGGAGGCGGCCGGGCAGTCCGGGCACGGCTTTCGCCGGGTCGCGACCTATGCGGCGCAGGCCCGGGCCGGCAAGGTCGACGGCCATGCGCGGCCGGCGGCGGACCGGCCTGCGCCGGGCGTGCTGACCATCGATGCGGCGGACGGGTTTGCCTTTCCGGCGCTGGATCTCGCCGTCGCGATGCTGCCGGACATCGCGCGGCGCCAGGGCGTCGCGCTCGCCGGCATCCGGCGCTCGCACCATGCCGGCGTCATGGGACTGACGGTCGAGCGCTTTGCCGAACTCGGACTCGTCGCGCTGATGGTCGCCAATGCCCCGGCGGCGATGGCGCCCTGGGGCGGGCGGACGCCGCTCTACGGCACCAATCCTATCGCCTTCGCCGCACCCTTGGGCGAGGGGCATGATCCCCTGGTCATCGACCTGTCGCTGTCGAAGGTCGCGCGCGGCAAGGTGATGGAGGCCAAGCAAAAGGGCGTGCCACTGCCCGAGGGCTGGGCCTTCGACAAGGACGGGGCGCCGACCACCGATCCGGAGGCGGCGCTGGCGGGGACCATGGTGCCGACGGGCGATTCCAAGGGCGCGGCGCTGGCGCTGATGGTGGAGATGCTGGCCGCCGGCGTCACCGGCAGCCAGTTCGCGTATGAGGCGAGTTCGCTCTTCGACGCCAAGGGACCGCCGGTCGGTCTTGGTCATCTCCTGATTGTCCTCGATCCCCAGGCGATCGGCGGCCCCGGCGCGACGCTGCGCATGGCAGAGCTCGCCGCCCGGGTTGCCGAAGAACCCGGTGCGCGCCTTCCCGGTCGCCGGAGCCAAGGCGCGCGGCGCGCGGCGATCGAGGAGGGGATCGAGGTCGACGAGGCCGTGCTGGCGGCGATCGCCGCGATCTGACCGGGCAGCCCCTCTGAAGCCGGCGGCGCAGGGCCGCCGCGGCGGCGACAACTTCCGGCTGGCGCCGCTGGGCCCACCCGTTCGCCCTGCACGGCATCACCCGTCAGGCAGCCGGCACATCTCGCGGCCCGGCCCGGCCCGCCACCGGTCTACCCGACCCGCGTCGCCGCCAGCCTTTCCTCGTCGACGGCAAAGCCAAGGCCCGGCGCATCGCCGAGATGCAGCCAGCCGTCCTTCGCGACAAGAGGCGCGTTCATCGGGTAATCCCGGCGTTCCAGCGACCATTCCGGCGGGTCGTAGGGCCATTCGAGCCAGGGCGCCTCGCCGATGCCGGCGGTGAGATGGGCGTTGGCGAGGACGCCGATGCCGTTCGTCCAGGAATGCGGCGTGAAGGCGAGCCCGGCCTCGCGCGCCATCAGGGCGACGCGGCGGAGGCCGGTGATGCCGCCGACAAGGGCGACGTCGGGCTGCAGCACGTCGAGGCAGCGGCCCTCGACAAGGTCGCGGAATTCATGGAGTTCGCGTGTCATCTCGCCGCCGGCGATGCGGATCGAGACGGTCTGGCGGAGCAGCGCCATGCCCTTGCGGTCGGCACGGTGCAGCGGCTCCTCCATCCAGTAGACGCCGAGCCCTTCCAGCTCGCGCGCCACGGCAAGCGCGTCCTTGTAGGTCCATGCGGCGGAGGTGTCCCAGGGCATGCGCCAGCCCTGGTTGCAGTCGACCATCAGATCGAGCTTGGCGCCGACGCGGGCGCGGATCGCCTCCAGCGCCTCCAAATCCTCGCGCCAGCTCTCGCGCCCGCCCGCCGACGAGGAGAAGCGCACCTTCATCGCCGGAAAGCCCTCCGACAGGAATCGCTCGGCCGTCTCGGCCATGGCGCCGTGATCGCGCAGGACGCCGGAAGACGCGTAGAGCCGCACCTTGTCGGCCCGCCCGCCGAGCATCCGCCAGACCGGTTCGCCGGTGATCTTGCCGGAGAGGTCCCACAAAGCGAGGTCGACCGGCCAGCACCGGCCATAGTGGAACTGCAGATGCGACAGCACCTCGTAGTGCCGCTCGACATGGCGCGGGTCCTCGCCGATGAAGAGATCCTCGTGCCCCTCGAAACCGAGCATCAGGTCGCCCGAGCCGACGCCCTCGCGCCCCTCGTCGTCGCGGATGCGCACGATCGCGGCGTCGAAGCTTCTGCGTGGCCGCCCGTCCCAGCTCGCCTTGAACGGCGGGTCGAGCGGCAGACGGTGGCGCGAAATCTCGATCGAGACGATCTTCGCCATCACGCGGCCTTCTCTTCGGCCAGTCGCAGCAGCGCGGCGGCAAACTTCTCGGTGTCGGCGTCGGTCACCGCGCGGGCGGTGGCGTGTCGCATCGGCGCCTGGCCGGGGGCCCGCATCGCTTCGGCCAGCGCTGCGGTGCCGATCCTGTCGAAGACGGGCGGCAGGCGACGGACCATGCCGCATTCGCTCATCAGGGCCGAGACGAAGCCCGGCAGCTCTGCGGCTTCGGCAAGGCCGCAGGCGTGCGCCGCCGCCTCCATCTCGGCCGTCGGCGTCTCGACCAGCCAGGGCAGCGTCGCCTCGAAGGCGAGCGCGGTGGCAAAACCGTGATTGACAGGGGCAAGGCTCGCCATGGCGTGGCTGATCATGTGCGCGACGGCGGTGCCGCAATAGTCGATGGCGACCCCGGCATAGCAGGAGCCGAGGAGAAGGTTTCCGCGCGCTTCGAGATCGTTCGGGGCCGCGACGGCGCGGGCCAGCGACCCCGCGACCAGCCGCATCGCCTGATGGGCGTAGAGCTCCGCGCCGCGATGCGTCTTGCGGTTGGTCGCCGCCTCGAAGGCGTGGACGAAGGCATCGATGCCGCAGGCCGCGGTCAGCGCGGGGGGCAGGGTGACGGTGAGGGCGGGGTCGAGAAGGGCCAGATCCGCCTTCGTCTCGGGCCCCCAGATCCAGACCTTTCGCCCCTCCGCATCGGAGAAGACCGAAGTGGACGAAGTTTCCGATCCGGTGCCGGCGGTCGTCGGGATCAGGATCTTGCGCAGCGGCACCGCCGGCAGGGGGTTTTGCGCCAGGGCATAATGCATGGGATCGACGATGCCGACGGCAAGGCACGCCGCGATCTTGGCGACGTCGAGCGCCGAGCCACCGCCGAGGCCGATGACGAGGCCGGCGCCGTGATCGCGGGCGGCATTGCCCGCCGCCTGCAGGTGGCTCGCCTTCGGCTCGCCGGCGATGTCACCATAGATTTCGGCCTCTATGCCGGAGGAAGCCAGGTTGGCGGCGAGCGCCGCGGCAACGCCCGACTCGACCAGAAAGGCGTCGGCGACGATCAGCGCGCGCTTCGACGGATCGAGCGAGGCGGCGCGCACGCCGACCTCTCGCAGGCTGCCCGGCCCGAAGACGATCTCGGGTACGGCGGAGGCAGTGAAGCTCATGAAAGAACCTTTTGGACGCTAGGCCGGCACCTGCCAGCGGCCGCAGCCTGTCAGTCCCCGAGCCCCCGCGTCAATCGCCGAGAGCGACACCTTCGCGTCGCGGATCGGCGCCTCCCGCAAGTCCGTCCGGGGTGATGACGATGGCGTGCAGACCGGAATTGAGGTCGCCGACCTTCGTCTTGAAGCCGAGCGCCTGCAGTTCGGGTTCGAGGTCGGCGGCCGGGGTGCCCTTTTCCAGCTCGAACGTGCCGAAGCGGTTGAGGAGGTGCGGCAGGGCCACGGCCTGCTGGGCGTCCATCCGCCAGTCGATCATCGCCACCAGCGCCCCGGCGACGAAGCCGATGATCGAGCTGCCGCCGGGCGAGCCCACGGCGATCACCGGCTTTCCCTCCTTCATCACGATGGTCGGCGCCATCGACGAGCGCGGCCGCTTGCCGGGCGCCACGGCATTGGCGATCGGGCGGCCGTCCTCCTGTGTCGCGAAGGAGAAATCGGTCAACTCGTTGTTGAGGATGAAGCCGCCGGTCATCAGCCGGGAGCCAAAACCGTTCTCGATCGTCGTCGTCATCGAGACGACGTCGCCCTCTTTGTCGGCAATGACGAAATGGCTGGTCGAGGGAAGTTCGAGACTTGCATCGTCGCCGCGCGGCGGTGCCAGTCCCGCGTGGTCCCAGCTCGGCTCGCCTGCAACCACCGCGTCATCGGCCAGCGCTCTGTCGCCGTCGAGAAGCGTCGCGCGGCTTGCCAGATAGGCGTCGTCGAGAAGGCCGCTCGGCAGGGCCACGAAATCCGCGTCGGCGACGTAGCGGCCGCGATCGGCGAAGGCGAGGCGGGAGGCGTCGCCGATGAGGCGCCAGGCCTTGGCGCTCTTCGGGCCGAGATCGGCGATGTCGGTCGGCTCGATCAGGCCGAGGATCTGGCCGACGGCCAAGGCGCCGGAGGAGGGCGGGCCCATGCCGCAGACCTCGAAGCCGCGATAGTCGAGGCAGACGGGCGGGCGCACTTTGGCGCGGTAGGCGGCGAGGTCGGCGCGCGACAGCATGCCGGGATTGGCCTTGCCGGCGAGATCCGTGCCGCTGGCGACCGCGGCGACGATGCCGTCGGCCACCGGGCCGGTGTAGAAGCCGGCCGCACCCTCGTCGCGGATCCTCTCCAGGGTCTTCGCATAGGCCTCGTTGACCAGGATGTGGCCGACCGGCCAGGGTTTTGCGTCCGCGTCGAAGAAGTAGGCCTTCAGCGTCGGCGACGAGAGCAGCGTTTCGTCGCCGGCCAGAAGGCTGTTCAGCCGCGGCGTGACGGCAAAACCCGTGCGGGCAAGGTCGATGGCCGGCTGGACCACGCGACGCCAGGAAAGGGCGCCGAAACGCCGGTGCGTGTCTTCGAGCAAGCGCACCGTGCCGGGCGTTCCGACCGAGCGCCCGCCGACCACGGCGTCGAGGAACGTCAGCGGCTTTCCGCTGGCGTCGAGGAAAAGCTGCGGCGTCACCCCGGCGGGCGCCGTCTCGCGGCCGTCGACGGTCTCGAGCTGCTTTGTTGAGGCGTCGTAGTGAACGAGGAAGGCGCCGCCGCCAAGGCCCGAGGATTGCGGCTCGACGAGGCCGAGGACGAGCTGAACCGTGACCATCGCGTCGATGGCATTGCCGCCGGCCCGCAAGACCTCCCGCCCGGCCTCTGCGGCGAGGGGATGGGCGGCGACGACCATCTGCGACTTTGCCCGGACGAGGACCTTCTGCATGACACCCGAGGCGGCCTCGGGCGCCGGCGCCAGCTGTTGTGCCTGCAGCGGTGCGGCGAGGAAGGCGAGGGCGGTGAGGCCAAAAGCGAAGCGGTGCAGCATGGAAAGTCCCTCCAGGGGTCGACGCAGCTTAGGCGACGGACCCTCTCTGTCAAACTGGCGCACCAAAGCCGAACGCTTGGCGGGCGATCTCACCGGCCCCATCTTGCCCTCGAAGAAACAGGCCAAGAGCAGATGCCGGGGCCAAAGAGGACGATTTTGGATTTCAAGCTGCGCGGCAAGGTCGCCGGGGCCATCGTCGGCATCGACTTCGCCATCGCCGACGAGCACGCGCCGATCAAGCGTTTCGGCACGCCCGAGGAACTCGCCGATTACTTCGTCCTCCTGTGCTTCGAGCGGCCCAGCTACAGCGTCGGACCGACGGATTTCGCCGACGGCGGCATGCTGAAGACACTGCAGCGGCTTGGCCAACCAGACACGGGTTGGACGCGGACAAAGGGCCAAGGTGTCGTCTATTAAATCTGGCGACTGCCGCGATTATCGCTTTTCCTTCGAACCCGAACTGCACTAGGCTCCGCGCCGGGCACCGACGGGCCGCGCCTCTGGCGTTGCGTCTTAATGAAATCAAGGAGGTACGTCGTGATCGCACGACTGTTTGGCGCCCTTTTGGCGCTCACGATCTTGCCGGGCCTGGCGCTCGCGCATGGACCCACAAGGCAGAAGGTGACCGAGACGATCGAGGTTGCCGCCCCGCCGGCGAAGGTATGGGCGAGGATCCAGGAATTCAACGACATGTCCTGGCACCCGCGCGTCGCCAAGACCGACGGCGCGCCCGGCAACACGGTCGACACGGCCCGGCTCGTGACCCTGAAGGATGGCGGCGAGCTCGCCGAGACACTTTACCGCTACGACGCGGCCAAGATGAGCTATGCGACGCTGCTGCCGCATGTCGACCTCAAGATCCTGCCGGTCACAAACTTCTCAGCCTATCTCACGGTGAAGCCCGGCAAGACGCCGGAGACCTCGGTCGTCGAATACCGCACCGCTTTCTACCGCGGCGACCCGAACGGCGATCCGCCGCCGGAGCTGAACGAGGAAGCGGCGATCAAGGCTGTCACCGCGTTTTCCAGGGAAGGCCTGGAAGGCATCAAGAAGGCCGTCGAGCAGGGCTCCTGATGGTTCTCCGGTCTCTTCGGCCTGGCGCCGCGGCGGCGCTCGCCATCGGCCTCCTCCTGTCGCCGGCCGTGGCCGGTGACACGGCCTTCGTCACCAACCAGTCGAGCGACGACGTCTCCGTCGTCGATCTCGACACGATGGCGGTGACGAAGACGATCCCGATCGGTGGCAAGCCGGCCGGGATCGCGATTCCGCCGGATGGGCTGCACGCTTTCGTCACCAGCCCCGAGTCGAAATCGCTGGCGGTGATCGACACGGTGAAGGGCGAGGTCGTGAAGCGGATCCCGCTCGCCGGGGGGCCGCTCGGCGTCGCGGTCCATCCGTCTGGGGCGCCGGTCTATGTCGCGGATTGGTTCGAGCACGAGCTCTTCGTCGTCGATCCCGTGGGCGGAGCGATCACCCAGCGCGTCCAGGTGGGGCAGTCGCCGTCCGGAGTTGCCGTCTCGGCAGACGGCAGGACCATCGTCACCGCCGATCGCGATTCCAACCAGATCTCGATCATCGATGCCGGCTCCCTGACGGTCACCGCGACGGTTCCCGTCGGCGAGCGTCCCTTCGGCGTCAGCTTTTCCGCCGACGGAAAGCAGGTCTACGCCGTCAATGTCGGCAGCAACGCGGTCAGCGTGGTCGATCTTGCCACCCGCAAGCTGGCCGCCACCGTGCCGGTCGGAGAGCGCCCGTATGTCGGTGCGGCGGCGGCCGGCAAGGTCTTCGTCACCGATCAATATGGCGGTACGGTCAGCGTCTTCGACGCGGCGACGCACGCCGTGGTGAAGACGATACAGGTCGGTGAGTATCCGGAGGGGATCGAAGCGGGGAGCGGCGATGCCTACGTCTACGTCGTCAACTGGTTCGACAATGTCATGATGAAGATCGACACGGCGACTCTCGACGTCGTCGGCGAGGTCGAGGTCGGAGACGGGCCGCGGGCATTTGGCGCCTTCATCCGCAAGGCAAGGTGAGAGCGCTGCCGTGACGGCGGTGGGATTTCAAAGCGCAGGTCAGCGACCGAGCTGCCGGCGCAGGCGATTTCGGGAGGAAACATGTCCACATTGATCCGGCTCGTGCTGGCGGCAGCCGTCGCGGCTTCGACATCGGCGGCCCTTGCCCAGACGGCGACGGGTACCGGCAGCATGACGCCTGCGACGATCGGCACCGGCTATCCGACGACCGCCACCGCCGACTATGTCTTCGGCTGCATGCAGGCCAACGGCAATACGCCGCAGTCGCTCGAACGCTGTGCCTGCTCCTTCGACGTCGTCGCCTCGATCGTGCCGTACGACATCTATGTCGAGGCCTCCACCTTTCTGTCGATGGGGCAGGTCTCGGGAGAGAAGGGTTCGCTGTTCCGCGGCTCGGTGGAATCCAATCGCGTCATCGGCGACCTGCGCCGCGCCCAGGCGGAAGCGGAGATTCGCTGCTTCGAGTAAGGCGCTTCCGCCATTCAAGCCGGCAGGAACGGCGGCTCGCCGGCGGCCGGTTCGCGAGAGCGGCGGCGCGCTGCGGCTATCGCGGCGCCTGAACGCCGATCGGAAAACCGTTCTCTTCTGAGCAGGACGAGCCTGTCAGGAACTGCCGGGTGCAAATTCCTTCTCGAAGACCGCACCTTCGGTGTCTGTCGCCTTGGCGTGAAACTCTTCGTCGCCCTTTCCGGCATAGGCGAAGCGAAAATTCGGATCTTCCGAGATCGAGATGCCGCCTGTCATGGAGAAGATCTCCTCGCCGGCGCTCTCGACGCGGATATCGGTGATGAAATGCGCGGGAATGTAGAGGAGCGTCACCTGATCCTTCTGCAGGCCTGAATTGTTGGGATGACGGACCATCAGCTGGGCCACCTGGCGCGCGCCGTCCGAGCCTTCCTGCGCGCCGAACCGCTTCAGCCGCATCTGGCCGATCGTCTTGGCGGCGGCCACCGCGTCCTTGGCGGCGGGCGCGGCGCAGCCGCCGGCCGCCTTCACGAAGCGCTTGACCATGTAGAGCGTGCCGTCCGCAGCCTCGGCCACGGCGTGGATGTCGGTATAGGCGTTGACGCGCACGCGCGTCTCCAGCTCCGTCAGGCCCGACTTGGCACCGATCGTGAAGGTGGCGGCGACCGGCGAGGGGTTTTCGTCGATGACGAGCGTCACCTTGCGGATGTTCTTCGCCGGATCGAGAGTCAGCTTGACCGGGACGATCGCCGGATCGGTCGCGCGGGCCGGCGCTTCGAGCGTGATGACGCCGGTGCCGTCCTGCATCGGCCGGTCGTCGAACACGTCGGTGACGAGGCCCGGCCAGGATGACTCCGCCTGGCCGGCAATCTCCTCAGGCGAAGGTGCGGTGTCGGGCGATGCAGAGACGGCCGATGCCGTTCCGGCGGTCAGGAGCGCAAAAGCCAGCGTGCCCGAGGTCAGCGTGGCGCGGAATGAGGGTCGTGGCCGGCGGCCGTCGTGATTGAGCATCGGTTTCTCCCAATGGCGTCGTCCACGTGTGCCTTCCCGCGGTTCCGTCGCCTGTCCCGATTGTGCGGCGGAAGTCGCCCGGGCTCAAGCGCCCGATGAAAACTTCCGCGTGACGAGCCGCGCCGGCCTTGCCGCGCGGCAGGCACGATCATTCCCATTCGAGCTCGGCGAAAGCGGCGGAGGCGTTGCGGGCGTTGTAGTCGTCGAACAGCGCCCAGTTCCCGGCCTCGCTGGCGCCGGCCGTGGCGATCGCCTCGCTCAGTGTCCGCCCCTCGGCGATGGCAAGCCGGATGTCGCCGGCCAGCGTCTCCAGATAGCGCCGCCCGGGCTGAAGCGCCTGCGGCCAGGACGCAGCCACAGGGCCATGGCCCGGCACGACGCGCTCTGCCGGCAGGGCGGCGAGGGCATCCAGCTGGGCAATCCAGCCCTTGAGGCTGCCATCGACGATCGGCACATGGTCGAGAAACACCAGGTCGCCGGCAAACAGTGTGCCGCTCGTCTCGTCGAGGACGGTGAGGTCGTTATCGGTATGCGCCGTCCCCCAGGCCGTCAGGCGCAACTGTCGGCCGCCGAGATCGAGCAGGCGTTCGCCGTCGACGGTGCTGTCGGGCAAGGCGATCGTCACCTCGGCGGTCAACCGTGCCCCGAGCTCGTCTCGCATGGTCGTCAGATAGGTCTCGCGCCGTGCGGCCAGCGCCGCGGGAAGGGCATGATGGGCGATGATCTCTGCGCCCGCCTGCCTGAAGACCTCGTTGCCGAAGATATGGTCGGGATGCATGTGGGTGTTGACGAGGTAGCGCACGGGCAGGCTCGTCACGGCGCGGATGGCGGCCAGCGCGGCACGCCCGTCCTCCATGCTGCCCCCGCTGTCGATCATCGCGACGGCATCCTTCCCGACGACGAAGCCGAGATTGGCGATGGCACCGAGATTCCCTTGGCTGATCAGCGCCACCCGTCCCAGCCGCACATAGACGCCATCGGCGATGGCCCGGAATCGCCCTGTTTCCAGCGGCCCCTCGGCGTCCGCATTTGCAGCTTTCGCCGCCCCCGACGCCATCACAAGGCCGAGTTGGAGGAGGCTTCTCCGCGACATCATCGTTTTTCGCCCTCCTGTCTGCGGCGATGCCCTGACGCGACGGCCTTTATCAGATCCCAACGGGATTCACGCAATTATGCCGAAAGTCTGAGAACGACGTAACCTGAGCTATGGGGCGCGCCCACTGAAAGTCGTTTTCTCCACCCTGTCGGCGGGAGATAAATTATCTGAACGCTGCGGTGATGAAAATGACGGCGCGCAGGCTTTATCCACCCTCCGTTTGAAGCCATTTCCGATTCGGATAAGGAGGTTTCTTGGGCGTAATGGGGTCTGTATTGTATTTCATATCAATAGCATGAAGAAATACGTATATCGTAAGTGTTCAATAAGGAAAATATCCTGAATGCAAGAGCCGAAGATCAATGGTTATACCGCGGCGCACCGTAAGTATGTTGCATTGCACACATGAATTCGGTGTCGAGCCGCTTGCATCCGCATTCTTCTCAGCCTAGCCTCGCTCCATGGTTTCCGGCTTCAAGGTCGCCGTGTTGGGAGCATGGCGAATCTCGAAGGCCACGGTAGGGCAGTTTCAACGGTGCCCACCAAGACCCCTATTGGCGGTCGTGACACGCTGCCGGAAACCTTCCCCATTGTGATCGAGGCGGTCGCGCGTGAACATTCCGTTCGCGGGAGCCGGTGGGTTTAGTTCCTTCGGAGGAATCTAATGCTAAAAATGATGACGAAGGCGGCACTGGCGACGAGCCTGATGATCGGCCTCGGGGCCGGGATTGCTTCCGCGAACGAGGCGTTGGCAACGATGCAGCAAAATGCTGCGGACTGGACGATGCCGACGGGCGATTACGCCAACACGCGATACTCGACCCTCGACAAGATCAACAAGGGCAACGTCAAGGACCTCGTCCCGGCCTGGACCTTCTCGACCGGCGTTCTGCGCGGCCATGAAGGCAATCCGCTGGTGATCGGGGACACGATGTTTGTCCACACGCCGTTCCCGAACATCGTCTACGCGCTCGACCTGAAGGATAACGGGTCGATCAAGTGGAAGTACGAGCCGGTGCAGGATCCGAACGTCATTCCGGTGATGTGCTGCGATACCGTCAACCGCGGCGTTGCCTATGCCCCGGCTGCCGAGGGCGGCAAGAACCTGATCATCCTGCATCAGGCGGACACCACGGTGGTTGCGCTCGATGCGGCGACCGGCGAGCAGGTCTGGACGGTCAAGAACGGCGATCCGAGCAAGGGCGAGACCGGCACGGCCGCGCCGATGGTCGTCAAGGACAAGGTGATGATCGGCATCTCCGGCGGCGAGTTCGGCGTGCGCGGATCGCTGACGGCCTACAATCTCAAGGACGGCACGCAGGCATGGCGCGCCTATTCCACGGGCCCGGACGCCGAAATGCTGTTCGACCCGGAGAAGACCACGGCCCTCGGCAAGCCCGTCGGTGCGGACTCTTCGCTGAAGACCTGGGAAGGCGATCAGTGGAAGATCGGTGGCGGCACCACCTGGGGCTGGTACTCCTACGATCCGGAGCTGAACCTCATCTATTACGGCACGGGCAACCCCTCGACCTGGAACCCGTCGCAGCGTCCGGGCGACAACAAGTGGTCGATGGCCATCATGGCGCGTGATGCCGACACCGGCATGGCGAAGTGGGTCTATCAGATGACCCCGCACGACGAGTGGGACTTCGACGGCGTCAACGAGATGATCCTCGCGGACATCGATGTCGACGGCGCTCCGCGCAAGGTGCTGGCGCATTTCGACCGCAACGGCTTTGCCTACACGCTCGACCGTGCCACCGGCGAACTGCTCGTCGCCAAGAAGTACGATCCGGCCGTGAACTGGGCGACGGAAGTCGTCATGGACAAGGAATCGGAGCAGTACGGCCGTCCGCAGGTGGTCGCGCAGTACTCGACCGAGCAGAACGGCGAAGACGTGAACTCGACGGGCATCTGCCCGGCCGCTCTCGGCACCAAGGACCAGCAGCCGGCGGCGTTCTCGCCGAAGACCAAGCTGTTCTACGTGCCGACCAACCACGTCTGCATGGACTACGAGCCGTTCCGTGTCGCCTACACCGCCGGCCAGCCCTATGTCGGCGCGACGCTGTCGATGTACCCGGCCCCCAACAGCCATGGCGGCATGGGCAACTTCATTGCCTGGGACGCCGGCAAGGGTGAGATCGTCTGGTCGCTCCCCGAGCAGTTCTCGGTCTGGTCGGGTGCGCTCGCCACGGCTGGCGACATCGTGTTCTACGGCACGCTGGAAGGTTTTCTGAAGGCTGTCGACTCGACCACGGGCGAGGAACTCTACAAGTTCAAGACCCCGTCGGGCATCATCGCCAACGTGATGACCTATGAGACTGACGGCCAGCAGTTCGTCGGCGTGCTCTCGGGCATCGGCGGCTGGGCGGGCATCGGCCTCGCGGCCGGCCTCACCGACCCGAACGCCGGTCTCGGCGCGGTCGGCGGCTACGCCGCCCTGTCGAAGTACACCGCGCTCGGCGGCCAGCTGACGGTGTTCACCGTTCCGAACCAGACCGCGGCGAAGTAGGCGCGTTCAACTCTCGACCTCGCCGCTCCGGCGGCGAGGTCAACCGCCACCGAACCCGACGAGCGGCCGTGGCTGATCGCCGGGTTTTGTCTATCTACCGCATGCATTCGTGCAGACGAAAAACACTCAGGTAAATATCGACGGCGGAGCCGTGGGGCGGAGCGAAATTGTTCACGTCCGGTAGCGATTGTTCACGTCTGGTAAGTGTCCGCAGATCTATCGTCTTACGCATCTATCGCAGTTTCGATGCGTTATCGATGTTGTGTCTTTGTATTGTCAGCGTCGGCCGGGCCGGTCGATCAGGACCCGGTTATTCCATGAGGCTTCGATGAACCGCACCCTACTCGCCCTTGCCGGCACCGCCCTTCTGGCGACGACCTCCCTCGGTTCGGCCCAGACGGCCCAGGCGCCTGCACAGATCGTGCCGGCGGCCCCCGCCGGCGCGGCTGCGGCCACCGCCACTTCTCCGGCTGCCGCGCCCGCGACGCCCGCTGCCACGCCGGCGGCACCAGCCGCAGCGCCGACCGCCCCTGCTGCCGCTGCGCCGGCAGCTGCAACGGCCACTGCCTCGGCCGCGCCCGCCGCTGGCGGCGCAATGTCGATCGACTCGAAAGAGAACGGAATGGAAGCGACGCCCGGGGAAGAGGGCAAGTTTGTCGACTCGGCTGGCAATCCCATCTACGCCAAGAATGCCGACGGAACGTTCGACTACTACACCTGGCGCGGCTACAAGAAGTATTCTGCCAACTGCTTCCAGTGCCACGGGCCTGACGGCCTCGGCTCGTCCTTCGCGCCGAATCTCGCCGAGCAGCTGCAGCGGATCAACTACTACGACTTCACCGGAATCGTGGTGAACGGTCAGCAGAACAAGTGGCATCCGGTCAATTCGATCATGCCCGCCTGGGGCGAGGACGTGAACGTGATGTGCTTCCTCGACAGCATCTACGTCTATCTTCGTGGCCGGGCCGACGGGGCCATTCCGCGGGGCGAGCCGAAAAAGCCGGCGCTCAACAAGGAAGCGCAGGCGGCCGAAAATTCCTGCCTGGGGTTCTGAGGCGATGAGCGGGTTTCGCACCAGCCTTGGCCTCGCCGCTGCCGCCCTTTTCGCCCTTGCCGGCACCGCGCATGCGCAGGACCGCGAATTCGGCGGTTCGATCGAGCTGGTCGATCCCAATGTGCTGAGGGTCTGCGCCGACCCCAGCAACCTCCCCTTTTCCAACGACAAGGGCGCGGGGTTTGAAAATGCCCTCGCCGATTTCGTCGCGGCAAAGCTCGGGCGAAAGTCGGTGAGCTACAGCTTCTTCCCGCAAGCGACGGGATTCGTGCGGATGACGCTGGCCGCCAATGCCTGCGACGTCATCATGAGCTATCCGCAAGGCGACGAGCTCGTCCAGAACACCAACGCCTATTACCGCACCGCCTATTCGCTTGTCGTGCCGAAGGACGGTCCGCTGGCCGGCGTCACGACCATCGGCGATCCGCTTCTGAAGGACAAGGTGATCGGCGTTGTCGCCGGCACCCCGCCCGGCACCTACATGGCCCGCGCCGGCCTGATCGGAAAGGCGCGGGGCTACCAGCTGATGGTCGACACCCGCTACGACAACTCGGCCCAGCAGATGATCGAGGATCTCGGCAAGGGCGAGATCGATGCGGCGATCCTTTGGGGTCCGCAGGCCGGCTACTACGCCCGCGAGGCCAAGAAGGACTACGTCGTGACGCCGCTGGTGAGCGAGACGAAGGGTCCGCCGATGGCCTTTCGCATCACCATGGGCGTCCGCGTCTCAGACCAGGAGTGGAAGCGGACGCTGAACGACATGATCCGCTCCAATCAGGACGAGCTGAACGAGATCCTCCTGTCGTTCGGCGTGCCATTGCTCGACGAGCAGGACAAGCCGATCGTCTCGAAGAAGCACGGCGGCTAGAATGCGCGGTCTGGCGGCGTTTGCACTCGCGCTGGCCTTCTTGACGCCGCTCGGCACCCCGGCACTTGCCGTGACGACTGCGGCGCCGGTGGATGTTCCGGTCGAGCCGCCGGGCTATCGAATGGATGACTACCGCTCGCCGACACCGGCAACGCTTGCCGGCGCCAACGTGGTCGATACCGATGCGGCGAAGCTTCTCCATGATGAAAAACGTGCCGTCTTCGTCGACGTCCTGCCGCGGGCGCCGCGGCCGCAGGGCCTGCCCGAGGGGACCGTCTGGCATCCCAAGCCGCGCCGGGATATTCCGGGTTCCGTCTGGCTGGTCGACACCGGCTACGGCGCGCTGCCGCCGGCAATGGAAGCCTATTTTCTGAATGGTCTGGCGAGGGCGACGGGCGGCGACAAGCAGCGACCCGTGGTTTTCTACTGCCTGCGCGACTGCTGGATGAGCTGGAACGCCGCCCGTCGCGCGCTCTCGGCCGGCTACGGCGCCGTCCATTGGTATCCCGACGGCACCGACGGCTGGGCCGAGGCCGGCCTTCCGCTCGAACCGCGGGAGCCGGAGACGCGCCCGGACGAATAGCGGGCGGGTCCCGGAGAGTAGCGTCCTGCCGGCTCGCCCGCGCAGCACGCACCCGTCCAGGCGATAGAGCGCCGGGCGAACAAGTGGGAACCGGCTTTTCGCAGTATCCGGCGCGGCAACTTGAAAGCCGGCGTTTCGCGCGAGCCCGGAAAATCGCCCGTAACGCCAAAGCGGGATGGCCTTTCTTCAAATCGCCGTCCTGCTTTGGTTCTTTGTTTCCGCATGGTCTCTTTCGAAAGTCGGAAGCCACCTTTCGGGACCATGCTCTAGCGTTCTACAGCGCGCCGCTCATTGCCCGGCCCAAGGCGAACAGGCGTTGTTCGATGAGCGTCGGCACCTCGCAGACATAGGTCAACGACCGGCGCCGCTCATCGAAGACCCGCGTGTCCCACTGCAGCGCCTCCAGCGCGTCGGCGGCCTTTGCCATCTCACCCTTGTTGCGCAGGTCGCTCAGTGCGGCATTCTCTTCGCGCAGCTTGGCGGCCAGCGCCTGCTGCTTGGCGCCATAGCGCTCGATGCCGTTCATGATGCTGGTCCGCTCGCTATTCAGCAGCGCCAGAAGCTCGGCGAAGGCAGCGGTGGCGCGATCCTTTCGCTCGGCTTCCGGCAGCGAACGGACGAAATCGCGGGCCTTGGCTTCGGCATCGCCCAGCGGCACCCGGCGGGGTGCGACGGAAGCGACGAACTGGCTGATCGCTTCCGTGCGCGGTGCGCCCGCGACGCTCTCCAGTGGCGGTCCCTGCCAGACCTGGCCAGCGTCGACATGGTCGAGCTTGCGCTGGATACAGGGCCAGGCACGGGGGCCGCCGGGCACTTGTCCGAGCAGCTGCGTCGTGCCGGCGCCGGGCGCCACGGCAGCAGGTGCGACGGCCATGGAACCGACGATCGGGCGTGGGCCTGCCGACGTCGCCGCCGAAGCGGGCGCTGCCGTCGGCAGTGTCGGCGAAGAGGCGGCATTCGCGGGGGCGACCGGGGCGTCGGCGCCGGTTGCGCCTGGAGCGTTGGTCGGCGGCGGGCCGGGCAGGACGAACCCTTCCGGTATCGGGCGTGGTGTCGTCTGCGCCGAGGCCACATCGGTGCCCCAGAGCGCCAGCATGCAGCAGGACAAAATCCGCCATCTCGTCGATGTCATGTTATCCTCCCCAGGATATGTGGGCTGCGAGCGAGAAGTGGGCCTGCACCTTCGATCCGTCTCTACCGCCTGCAGCGGACTCGCGTTGCCTATTGCCGCTTGCGGCCGATGACGCCACGGCCGGGATCATAGGCAAGGATCGCCCCGCCGAGGAAAAGGACCGTACAGCCGAAAACGACCGCGAGCGCCGCCAGGTTCAACTGGCCATAGAGGGCGAAGCGTATCAGCTCCACCGCGTGGGTAAAGGGATTGGCCTGGCAGATCCGGTAGAGAAGCGGGCTCGATTCGAGGATGCGCCAGAGCGGATAGAGCGCCGATGAGGCAAAATACATCGGAAAGATCACGAAGTTCATCACCCCGGCAAAATTCTCGAGCTGCTGGACCAGCGATGACAGCAGCATCCCGAGCGCGCCGAGCATCAGGCCCGACAGGACGAGGGCCGGAAACACGGTGAGATAGCCGATCGCCGGGGGATGCACTTCCCAGAACCAGGCGATGGCGAAGAAGACGTAGACCTGGACGAGCGACACCGCGACACCCGCCGACAGCTTCGACACCAGGAGGAACCAGCGCGGCAGCGGCGAGACGAGCAGCGTCTTCATCGAACCGGTCTCGCGGTCGTAGACCATGGACAGCGAGGATTGCATGCCGTTGAAGAGCTGGATCATGCCGATGAGACCCGGCGTGATGTAGACCTCGTAGAGAATGTAGGTCTGGTAGGGGGGCACGATGGAAACGCCGAGCACCTGGCGAAAGCCCGCGGCGAAGATGAACAGCCAGAGCAGCGGGCGCACCAGCGCCGACACGAAGCGCTCGCGCTGGTGCAGGAACCGCAGCGCCTCGCGCCAGACGATGCCCCAGAAGCAGATGAGATAGTGGGCCGAGGTAAAGCCGGGCCGGGGAGGGCTGTCTGCCGGAGTCCGGACGGCGTCGCTCACGTCCGGAACTCCGCGGCGACGGGGCCGCCGAGATCAGGCCGGGCAAGGCCGGTAAGGGTGGCAAAAGCGTCGCGGATCGAGCTGGCGCCCTGGTCCTCGACGATGGCGGCAACGCCGCCCTCGGCGAGGACCCTGCCCTTGTGCAGAACGACCACCCGGTCGCTTGCCTCGACCTCGTCGATGAGGTGCGTCGCCCAGAGGACGCTGACGCCCTCCTGCCGCACGAGACGGCGGACCTCGGCCACGATCTCGGCCCGCGAGCCGATGTCGAGACCGACGGTCGGCTCGTCGAGAAGGATGAGCTCTGGGGAATGCATGAAGGCGCGCACGATCTCGACGCGGCGCAGCTGGCCGCCCGAGAGATTGCGGGCCTTTTCGCCGAGGCGGTCCATCAGGTCGCTTCCCTTCAGGATCGCCTCCGTCCGCGCCCGCGCGACACGACCGGGCAGGCCGTGAAGCGCCGCGTGATAGGCGAGATTCTGGCGGATCGACAGATCGAGGTCGAGAGTGCGCGCCTGGAACACGACGCCGAGGCGGCGCAGCGCTTCGCCCGGTTCGCGCGACAGCGCCCGGCCGAGGATCGAGATCTCGCCCTTGGACGTGTTGTAGAGGCGGGTGACGAGCGAGAACAGCGTCGACTTGCCGGCGCCGTTGGGACCGAGAAGCGCGGTGAAGCTGCCCTGCGGAACAGTGAACGAGACATCGTCGAGCGCCAGCCGGGCTCCATAGGAGTGGCTGACGCCCGCGATGTCGAGCGCTGGAACCGGCCGTCCCGCAGAGCGCGGGAAGGCGCGCGGATCGTTGGATCCCATGTCGGTCCCTACGGCACGACCGTGATCGTGCCCTTCATGTCCTGCGCACCATCGAGCCCGTCGATGTGCCATTCGTAGTCGCCGGGGCGGATGGAGGTGAACTGGATCGCGATCGTTCCCATCGCGTCGAACTCGAGCCAGGCCGGCGGTCCGGCCATGTGGATCTCGAGATCGTCGATGACGATCTGGTTGAACCATACATTGCGGAAGAAGTCGGTCGCGCGGAACTTGTATTCAAGACCCGCCGCCGAGGTGATGTTCCAGCGGTAGCCCTGGCCGGCCCGCAGCACGAAATGCTTGTGGTTGGTGACGAATTCGCTTTCGGCCGAGCCGAGGATCAGCTCCGGTACGTCTTGGCTCGACAGCGAGACATCGGCGAGGCCGAGCTTCTTGGCGTTGAGGGCGCTGGCCGGCATGCCCTTCCCCGGCGCTTCGGCGGGAGCCATGGGCGATGGCCCGCTCGCGGCGGCCGGAGCGGCATCGTCGTCGTCGTCATCATCGTCGGCCTGCGCCAGGACGATCTTGCCGTCCTTCGCCAATGCCGCCGTCATCGGCGCCACGGCCAGCGTCGTCGCCATCAGCGACAGCCAGAATACCCTCATCGTCGTCCTCCCCTTGCCTTCATTCATTACCCGGCCGCGACCGCTTCTGCGCGAACCGTCTGTCGCCGGGCGCGTGTTCAGAAGTCGCCGACGGCGACGCCCCAGGGCTGCTCGCCGACCTGCACGGATTTGATCACCTCGTCGCTTTCCGTGTCGACGATCGAGATGTCGTTGGAAATGCCGTTGGTGGTGAAAAGGCGTGAGCCGTCGGGCGAAAAGACGAGCTGCCACACGCGCTGGCCGACGAGGAGATAATCCATAACCTCGTAGGTCTTGGCATCGACCACCGCGACGCGGTTGGCCGGTCCGAGGGCGACATAGCCCTTCGTCCCCTCCTGGTTCAGGCGAACGCCGACAGGCTGGATCGATTCCGACGAAATGCCGGGAATGGCGAAGGTGATCTTGTGCTTCATCTCCTTCGTCGCGTCGTCGATGACGCTGACCGTGCCGCCGATCTCGGCCGAGACCCAGATTTCGGAACCGTCCTTCTTGTATTCGGCAAAGCGCGGACGCGAGTCGACGAGAACGTTGGCGACGATCTCCTGGCTGTCGCGGTCGATGAAATGCGCCATGTTGGTGGTTTCGGACGTATTCACGATCGTCTTGCCGTCCGGCGAGATGCCCATGCCCTCGGGCTCGACGCCGACTGGGATCTCGGCGAGGCGCGAGCCGTCGGCCAGGGCGACCACGGTGACGAGGTTGTCGTCCTCGTTGGCGATGTACATGTTGGAGCCGTCGGGCGCGACGACCATCAGCTCGGGGTCGGGACCGGAGGGAAGCGTGCCCAGCTTCTCGTAGGTCGCGGCGTCGAAGATCTCGATGGTGTCGTCGTCGCTGGCGCAGACATAGATGCGTTTGCCGTCGGGGCTGCTGACGATGCCACGCGGCCGCTGCCCCGTCTTGATGGTGTGGATGATCTCGAAGGTCTCGCCGTCAAGAACGGTGACGTCGTTGCCCTTTTCGTTCGAGACGAAGATCTTGTAGGCGAAGGCGGGGCTGGCCGACATCAACAGAGTCGAGGCGAGAGCCGCCAGAGCGAGTGTGCGCATTCTTCCTCCCGATGGTTCCGATGCCGGAACTCTGTTCTGGCCCGACCAGGCCGGTCTCCGGCTGTGTCGGGAAGGACTCGCAGCGGCTTTGCCGTTGGACGAGGTAACTTGCCGTTTGACCCCTGAGGTCAGCTGGCTACAGGCACACTGTCATCCCGGAAGGGTCCGCCTTGGGAACGGGTCGAGACAGGACGACAGCGTGCAGAACGAAGCTAGCCGGGGTGCCAGAGGCGGGAAATGGGATAAGTTCCCGTCATTGCCGGGAAGTGCCGAAAGCTCAGAACGCGCCGGGGTCGATCAGCCGACCGCCCCGTGTCTCGATGGCAAAGCGCACGAGATCGGCGGTGCGCTCGACGCCGAGCTTTTCCTTGATGCGGGTCGAGGTGTTGGCGATCGTCTTGTAGGCGACGCCGAGCCCTTCGGCGATTTCCGACAGACTTCGTCCATCGCCGAGCATGTGCAGGATCTCGAGCTCGCGCGCCGACAGATTGCGCGTCGCGGCGGGTGCCGCCGCCATGTCCTGCAACGTCTCGGAATCGACATAGGTCTCCCCGCGCACGGCCTTGCGGATGGCGACGAGGAGTTCCTCGGAGGGCGCGCTCTTGGAGACATAGCCGAGTGCGCCGGCGCGCTGCGCCGAGGTTGCGTAGACAAGGTCGGAATACATCGAGAAGACGACGACTCTCGCCTGCGGATCGTCCGCCCGCAGCCGCCGGAGGACGTCGAGCCCGCTGCCGCCCTTCAGGTTGATGTCGAGGACGACGATGTCGGGCCGATGCCTGCGAAAGGCATCGAGGGCTTGGAACGGCGTCTCGGCGTCGAAGACGGCGCTGGCCGGGAGCTTTGCGAGCAGACGCCGCACGCCTTCGCGCACCACGACATGGTCGTCGACGATGAGAACCTTCATGCCGATTGCGTCCTTCGCGCCAGGTTCTTGTCCCTTACCGGCGGGCTGACGGCGAGGGAAGGTGCCGCGGCTGTGCGATCGGTCATGCCGGTGCCAACCGCTTCTTCCTCAGTGGCATCGACCGACATGTCCGTCGCCATATCGGCCTGCGGCAGAACGCCGGCGATGCTGACGCCCGGCGGTATCGCGATCTCGCCGAACTCGAGCTGGCCGCCCGCGGCCTCGACACGCTCGCGCATGCCGATCAGCCCGTAGCCCCCGGATACGCCCGTCACCGGCCAGCCGCCGCCGTCGTCGGTGATCCGGTACGAGACGACGCCCGACTGCTCGTGGATGCGGATGCCGATGGCGGTGGGCCGTCCGTGGCGGAGCGAATTGTTGACCGCCTCGCGCACGATGCGAAACAGGAGGGCCTCCGTCTCCGATCCCAGATCGGTCTCGGTCACGTCGAGGTTGAAATCGATGGCGGGATGGCGGCTGCGGCAGTCGGCCACGAGGTGGTCGAGGGTCGCCTTCAGTCCGATACCGGAGAGAAGTCCGGGGCGCAGACGCCCGAGAATCCGTCGCACCTCCTGGCGGGCATGGCGCGCCGCGCGACGGATCGCCTCGGCGCGCTCGGCGATTTCCGTACTGTCATAACCCGGCGTGTCCGTTTCGGCCCGGCTGGCGATGCTGCCGGCATCGACGTCGATGGCAAACAGGAAGGGGCCGACATCGTCGTGGAGATCGCGGGCGAGCCCGGCGCGTTCCTCGTCCTGCAGCCGCAACAACTGCTCCGACAGGCGCCGGTTGCGCCGGTCCATTTCCTGCAGCCGGGACGCCATGTCGTTGCAGCCGCGCGTCAGGGCCGCCAGTTCCGGCGGGCCGCGGGGCGCCAGCGCGACGGCATAATCGCCCCGGCCGATGCGGTGGAAGGCGGAGACGAGATCTCCGAGCGGGGCAAGCGCCCGGCCGACCACGGTAAAGACCAGGCCGGAAGTGACCACCACGAAGAGGGCCAGCAGAAGGAGGCTCGTCGTCAGCTCGGTCCAGA
Organism: Aureimonas sp. SA4125; assembly: GCF_019973775.1. Classification (NCBI taxonomy): domain Bacteria; kingdom Pseudomonadati; phylum Pseudomonadota; class Alphaproteobacteria; order Hyphomicrobiales; family Aurantimonadaceae; genus Aureimonas; species Aureimonas sp. SA4125. The sequence goes on along the minus strand of NZ_AP025032.1, from coordinate 4,072,436 downwards.
CTTCGGCGATCTCGTTGATGGGGGCCACGACGAGCATGGCGGCGACGACGGGAGCGGCGGCCGGCGGCAACGGCACGAGCCGTGTCTGCGGCGCGGGCGCCAGGAGCTTTTCCAGCACAGCCGGCAGGCGCAAGGGCGGCGACGCCAGTTCCGATTGCATGCGGACGCGGCCAAAAGCGTCCACCAGGAGGATGCGGGCGTGGCGGTCGCCGTTGAAGGTCTGGACGAGGCCTTCGAGCTCGTGCTGCGGGCGGGGGGAGGCGGGCAGTTCGGCGATGAGGCGCGTCACCGCATTGCCCGCCACGGTGCCGGCTGCCGCCATCTCGGTCGCCACGCGGCGCTGGGCGTGCACGATGCTCATGGCGCTGCCGACGATGAGCATCGCCAGAGCGGCAATGGCGATCATCGCGGCGATCCTGCCCCTCAGCGACACGGACAATTCCTTCTCAAGCGGCGGCCTGGAGTGCCGGGCGAAATAGCGGAATCCGGTTTTCGCAAGATCCGGCGCGACGATCCACGGACTGGAGCTTCAGGCGATTTCGCTGGATTGCCGGAAGCTAGCGTCGCGCATCATAGGTCGGACGGCAGGCCCGCCGCAAACTGCGGCTGCAGGCTGCCGGGATCAGAAGCTGCACTTGGTCTCCGGCCTGTCGATGCCCAGCGTATCGAGTTCCGAATTCTGGTGCAGAAAGCCTTCCTGCGGGGAGGCGGAGACGACGGAGGTATCGTCGGCCAGAAGGATCGGTTGGCGCAGCTGCCAGTTCCAGTCGCGGAAGGTCAGGCGCTGGCCCTTGAAGGCGGCCAAGGTGAAGTCCGGTCCCTTGATGAAGGCGTCGATCTTCGCCGGTTCGACAGAGTTCGTGCGCGAGGCGGCCTCGCCGAGGACCCGGATGGCGGTCCAGACCTGCATGTCCTTCGACTGCATGCGGCGGCCGGCGGACTTTTCGAAACGGTTCTGGATCTGCTCGCCGCCCCATTGCTCGGAGGAGGGATGCCAGGAATTCGGCCGCAGTCCGGCCGAGCCGGCGACGGGACGCGGCACCCAGGTGCGCCAGGGGATGTAGGTGCCGAAAACCTCGCTCTCGTCGGCGACGAGGACGGCATCGTGCTCGGGCAGGCCCTGCATGAAGACCGGGATCTGGCGCTGCACCTGGGCCTGGCCTGAATCGGTATTGCGGGCGCCGCCGGTGTCCTCGAAGATCTTCTCCTCGAGGATTTTGCCGCCGAACTTTCTCGCGGAATTCTTCAGGGCGTCGGCAAACAGTTTGTCCTTGTCGTGGCTGCCGGTGATCAGCACCCAGTTCCGCCACTGCTTCCACATCAGATACTGGACGAGGCCGTCCGCCAGCATGGAACGGGTGGGAGCCGTGTGCAGCATGTTGGCACGGCAGTTTTCCTCGCGCAGGCTGTCGTCGAGCGCCCCCGCATTGAAGACGAGTGCGCCGCTGGGCGCGAGCCTGTCGGCGACCTTCAGCGTGTCCTCCGCCGAAAGGTCTGTAACGATGTAGTGGATGCCGTCGGCGATCATCTTTTCGGCGGCCGGCATCACGTCCTCACCAGGCTTTGACGTCACGGTTTCGAGCGTGAAATTCTGGCCGGTGAACTTGCCCGTGGTGTTGTTGTCGGCGATGGCCAGGTTCGCCCCGGCAAGGCCGATGTCCTCTGGCGGCTCGTCGAGGACCGACAGTGCCGTCGTCTTCTCGTAGCTGCGCAGAAAGCCGATCCGGATCACGGCGGGCGAAGGCGCTGTGGCGGCTGCAGCTGGTGGTGCGGGTGCGTCCGCAGCCGGGGCGGCGGGGGGCGTCTGGGCCATGGCGGGGGCCGAGAAAAGGCCGAGAGCCAGGATGGCCGCGCGGGCGGGACCTCCCATGCCGATCAAGCTGCCGTTCATCACGCTACCCTCCCAGGTGCATCGCCCGCGGCGCGCTGGCCGGCGGAATTCTCTTTGTCTGGCGGTCCGGCGGCGCTAAGTGTCCCCGACGGCGGGCGCCATTATCCTGCATGAGGAGCAAAATCGCCGTGCGAAGACAAGGTGGACTTTTTCCCGTTCTGCTCCTGGCCCTGATGGCGGTTCCGGCCGCCGCGGCGGAAAAGAAGGTGGCGGTATTCGACTTCGAACTGATCGACACCAGCCTCGAAGGCGAGATCAACGGCGTCGATCCGGCCCAGACACAGCGGCTGACGCTGCTGGCGCCGCGCCTGCGCGCCGACATCGACGGGGAGGCGAACTTTTCCATCGTCGACGTCACGCCCGTTGCCGAAGAGGCGGGCAAGCAGGTCCTGCGGAAGTGCGACAAGTGTGTCCTCGCCCTCGGCAAGGACCTCGGCGCCGACATCGTCGTCACCGGAACGGTGCAGAAGGTCTCGAATCTCATCCTCAACATCAACGCCTATGGCCATGAGGTCGCGACCGGCAAGCTCGTTGCCCAGGGGAGCGCCGACATCCGCGGCAACAATGACGAGATGTGGGGCCGCGGCGTCGAGGCGTTGTGGAAGAACACGCTGAAGAAGCAGTTCACCGCAATCGAGGCGGCGCAGTGATGAAGCTTCTGGCGAGCGTCACCGGCCCCGACGAGGCCGAACTGGCGCTCGAAGGCGGGGCCGACTTCATCGACCTGAAGGACCCGCGCCAGGGGGCGCTCGGGGCCGTTTCGCCGGAAATCCTCGCGGCCACGATTGCCCGCGTCGCCGGCCGTCGCCCGGTCTCGGCCGTCGCCGGCGACCTGCCGATGCAGCCCGACGCGGTGCGCTCGGCGGTGGCGGCGCGAGCGGCGGCGGACTTCGTGAAGATCGGGCTGTTCCCCGCCAGTCGCGACGACCGGCAGGACGTGATCTTCGCCCTGGCGTCGCAGGCGGCCGCGACGCCGCTCATCGCCGTCTTCTTCGCCGACGGCGACCCGGACTTCTCGCTCCTGACCGATCTCGCCAGGGCTGGATTCCGCGGTGCGATGATCGACACGATCGGCAAGGACGGTGGCGGCCTCCTGAAGCATCTGTCCCTCCACGCTCTGGCTGGCTTCGTCACGGACTGCCGCGAGCGCGGCCTCCTCTGTGGTCTCGCCGGTTCGCTCGAGGCGCCGGACGTGCCCCGTCTCGGTGTCCTGAAGCCGGACTATCTCGGCTTTCGCCGCGCGCTGACTGCCGGGCGGCGCGAAGATGGCCTTTCCTTGGATGCGGTCCGGACGATCCGCGTCCTGATCGATACCGAGGCGTCGTCACCTGCGGCCGTGGTCGAGAAGACGCCGAGCTCCGCCCGCACCGACCGGATCTTCGTTCGCGACTTCACGCTCGACATGGAGATCGGCGCCTACGGCTTCGAGCGCGGCCGGACGCAGAAGGTCCGGTTCAGCGTCGACGCGGCCGTGGCGCCGGCGTCGTCGGCCCCCGCTTCCATGGCCGACATCTATTCCTACGACCTCATCATGGACGCGGTCCGAAGCCTCGTCGCGCGCGGCCATACCGATCTCGTGGAGACGCTGGCGGAGGATCTGGCACAGGCGGTTCTGGGCGACGCGCGGGTGACGTCGGTCACGGTTCGCGTCGAGAAGCTCGAGCTCGGGCCGGCCGCTGTGGGGATCGAAATCCATCGGCCGTAACCCGGAATTGGCCGGCCTTGCCGCGCTGCAGCATCCTCTGCTGAAGCACGAATGCGACGAAATGCGCTTTACAATCCGCCCCCTAGCGGCCGTATGATGACGCGAGGGTTGCCCGTGACGGGACGTCCGCTGGGCGCGAAACGAGAGCGAAAATCCAACGCGGAGGCGTCCAGTCTCTGGGCGTCGGGAGAGAGGCGTCGCGCTGGCGGCGAAAGGCAGATGCAGGACATTCTCGTGGTCAAGCTCGGCGGCAGCTCCGCCGCCTCGCCGGACTTCACCCGATGGATCGCGGCGATCGAGGAGGCGACGCGCCCGGTCATCATCGTTCCCGGCGGCGGTCCCTTCGCCAACGCCGTGCGCAAATACCAGACGAAGATGGGCTATGGCGACGAGGCAGCGCACCACATGGCGATCCTCGCCATGGTGCAGTTCGGCCTGGCGCTGGTGAGCCTCGGCAGTCGCATGGTCGAAGCGCATAGCGACGACGAGATGATCGCCGCCCTCGATGCGGGCAAGATCCCGGTTTGGATGGCCGCACAAAGTGCCGTCGAGTCGACGGAAGTCGCCCGCGACTGGTCGGTGACGTCCGACAGCCTCTCGGCCTGGCTCGCGGGCCGCCTGCCCGGCGCTCGGCTTCTCCTCGTCAAGCAGATCGACGTGCCCGAGGATACCCATCTCGACGCCCTTGCCGGTGCGAGCATCGTCGACGAGAGCTTTCTGTCGATGCTGCGTCCCGAGACCCCCGTCCATGTCGCGGGACCCTCGGATCTGGCGCTTGCGGGCGTGGTGCTTGCGGAAGGCGGCATTCCCGGTCATGAGATTCCCGGGCGGCCGGCGATACTCGACGCCGCCGAATGACAGCAGCCGTCCGCCGGCTCCAAGGGATCGAGCCATGCCGGGCGAAAAGCTCCTCTTCCTGACCGGGCATCTCGCGCGGCCGCGGCTCGAAAAGCTGCTGACGGCGCTCGGGTCCACCGATTTCGACTGGGCGATCCACGACATCGGCGTCAAGGTCGCGGCGCTGATGACCGGCGACATCATCGGGCGTCGCCTGCCGAAGCCGGTCGACGCCACAAGGGTGATCGTGCCCGGCCGGTGCCGCGCCGATCTCGACCATCTGTCGCGGCAGTTCGGGGTCCTCTTCCAGCGCGGCCCGGACGAACTCGTCGACCTTCCCGCCTTTCTCGGCCGCAAGGGCGCGCCGCCGGACCTGTCGCGCCACGACATGCAGATCTTTGCCGAGATCGTCGACGCCTCGGCGATGTCCGTCGCCGCCATCGCGACGCGCGCGCTCGGCATGCGCGCCGCCGGCGCCGACGTCATCGACCTCGGCTGCCTGCCCGATACGCCTTTTGCCCATCTCGAAGAGACGATCCAGGAGCTGAAGCGCCAGGGCCTGAAGGTCAGCGTCGACTCGGCCAACCGCGACGAACTCGGTCGCGCCACCCGCGCCGGGGCCGATTTTCTTCTCAGCCTCTCCGAGGAGACACTCGACATTGCCGAAATGGGCAGCGCCGTGCCGATCCTCGTGCCGGCAGTCCCGCATGATCTGGACTCCCTCGACCGCGCCATCGGCAAGGCCCGGTCGATGGGCATCCCCTTCATCGCCGATTCGATCCTCGATCCCATCCACTACGGCTTCACGGCGTCGCTGGTGCGCTATCAGCGCCTGCGGGAAAGACATCCCGATATCGCGATCCTGATGGGAACGGGCAATCTCACCGAGCTGACCGACGCCGACACGTCGGGCGTCACCGCGACCCTTCTCGGCATCTGTTCGGAACTGGCGATCCGCCATCTCCTCGTCGTCCATGTCAGCCCGCACACGCGGCGCACGATCGAGGAGCACGATGCCGCGCGCCGCATGATGTTTGCCGCCCGCGCCGATAGCGCCTTGCCGCGCGGCTATTCGTCGGCGCTCCTCCAGGTGCACGACCTGAAACCCTTCGCCTCGACGCCGGAGGAACTCGCGGCACAGGCGAGCGAAGTGCGCGACCGCAATTTCCGGATCGAGACGGCGGTGGACGGGGTCCATGTCTACAACCGGGACATCCACCGCGTGGAGACGGACGCCTTCGAGTTCTATCCCCATCTCGGCGTCGCGGACGATGCCGCGCACGCCTTCTATCTCGGCGCCGAACTGCAGAAGGCCGAGATCGCCTGGCGTCTCGGCAAGCGCTATGCGCAGGACGGCCCGATCGATTTCGGTGTCGCGACGCCGCCCGAGCCGGTCGACCGGACGCGGCTGGAATCGGCGGGCCATACGCTGAAGCCGAAGACCGGCGGCGATGCCCCGGCCATGCCGGAGCCCGTCGCTGCAAAGGGCGACGCCGACCCGTAGCGAAGGCGCACACGGGAATGCCGGCCGGCACTGCGGCGTGGCCCGCCTTCGCCAGGACGATGATCAAAGTGATGGAGCCCATGCCCTACATCCGCGAGACCATTCTGACGACGATCGGCCCGGACGGTGCCGTGCACATCGCGCCGCTCGGCATCATCGAAGACGGGGATCTTTGGGTCATCGCGCCCTTCCGGCCGTCGAAGACGCTCGACAATCTCGAGGCGAACGGCATTGCCGTCGTCAACTACACCGACGACGCCCTGATCTTCGCCGGCTGCCTGACCGGCCGCAAGGACTGGCCGCTGACGGCGCTCGAGGACTGCGCGGTGCCGCGCCTCGAAGCCGCGCTCGCCCACGATATCCTCACCGTCGAGCGCGTCGAGACGCACGCGCAGCGCCCGCGTTTCCACTGTCGCATCACCGGATCGGGCCAGCACCGGCCGTTCACGGGCATGAACCGGGCGCGGGCGGCGATCGTCGAGGCGGCGATCCTCGTCAGCCGGCTGTCGATGTTGCCCGCCGACAAGATCGAGGCCGAGGTGGCCTATCTCAACATCGCCATCGAAAAGACCGCCGGGGATGACGAGCGCCAGGCCTGGTACTGGCTGATGGAAAAGATCATCGCGCATCTCGCGGCGACCGAGCCCTCCGCGGAGGCCTGAACCTTCTATTCCGCCTCCTGCGCCAGGATCGCGAGCGCCGCTGCCGGAGCTGCGCGGCAGGTGTCGTCGCGCAGTTCCGAGCGGCAGTCGATGAGATCGGCGAAGTCGACGACGCCGCGGTCGAGGCGGGCAGCAAGGCGCTTCAACACGGGGCGGCCGGCGCCCGCGACGACGAGCGGCGCCTGGCCGGGAAGCGTGCCGCGCGAGAGCACCTGCAGCGCGGCGTCGTGGATGCGCCGGACCTGGGCCTCGGCGAAGGCACGGGCGAGGTGCTCGAAACTCGCCTCGTCGGCCTCGGAGGCGTCGCGGCCGATCATCCGGCCAAGGCGGGCACGGGACGCGTCGATCGTCTTGTCCTTGCCGTCGGCGGTGGCGTGCTGGTCGTCATCCTCGTCGAGAATGCCGAGGATGCGCTGCACGTCGGCCATGGTGGCGAAGAGCTCCGCCATGATCGGGGTCTGCCGTCCGGCGAAGGCCACGCGGTCGGAGACGGCCATCAGCGCCGTGCGGGTATAGCCCTGGTAGACGAGTTCGCCCGCGAGGAGCCGCTCGGCATCGGTCTCACCTTGCGCGACGACGGCGCCCTCGGTCACCGGGACGATATCGGTGGTCGTCGATCCCATGTCGACGAACAGTGCCGCTTCGATGCGCGCCGCGACGAGGCCGGCGCTGGCATGCCAGTTGGCCGAGGCGATCTTGCCGACGTGATCGGCGTGGGCTGCCGCCGGCACCAGGCCGAGGCTGCCGGCATAGAGACGCACGTTCTCGCCGAGATGGCGGGTGACGATCGCGGTGAGGGAGGCGACGCCCTCGCCCCTTTCGGTGAAGACGTCGGACAGCTCGCCCGTCATCGTCACGGCATGCCCGGACACGTCGCCGGCCTCGGACAGGATTGCCGAAAGCGCCGTATCCAGCGGTTCCAGGCCTTTCCAGAGGGGCGTCGGCAGTTGCCAGACATGGCGGATCTCGCCGTTCTCGGCGAGTGCGGCCTTCAAATGGGCGCCTCCCACATCCCAACCCAGCGTTCTCGTCATGGTCCACTTCCCTGATGCGGCGCGCCCGGACGGCCAGCAAATCCGTCACCCCCTTGTGACCGGCTCTGGTATAAGGCCGCCGGGACGGGAAACCAACCGGTCGATCGGACCGGGCGGAAACGGCCGGGCTGGTGGGCCTCGCGAGAGGCCATGCGGAGAAGAGGTATCCAGCGGTGCAGATCATTCCGGTGCTCGACATCAAGGGCGGGGTCGTCGTGCGCGGCGTGATGGGCGACCGGGCCAATTATCGCCCGATCGAAACGCCGCTGTCGGCGACGCCGCAGCCGCTCGACGTTGCCCGCGGGCTCCTGTCGCTCGCGGCTTTCAAGGCGCTGTACATTGCCGATCTCGACGCCATCGAAGGGCGGCCGGCGAACCGGGGGACAATCGAAGCGCTCTCGGCCGAGTTTCCCGAACTCGAGCTTTGGCTCGATGCGGGTGTCCACACGGCGGATGAAGCGCGGGACTATCTCGGCTTGGGGGTCATCGTCGTCCTCGGCAGCGAGACGATCGACAGCGCCGCGACCATCGCCGATCTTCGCCGCGAGGAACGCGCGATCCTGTCGCTCGACTACCGCGGCTCGGCTTTCGTCGGACCAGAAGGGCTCGAAGACGCGGCAGACGACTGGCCGGCGCGGGTGATCGCGATGACGCTGGCCAAGGTTGGCAGCGGCGCTGGTCCGGATCTGGAGCGACTGACGAAGGTGAAGGCGGCCGCGGGAGGGCGGCGGGTGTTTGCTGCGGGCGGCGTGCGCCATGCGGCGGACCTGGATGAGCTCCAGGCGGCGGGCATCGCGGGCGCCCTCGTCGCCACGGCGCTGCACGATGGACGGCTCGATGCGGCAACGCTCGCCCGCTATGGAACGTGACCGGCATTTTGAAGGAAAAGGCGCCGCCGACGCGCGCGCAACAGTCTCGTCAGGCGGTCGGGCGCAGCTCGTCCACTGACAATGCCGCCAACAAAAAAGGGGCCGGGGCCCCTTTTTCCTCTCGGTGGGTTCGCTCTACTGGAACCCGAAAATGGCGGCCAATCGCCGGAGAAGGCCGGCTTTCATCGCCGGCTTGTCGTCTTCCCCGGGATGGTCTCTTGTCTAAGCACCGGCAAAAGGATGGGCCGCGGTGCCCTTCTTGGCGACGACTTCGGCAGCCGTCGGCGTGCCCTTGATGGCGCGCTCGATCGATTCCTTGGTGGCCTTGTAGTTGTATTCGCGGATCTTCGCGTCGTCCTCGGCTTCCCAGTGGATGAAGACGCCGACGCAGATGAACAGGTCGTCCGCCTCGTCGGCGGGGATGGTGCCGTCCTCGACCGAGTCGGCGACGGCGCGCGCCACGGCGGTCTGCGCCGGTCCGAACATCTGCACCGCCTGCTTGGCGCCCTTGATCGTCACCTTGTTGAACATCAGGGTGTTGGGCTTGCAGGGCAGGTTCGGCGCGACCACGGCGAGGAGCGACGTGAAGCCGTCCTTGTTGTTGGTCAGCGAGTTGCAGAAAGCGGTTTCGGCCGCGCTGCCGCGGGGTCCGATGATCAGGTCGATATGGGCGACTTCGTTGCCTTCGCCGACGAGCGATTCGCCGACCATCACCTTGTTGATTTTCGCCATGTCTCATTCCTCCTGAGATGGTTCACATACATGCACTTCCGGTGCCCGAGGGACCGGTTCTGTCGTTCCGTTTTTAGGGAAAAGCCTCGGCCGAAGGCGCCAAGCGCGGAACCAACGACCAAAGATCCTCCCGGCAGCAGGATCCCTCTCGATCCGCCGCACGGCTATCCCTGTTCACGACGCCCCTTGCGAGACCGGTTGGCCAGATAGCTGCTGGAGGGACATGGACCCTCGCGCGGCACAGTCAATCATCCGGACCCCCAATCTTCAAGCTGTCTGCAGAGGCCGTCGGCGAAAATGCTGGCGACGGTGAGGTCGGCCGAGGTGCCGGGATTGAGGCCCTCGCGCTTCAGCTCGGCGTCGAAGGCAGCCAGAAACGCCAGGCGGGACCCGCGATTGCCTATCACCTTCAACCGCTTGCGGGCGTCGGCCATTCGATGCTGCAGTGCCACGGCAGCCGCATCGCCAAACTTCCGGGCGACGTGGCTGTCCGGAAAGGCGGCGGCGAAGGTCAGGAAACAATCGACCGCGGGCATCATCCCGTCGTCGTTTTCGGCGTGCGCCATCCGCAATGCGGGCACGCCAATGGAGAAGACGGCGGCAAAACTCTCGGCATACTGGCGCGCCACGAGGTCCCGCGGGGCAGCGATTCGCATCGCTTCGACGAGGCCGATGGTCGGCGCGGCGCGGACATCGTGCGCGCCGCCGTCGCCGAGGCCGCCGGGCGAGGCACGGGCGATGGCCGCGAAGACGTCGCGGGCGTCGTCCGGGCCAAGGGCGGCGAGCTTGTCCGCCACCGCCTCGTGCAGCTGGTCTTCCACGGATGGAGGGGCAGGGCGACGGGGCAGGCCTTCCGCCGCCGCGGCGAGCGGGGCGCAGAGGAGAAGGATGCCGAGATTGGTGTTCATGCCGACGGCAGCGAAGGTCGCGTCGACCGACCGCCGAACCCGGGCGCCGACCGGTCTGCCGGGCGCGGCGATTTCGGGGGCCGAGACGTCGGCGCTTCGCTCGAAGACGCCGACGTCCATGCCGTGGCCGCCGGCAAAGCGATGGACGTTGCCGGGCTTCAATGCGGTCAGCTCGGCGCGGCAGGCATCGCGATAGGTCGCGGCGATCAGCGGCGCCGGCAGGGCCACGCCGTCACACCGCCCGAGCCAGCGCGCTGCGGGCGCGCGGCTGGCGGGCCGGGCCGAGCTGGTCGAGGAGATCGCGCGCCCGGAGCGCGGGCACGTCGACGCCGCTCGCCTTCTCAAGGCCCGTCCAGGCCGGCATCGAATTGACCTCGATCACCTGGGCCGCGCCCTCGGCATCGCGCAGCAGGTCGACACCGCAGAAGTCGCCGCCGACGGCTCGCGTCGCGGCGAGCGCCAGGCTTTCCAGCTCGGGATCGGCCGGCATCGGCAGGGGAACGGCTCCCTGCTTGATGTTCGTGATCCATTGACCCGCCTGGCGCATCATCGTCGCGGCGATCCGCCCGTTGGAGACAAGGATGCGGTAGTCGGTGAAGAGGCCGCCCTCCCGCCGCCCCGCGAAACGCTGGAGATAGTAGACGCCGGCAATCGCCTCGTCTGCCGGCAGGTCGTCCGCGCCGCGGACGAGCTTCAACCCCTTGCCCTGCGCGCCGAAGAGCGGCTTCAGCACCAGCGGGCCGGGCTCCGACGCGATGATGGCCGCCGCCGCATCGCGTGATTCCACCGTCCAGCTGCGCGGGCTCGGCAGGCCGGCGCGGGCGAGGAGAAAGCTCGTCATCGACTTGTCGACGCAGCGCTCGATGGCGCGGGCATCGTTGGAGACGAGGACGCCGAGTTCCGACAAGGCGTGGAGGATGCCGAGCCGGCGCGTCACCTGCTCGAAGCTGCCGCCGTCCATGGTCCGGACGCAGACGGCGTCGGGCAGGTCCTCGCCGAAATGCGGCAGGACGAGGCCGTGGCGGGCCTCGCTGTCATAGGCGATGTCGGCAAGTTCGATCGCCTTGACCCGTGCGCCGGCCGCCTTGAAGGCCTTCAGGAGATCGCGGGCATGGCGATCGAGATCGGCGGTCACCAGCGCGATGCGCGGCGGCGTCCCTGTCCTGTCGCCAAGAGGCTGCGAGTGCGCGGAGGGCAGCGAAAGAGCGTCGCCCATTCTCCTCACCCGAACGAGGCGGCGACGAGGGCCGCGTCGACGCCGCCGGCGCGAAACGTCTCGCCGGTCTCCAGCGCCACCACCGCGACCTCGGCCGGGCTGAACAGGCTGCCGTCGATCTTGTAGAAATCGCCTTCGTACTGGCGGAAGATGTCGGCGAAGGGTCGGCCGAAATCCTTCGAACTGCGGCTCGGCAGCGCCTCGGCAAGCGCCTTGGCATCGGCCGCCGGGCCGGTGACGTGCAGGAGCACACGGCCGCCGTAGATGACGGCATCGTTGGTGCGTCCCATAGCGGTGACGAAGTCGGGATGCGGCGGGGCAAGCGGTGCGGAGCCCAGACCGGAGACGATGCGGGTGAGGTCGAAATGGAGGACGTGCGCCTTGTGCATCGCCACCTCGACGACGCGACCGATGATCTGCACGGTGCCGGCAAGGCTCTGCGTCGGCGCGTAGAGGATGGTCAGCCGGTCGGCCGCGACCTTGCAGTCCGCCGCGATCCGGCGGACGAGCTCTTCCGGCGGCGGGCTGGCCGTCTCCAGCACCAGAAAGCCGCTGGCACTGTCATCGGCATAGGCGATGTCGCCGTAGAGCTCCTCCTTGCCGGCAAGCGCCCGGGCGGGGCCCGAGCCCATGGAGAAATAGGCGCTGTCGCCTTCGCCCGCGGTCAGCATCCAGCCGGCATACTGGCTGCCGAGGCAGGCAATGACGGGGTTCGATGTTTGCACGGTCAGCGTGAAGGGATAGGCCGGCAGGCTCGCATCCGTGCCGATGGCGACGCTTCCGAGGCCGCCGAGACAGATCTCGGTCAGGAGACGGCCGGCTTCGAGGCTGCCGGCGACGGCGGCACCGCAATCGACCAGCGTTTCGCCGGCGGCGCCGGTGGATACCGTCACGCCCAGCGCGTCCGCGCGGGCAATGAGCGTCGCGACGAGCGGCTCGGCGCCGCGGTTGACGGAGATCGCGGCGCGGCGGGCAGGGGACACGGTCATGCGAACGATCCTTCGATCATGCTTTTCATGGCGGAAAGCCGCGCGGCAAACAGGGCGATGGCCGTGTCGGCGTCGGGTCCGTCCGCCTTCAGCGTACACAGCGGCTCGCCGAAGCGGATGACGGTTCCCGGCATCGGCCGGTCGGAAACGAAGTCAGGCCAATCGACGGCGCCGACCGTAACGGTTTCGACGCCGAGATAGGCAAAACCCGCGGCCCGGACGGGCTCTTTCGGCAGGGCGCCGGCGGGGCCGGGCAGTCGGCCCTCGCAGGCGTCGATATGGAGGCGCAAGAGCGGATGGCCAGGACGTTCGAAGACGTCCATCGAGGCGCCCGAGCGCGGATTGATCTCGAGGAGCACCGGATCTTCGCCGTCGGCCAAGAGGAAATCGGCGCTGCCGAGGCCGACGAGAGCGGGGATGGCCGCAGCGATCGCCTCGACCGCCCGGCGCATGCCCTCGGCATGGCCGTCGGCCACCGTCACGGGACCGCAGGCGCCGCCATAGCGGTAGGGCTCGGTCGGGCTCGGGCTCGGCCATTGTTCCGACAGGCCGAGAATTTCCGCCTTGCCGCCACTGGCAAGGAACAGCACGGATCGACGGTCGCCGCCAACGACGCGCTGGTAGTAGCGGTCGGGAGAGGGCGCGCGCTCGGCGAGCGGCCCGATGTGAAGCCCTCCGGCCGCGCCCGCGCGCTTGCTGAGCCAGCCATCCTCGTCCGATGCCGGGCGTTCCATCCGCGTCTCGGGATGGCGGATGCCGAGTTCCCGGCAGAGCCCGGCGAAACCCATCGGATCCTTGAGGCGGCGCACGGTCTCGCCGGTATTGCCGAGGAGGCGCCAGCGCTCGGCGATCGCGTCGAGGAGTTCCGGTCGATCCTCGAAGCCGGGGCCGCAGACGATGCCGACGAGGTCGCGGCCCGCCGCCAGGGATTCCAGCGCCGAGAGGAGGGCCGCCCCGTCGAAGCCGGAAACGAAGTCGCCGTCGACCGTGCGGAAGTCGGCGACGAGATCACGCAGGTCGTTGTCGGCGAACAGATCGGCGACCAGCGGCCGATAGCCCGCCGCGCGCGCGCTGGCGGCAAGCGAGCGGGCGGAGAAGGTCGCGATCAGGAGATCGCCCTTCGTTGGGACAGGCTCGATCACAGGTCGGGTACGAGTGTGCGGGCGAGGGTGAAGGCATCGCGGAAGTCGAGGACCAGGACCTCGTCGGAGGCGATCATGCGTTTGAACAGGCCGGATTCGGTCTGATACTTCACGTTGCCGATGGCGAGCGCCCCGATGCCGAGCGCCCCGATCCCGTGCGTCTCGGTGCCGGCGATCTCCTTGCCCAGGTCGAAGACGTCGATACCCTCGATGCCGGATGGTGGCACGGCATTCACGTCGGCCGCAGCGAGAAGCTTCGGTGCGCCGGCGAGAAGCGCCGTGGTGAGGACACGCACGCCGGCCTTGGCGGCGGCGAAGACGACCTCGGTCTCGGCCAGCACGTCAGCCTTTTCCGCATCGCTTGCGCCGTTGACCGCGGCGACGTCGACGCCGAAGCGCTGCTTCATCTCGTCTGCCCTCGCCTTCACACGCTCGAGGCCGCTATGGCCGACGAGCGTCACCTTGGCGCCTTCCAGCGCGGCAATGACGGCGGCGCAGTAGCCGACGACGCCGGTCGCGCCGAAGACGGCGATGCGCGTGCCCTTGAGGTCCTGGTTCTTCTTTTCCTTCAGCACCTTCTCGGTGCAGGCGACCATGGCGGCGGCCGTCGTGAAGGAGCCCTGCGGGTCGGCGAAGGCATGCGTGCCGAAGGGCGAAACCCGGGCCTTCTTGGCCGCGTCGATCATGTCGAGCGCGAGCACCGCATCGTCGCCACCGAAGAAGATGGCGGTCGACGCGCCGTCATGCGGCGGGCGCGAGAACATCGCGTCCTGCACGAGGTCCCCGACCTCGTCGAGCGTCACGTTCTCATAAGGCACGATGACGTCGAAGCCGGCATCGGCGGCCATGTTCACGTCGAAGGGGCTGACATGCCGGTGCGGCGTCAGCATGTGCAGGATATTCTTTGCCGTCATCATATTCTCCAGGCATGGCTGGCCGGTCGATTCCGCCGCCGCGAACAGGGACGTAGGCCGTTTGGGCGGGTCTAGGGAGCAGGGATCTCGATCGTCGCCCCGTCGTTGCGGCCTTCGACGATCCGGATGTCGAGGCCTTCGGTATTGCCCGATTCCTTCAGCTGCCGGACGAGGACGGCCGCCTCCTCGGCGCCGGGCGCAAAGGCAAAGCCGGTCGGGCCCCAGGAACTCTGCCCGAGACCATGGGCGCCGAGCGTGCCGAGCATGGCGATGGCGTCGCCGACCTGGCGACTGGCGAAGGGTCCGCCCTGCGCCGGGCCGAAATGCTGGCCGACGCGGCGCTGGATGTCGCTGATCGCCGCGCCGAAGGCGGCGATGTCGGTCTCGGCCAGGGCCGGTAGAACCTGCATCAGGACAAGGCGGCAGATGTCGGCGGCGTCACGCTCGGGAAAGGGCGGCAGGGTTGAGAAGGCGTCGACCTCGGCGTTGCCGGTAAGACCCTTCAGCGCAGGATCGAGAACCATGATGACGCGCCAGTCCTCGGGAAAGGGCAACCGGGCGATGACCGGCGGTGGGGAGGCAGAGTGTCCCTTTCCGCCGTCGACGAGGACGCCGCCCTTGAGAAAGAACCCGGCGCCGACACCCGAGCGGTTGCCGCGGCCGAGGAACTGCGCGTCCCCCTCGGGATCGAGGGGCAGGCCTTCCAGCGCACGCACCGCCGCAGCGACCGCGAGCGCGATCTGCGTTCCCGACCCGAGGCCCGAATGCGACGGGATCACCTCGTGGATGACGAGATGGTGATGCTCGTAGCTGATCGACAGATGCGAACGAATGGCCTCGAGATGCCAGCGGGCGCGCGTCCTGTCGGGGCCATCCACCGTCGTGGTGCTGGCACGCGACAGGGTCAGCCGGGTCACCGGCGCCGAGATTGCCATGCCGATGCCGCCGAACATGCGGCCAAGGCTGCCGTTCATGTCGAGGAAGCCGAGGTGGAGGCGCGCGGGCGCCGAGACGTTGACGACGTCTGATTTCACGATAATGCCCTGTCCTCTGATGCCCAGGCCCTATTATTCCGGTTTGTCCGGAACCGACAAGGGAGAAGGGTCGAGATGGCTGACAGGAACGAAAGGACCTATCCACCGGCGGAAGTCGAAGAAAGGCTGCGCGAGATACTGCCGGCCTGGCGGCTGGAGGACGGATGCATCCGGCGAACGTATAAGACGTCCGGCTGGAAATCGACGCTGATGGTCATCAACACGGTCGGGCATCTGGCGGAAGCAGCGTTCCACCATCCCGACTTGACCGCTTCCTACGCCTGGGTCGAGATACGCCTGATGAACCATGCCGCCAAGGGAATCACCGACAAGGATTTCGAGCTGGCGGCAAAGATCGAGGAAGTCGTCGGTTGGCAGCCCGGGACCGAGGGCGGCGCCCTGACGGGGCCGCCGGACGACCCGCGCTTCGCCTATATCAAGCACGATCGGCGCGATTAATCACCGACCAGGGCTTGGCGCCTCGACCGGGTTTCCTGTAACTGATGGCCGGGCGCCAGGAAGCGAAGTCTTTTGGGCAAAGCATGGATCAGCGGGACCGAAGTCCCTGAGCACGAGGCCGTCGCGGAGGCCGCACGGCTTATCGCCGCGAGCCGGTTGCCGCTCGTCACCGGGCTCGCCGTCGACGTCGCCGGCGTCAAGGCAGCGCTGGCCCTCGCACGGCAGGCGGGCGGCGTGATCGACCATGCGGGGTCGGATATTCTCTATCGCAACCTCGATGTTCTGCGCAGCGCCGGCATGTTCGTCGCGGCGCCGGCCGAGATGCGCCGTCGCGCCGACCGCTTTCTCGTGGTCGGGGCCGAGGTGGCCGCGCAGTCGCCGGACTTCCTCACCTTCGTACTCGGCGGGAATGGGACGTCCGGCGAGCCGGGCGAATCACGCGGCCGCAAGGTCGTCTGGCTCGGCGGCCCGGCAGGCGCCGTCCTGCCGACCGTCGGCATCGACGCCGAGACGATCGCCTGTGCCGGACCGGACCTTGCGCAAGGGGTCGCGATGATTCGCGCCGCGCTGGGCGGACGGCGTTTTGCGACGGGGCCGATCGACACGGCCGCCGCAGCGAGCGTCCCCGCATTCCTCGCCGAGGCGCGCTTTGCCTGCGTCGTCTGGTCCGCCGCCTCGCTCGACGCGCTCGGCGCCGAGATGCTGTCGGGCCTCGTCGCCGACCTGAACCTCACGACGCGCGCCTCGTCGCTGGCGCTCGGCGGCGCCGGTCAGGCTTTCGGCGCGGCGCAGATCGCCACGGCCGTCAGCGGGTTTCCCCTGCGCAGCCGTTTCGCAGGCGGCGTCGCTGTGCACGATCCCTTCGCCTATGACGGGCGCCGGTTGATTGCATCGGGTGAATGCGACCTCGTCCTCCATGTCGACGCGCTCGCCGGCGGCAGCGCCCCGGTCGATGCCGGCACCCTGCCGGTGATCGCCATCGCGGGGGCCAATGCGGCCTTTGCAGGGACGCCGGCCGTCGCCTTCGAGGTCGGGCTTGCCGGCCGCGATCATGCCGGCGCGCTCTATGACGACATGGCCGCGACTTTCGTGCCCGTGGACGGGCCGGCCGCGGACGGCCCCGGCGGCTCGGCGGCCGCGATCCTCCTGGCGATCACCGCGGCGCTCGGCGCTCCAGCGGAAAGGGCGGCATGATGCTGAGGGTTCTCAAGGGAGGCCATGTCGTCGATCCGGTCAACGGCCGCGACGGCATCGGCGACGTCTATATCGAGGACGGGCTGATCGTCGCGGCGCCCGCCAACGGCCGGCCGGCGGACGAGGTGGTCGACTGCAGCGGTATGGTGGTGATGGCCGGGGCGATCGACATCCACTCCCACATTGCCGGCGGCCATGTGAACACGGCGCGGCTGCTCCTGCCGGAATATCACAAGGCGTTCCAGGCCCGTCCCGGCCAGACGCCGCTCGGCAAGGTCGGCTGGACCACCGAGGAGACGGGCATTCTCTATGCCGCGATGGGCTTTACCACCGTGGTCGAGCCCGCCATGGCGCCGACGGCGGCACTGCACGCTCATCTGGAGCTTGCCGACATCCCGATCATCGACAAGGCGACGCTGGTCGTCCTCGGCAATGACGATTTTCTCCTGTCGATGCTGCGGGCCGGCGAGAGCGAGCAGGCGATCGAGGACTATGTCGCCTGGACCGTCTCCTCTGCCCGCTCGCTCGGCGTGAAGACGATCAATGCCGGCGGCTCGGCGGCCTTCAAGGCGAATGTGCGGGCCTTCTCCTTCGACGACACGGTGCCCGATTACGGCGTCACGTCGCGCCAGATCGTCAAGGCCTTGCAGGGTGCGGTGTCCCGGCTCGGCATCGCCCATCCGCTGCACGTCCACTGCAACAATCTGGGTCTCCCCGGCTCCAGCGTCGAGTCGGCGGAGATGACCATGCAGGCGGCGGACGGCGTTCCGCTGCATCTCGCCCATATCCAGTTCTACGGCTACGGCAAGGAGGGCAGCCGCGCCTTCTCCTCGGAGGCGGCAAGGCTTGCCGAGATCGTCAACGCCTCGCCGGAGATCACCGTCGACATCGGCCAGGTGATGTTCGGCCAGACGGTGACCGTCTCCTCCGACGCGCTGCGCCAGTTCGGCGGGCGGGCGGGCGCCAGCCCGAAGAAGAGCGTGATCCAGGACGCCGAGGCCAATGGCGGTGGCGTCGTGCCGATCGACTACCGCCAGGCCAATTACTACAATGCCCTGCAATGGGCGATCGGGCTGGAACTCTTCCTGCTGATCGACGATCCCTGGCGCGTGTTCTTCACCACCGATCATCCGAACGGCGCGCCGTTCACGGCCTATCCCGATCTCTTCGCCCTGCTGATGGACCGCAATCTTCGCAGGCAGTGGATCGAGGCCCTGCCGAAGGCGGCGGTGGCGATGACGCGGCTGGCCGAGATCGAGCGCGAATACACGCTGGCCGAGATCGCGATCATGACGCGGGCCGCGCCTGCCAAGCTCCTCGGGCTCGCCGATCGCGGCGATCTTTCGCCGGGCAAGATCGCCGATGTCGCGGTCTACCGCGCCGGCGGCGACCGTTCCGCGCTCTTCGGCAAGGCGGCCCTTCTCTACAAGGACGGGCATCTCGTGGTCCAGGACGGCGCGGTCGTGTCGCGCCGCATGGGGCGGACGCTGACGCTCGACACCAAGGCGGATCCGGCCATGACGCGCCGGCTCGAGCGCTATTTCGACGACACTTATGGGATTCCGATGCGCTGGTTCCAGGTGCCGGAGCATGCCCTCGGTCTCGCAGATCCCTTCAAGGTGGTTCCATGGCAGCGCTGACCCGCAACGGCGTCGTCATCGACGACACTTTCGCCGAAGCCTTTCCGATGAGCGGTACGGGGATCGTCGTCACCGCCGTGAACGAGCGCTGGGTGCTGGAGGCGGCGCGCTCGATGACGGGTTTTGCCACCTCCGTCATCGCCTGCGGCGTCGAAGCCGGCATCGACAAAATGCTGTCGCCGGAGGAGACGCCCGACGGCCGGCCGGGTGCGCGGATCCTGATCTTCGGCATGGACGGGGAGGGGCTGAAGAAGCAACTGGCGACCCGGCTTGGCCAGTGCATTCTCACCGCGCCGTCCTCCGCCTGCTTTGCGGGCCTCGAAGGCGAGTCCAAGATCGACCTCGGCAACGCCATCCGCTATTTCGCCGATGGCTGGCAGATCTCGAAAAAATTCGCCGGCAAACACTACTGGCGGATGCCGGTGATGGAGGGCGAATTCCTCTGCGAGGCGAAGACCGGGATGACCGGCAAGGGCGTCGGCGGTGGCAATCTCCTGTTCCTCGCCGAGAATGCCGCGAAGGCGCTGGCCGCTGCGGAAGCTGCGGTCGATGCGGTCCATGCGGTGGAGGGGGCGATCATGCCGTTTCCCGGCGGCGTCGTCCGATCGGGCTCGAAGGTCGGCGGCAAGTACAAGGGCATGATGGCCTCCACCAACAACGCCTATTGCCCGACGCTGAAGGGTGTCAGCCCGACGCAGTTGACGCCGGAGGTCGGCTCGGTGCTGGAGATCGTCATCGACGGCCTGACCTCCGACATCGTCGCCGAGGCGATGCGCGTCGGCCTGAAGGCGGTGGTCGATCTCGGCCCCGAGCGCGGCGCGCTGCGCGTCAGCGCCGGCAATTACGGCGGCCAACTCGGGCCGCACCACTACCACCTGAAGGATCTGGCACCATGAGCGGTCTGACCTTCACGCTGCGCGGCGAGCCGAACCAGCGCCTCGACTTGTCCCGCCTGACCGCGCGCCACCTTGCCGGCCTCGGCGAGCGGGAGATCGGCGCCATCGCGATCGGCACCAGCCGCGAGAGGCTGACCGTCGGCGACGCCTTCGCCATCGGTTTCGGCGATCTCGAGACCATCACCTTCACCGGCGGCTCCGAGCGCTTCGACCGGATTGGCGAGGGCCTCGACGGAGGCGCTATCCGCGTCGACGGCGCGGTCGGGCAGCAGGTCGGCCGGTCGATGGTGTCCGGAACGATCACGGTGACGGGCGCGGCAGGTCCCTTCGCAGGTTCGGGCATGCTGGGCGGGACGCTGACGATCGAAGGCGACGCGGGCGACGATCTCGGCGGACCGCTGGCCGGCGAGACGACAGGCCTTCGCGGCGGCACGATCCAGGTCCTCGGCTCGGCCGGCGCGCGCGCCGGGGATCGGATGCGGCGTGGCACGATTTTGGTCCAGGGCGATGCCGGCGATCACGCGGGGTCGCGCATGATTGCCGGGACGCTCGTGGTCGGCGGCCGGGCCGGACGCTATCCCGGCATGCTGATGAAGCGGGGCACGCTGGTGCTCGCCGGCGGCGCGTCCGCGATCGGACCGACTTTTCTCGACAATGGCCCCGCCGATCTCATCATCCTAAGGCTGATGGCCCGCGCCTTCGCTGTGCCGCCCTTCGCGTCGGGACTCTTCGATGGCGGTTCCATGCGGCGCCTTGGCGGCGACACCGCCATGCTCGGCCTCGGGGAGATTTTTCTACCGCTTTCCTGAGACGGTTGTAAATCGCCGGCTGGTGCGGCGCCGAGTGCCAGCGGCGGGAGTTCGGTCACCATGGCGTGAAGAAGCACCGGACATCCCAGCAACCGCCGCATGATGGGATGCCTGCGGCCAAGTGTCGCAAGGGCAGCGTGCGTCCTTTGGAGCCTCTGGCGCGTAGCTGGAGCTTGGCACTGTAGCCCTGTCCGGGAGACCGCTGATGATCGACCTCATTCTCTCCGTCTGCCTCCTCGCTGATCCCAGCGCCTGCGAGGAGCAGCGCATCTCCTATGAGAGCCGTGGAACACTTGCCCAGTGCATGATGCTCTCGACGCCCTACGTAGCGGAATGGGCAGGCAATCACCCGAAGTGGAAGGTAGTCAGCTGGAAATGTGCCTGGCCCGAGGATCGCGAACAGGCGATTTAGCCATTCGCTCGGTCAAGAGGCGTCTAAGCCTGCGACCGCGAATTGCCTGCAAATTGCGCAGTTGAATATCGATTGAGCATATGCCGGTGCATGGGCGGTGCGTGACATGGCGGTCCGCGGGCCCTCTTGTGGCCCCAGCCAAGAACGCCAGACAGGTCGTTAAAGAAGCACCGAGCGCATGCCGGTGCACTTCTCCCGCGTGGCCGCCAAATGGCATGGCGCTTGCCAGTCTGGACACGAGGGCGCGTCAGGGGACGCGCCGGTTGTCTGGAGAGCGTCTCATGAATGCAGCCTATAACTGGTTCCGCGGTGCGGCGACCGCCTTGACGCTGGGTGCACTGGGGTCGTTGGGCGTGACGGGCGCGATGGCGCAGGACACCGATACGATCAAGGTCGGCGTGCTGCACTCTCTCTCCGGCACGATGGCGATCTCCGAGACGACCCTCAAGGACGTCATGCTGATGCTCATCGAGGAGCAGAACGCCAAGGGTGGCCTCCTCGGCAAGAAGCTCGAGCCCGTGGTGGTCGATCCCGCCTCCGACTGGCCGCTGTTCGCCGAGAAGATGCGCGACCTCGTCTCGGCCCAGAAGGTCGCCGCCGTGTTCTGCTGCTGGACCTCGGTCTCGCGCAAGTCGATCCTGCCGGTGGCCGAGGAACTCGACACCGTCGTCTTCTACCCCGTGCAGTACGAGGGTGAGGAATCGTCCAAGAACATCTTCTACACAGGCGCCGCCCCGAACCAGCAGGCGATCCCGGCCGTCGACTACATGATGGAGGAGGGCGTCAAGCGCTGGGTGCTGGAAGGCACCGACTACGTCTATCCCCGCACGACCAACAAGATCCTCGAAGCCTACCTCCTGTCCAAGGGTGTTCCGGCCGAGGACATCAAGGTCAACTACACGCCGTTCGGTTTCAGTGACTGGCAGACCGAGGTTTCCGCGATCAAGGAATTCGGCGCGGCCGGCAAGAAGACGGGCGTCGTCTCGACCGTCAATGGCGACGCCAACGTGCCGTTCTACAAGGAACTCGCCAACCAGGGCATCACCGCCGAAGACATCCCCGTGATGGCCTTTTCGGTCGGCGAGGAAGAGCTCGCCGGCATCGACACCGCGCCGCTGGTCGGCCATCTCGCCGCCTGGAACTACTTCCAGTCGGTCGACACGCCCGAGAATGCCGCCTTCATCAAGGCCTGGCACGCCTACATCAAGAACGACAAGCGCGTGACCAACGACCCGATGGAGGCCCATTTCATCGGCTTCAACATGTGGGTGAAGGCGGTCGAGAAGGCCGGCACCACCGATCCGGCCAAGGTCATCGACGCCATGGTCGGCATCGAGGTCCCGAACCTCACCGGCGGCATGGCGGTGATGGGCAAGAACCATCACATCACCAAGCCGACGCTGATCGGCGAAATTCAGGCCGACGGCCAGTTCGAGGTCGTCAAGGAAATCCCGGCCGTCGAGGGCGATGCCTGGTCGGACTACCTGCCGGAATCGAAGCCGCTGGTGGCCGACTGGACCGACCCGATCCGCTGCGGCAACTACAACAGCGAGACCAAGACCTGCGGCGGTACCGTCACGGCGAACTAGGTCTTCCCAGCCGCACCGCTCCGGCGGCGCGGCACTTTTGGCAGTCCGGCGCGATACGGCACCCTCTTTCGCAAGGTCTGCCCGGAAGGCGCGCATGACCCTCCCGCATGCGTTTCTTCCCCCGGGGCGGCGGCAGCCGCCGCCCCGCCTGAATTTCCTCCGGACCGGCGTGCCGATGACCCTTTATCCGCTGCGACTGCTTCTCATTGCCGGCCTGATGTGGATGGCCGCGGCCGCCTTTCCGGGTCTGGCCTCTGCCCAGGATGCGGCGAGCGCCGCCCCGATCATCTCGGAATTTGCCGGCAAGAATAGTTTCGACGAAACCGAGGCGACGGTGCGCAAGCTTGCGGCGACAGGCGATCCTGCCGTCGCCCTCGTCCTGAATGCGCTTGCTGCGGGCGAACTCTTCTATCGCGCCGACGGCAGTGTCGTGATCGCCCGCGGCAGGGCCGATCCGGCCGGGATTCTCGACCCCTATACCGGCGCGCCCCTCGGCACCGCAGCCGTCGCCGACCTTGAGAAGGTCCGCGTGAAGAATTCGATCCGCGTCGTCGTCGCCGACGCACTGGGAACGCTCACCCTCGGCTCGCCCGATCCCGAGCGCCGCCGCGCCGCCGCGATGAACCTGTTCACCTCGGCGACGCCCGAGCAGGTCGGCGTGCTCGACGCGGCCATCGCCAAGGAGGACGTCGCCAGCGTCAAGGTCAGGCTGGAGCAGGCGCGCGCCGCCGCCGTGATCAAGTCCGACCGGCCGGTGGCCGAAAAGCTCGCGGCCATCGACCTGATCGCTGACCGCGGCGACCGCCAGTCGCTGGTGGTGCTGGGCGAGATCCGCGCCGCCGAAGCTTCCGAGCTGACAGTTGCGGCCACCGCCGCCGCCGAGGCGATCGAGCAGAACATCGCGCTATGGGGCTATGCCCAGAACGTCTGGTACGGAATGTCGCTCGGCTCGGTGCTGCTCTTGGCCGCCATCGGCCTTGCCATCACCTTCGGCGTCATGGGCGTCATCAACATGGCGCATGGCGAGATGGTGATGCTCGGCGCCTACACCACCTTCGTCGTCCAGGAGGCGATCCGGACCCATGCGCCCGGACTTTTCGACTGGTCGCTGCCGATCGCGCTGCCGCTGGCCTTCGCCGTCTCCGCCTCGGTGGGTCTCGTCATGGAGCGCTTCCTCATCCGCTTTCTCTACGGGCGGCCGCTGGAGACCTTGCTTGCGACCTTCGGCGTGTCGCTGATCCTGCAGCAGGGCATCCGGACGATTTTCGGCCCGACCAACCGCGAGGTCGGCAATCCCTCCTGGATGTCCGGCGCATTCGACATCGGGCTGATGTCCGTGACCTGGAACCGCGCCTGGATCATCGTCTTCTCCGCCGTGATCTTCTTTGCGCTCCTCGCCGCGCTGAACCGCACGGCGATGGGCCTGCAGATGCGCGCCGTCACCCAGAACCGCAAGATGGCCTCGGCCATGGGCATCCGCACTCCCTGGGTCGACGCGGCGACCTTCGCGCTCGGCTCGGGCATTGCGGGCATTGCCGGCGTCGCGCTCAGCCAGATCGACAACGTCTCGCCCGATCTCGGTCAGGGCTACATCATCGACAGTTTCATGGTCGTCGTCTTCGGCGGCGTCGGCAATCTCTGGGGCACGCTGGTCGGAGCGATGTCGCTCGGGATCGTCAACAAGCTGCTGGAGCCCTATGCCGGCGCGGTACTCGGCAAGATCGTCGTGCTCGTCCTCATCATCCTCTTCATCCAGAAACGACCGCGTGGCCTGTTCGCCCAGAAGGGGAGGTTCGTGGAGGCATGATTTTCGCCAGATTCCTTGGGGCGCGCGTCTGGTTCATCGTTCTGGCGCTGGTCGCCGCCGCGATCCTGGTGCCCCTCGCCAATCAGTGGCTGCCGCAGGATAGCGCCCTGCACATTCCCTCCTATGCCGTGCCGCTGATCGGCAAGTATCTCTGTTACGCGCTGCTGGCCCTCTCGCTCGATCTCGTCTGGGGTTATGTCGGCATTCTGAGCCTTGGCCACGGCGCCTTCTTCGCGCTCGGCGGCTATGCCATGGGCATGTATCTGATGCGTCAGATCGGCACGCGCGGCGTCTACGGCAATCCGGTGCTGCCGGACTTCATGGTCTTCCTGAACTGGAAGGAGTTGCCGTGGTTCTGGCACGGCTTCGACCAATTCTGGTTCGCCGCCTTGATGGTCTTCCTGGTGCCGGGGGTGCTGGCCTTCGTCTTCGGCTATTTCGCCTTCCGCAGCAGGGTCACCGGCGTCTATCTCTCGATCATCACCCAGGCGCTGACCTATGCGCTGCTCCTCGCCTTCTTTCGCAACGATATGGGCTTCGGCGGCAATAACGGCCTGACCGACTTCAAGGAAATCCTCGGCTACAGCGTCCAGGCGGATTCCACCCGGCTCGGCCTGTTCGTGGCGAGTTGCGCCGCGCTCGGGCTCGGCGTCGTCCTCGTCGGGGCGATCACCCGCTCCAAGCTCGGCAAGCTGATGCTGGCCGTGCGCGACGCGGAAAGCCGTACGCGCTTCCTTGGCTGGCGGGCAGAGCACGTGAAGCTCTTCGCCTTCACCGTCTCGGCGATGATGGCGGGCTTGGCCGGGGCGCTCTACGTGCCGCAGGTCGGCATCATCAATCCCGGCGAATTCGCGCCGGTGAACTCGATCGAGGTCGTCGTCTGGGCGGCCGTCGGCGGCCGCGGCACGCTGCTCGGCCCGGTCGTGGGCGCCCTCCTCGTCAATGCCGGCAAGAGCTATTTCACCGCCGCGGCGCCGGAATTCTGGCTGTTCGTGCTGGGTTCGCTGTTCGTTTTCGTCACGCTCTTCCTGCCGCGCGGCATCGTCGGCACCTTCGATGCGGGCTGGGGCAGCATGCGGGCGCGGCGCCTGTCGAAGAGCGCGGAGAAGGGCATCGGCGACAGCCGGGCCGCCACCATGGCCGGCGATGCGGCCCCGAGCGCGGCGGAGTGAGCGTAATGACCGAGGAGAGCGCGGCACGGCGCGAGGCGGAAAGGCAGGCGGAGCGGCTGCGACAGGCGCAAGGCTTGCAAGTGACAGAACCGGTGCAGGGCCCGGCCTCTCCGGCGGCGCCCGGCTTGACCTTGCCGGCCGCCGTCGTCCGGGCCAATCCGGGCGATCCTTTCGTCTCGCCCCACCCCTATGCGACGCAGCGGGCGCTGGCAGCCAGGAACGCGCCGAGCGACGTTACGGCGCGGCGCGAGACGCTGCTCTACCTCGACGGCGTGTCGAAGACCTTCGACGGCTTCAAGGCGATCAACGGCCTGTCGCTCGTCGTCGCCCGGGGCGAGATGCGGGCGATCATCGGCCCCAACGGCGCTGGGAAGACGACGATGATGGACATCATCACCGGCAAGACCCGGCCCGACAAGGGCGACGTCTACTTCAAAGGCGACATCGACCTCACCCAGCACGACGAGGCGGACATCGCCTCGATGGGCATCGGGCGAAAATTCCAGAAGCCGACCGTCTTCGACAGCCACACCATCGAGGACAATCTGCGTCTCGCCATGGCCGGCCCGCGCGGCGTGCTCGCGACGCTGTTCCACCGCAACACGGCGGCCGAGGCGGCCGGGATCGAGGACATCCTGACGACGACGCGCCTTGGCGACAAGCGCAAGACGCTCGCGGCCGATCTCAGCCATGGCCAGAAGCAGTGGCTGGAGATCGGCATGCTCCTGGCGCAGGACCCCGAGCTCCTCCTTGTCGACGAGCCTGTCGCCGGCATGACCGACGCCGAGACCGAGGAGACCGCGCGCCTCTTGAAGGACATCGCGAAAACCCGCTCGGTCGTCGTCGTCGAGCACGACATGCATTTCGTCCGGGCGCTCGGTGTGAAGGTCACCTGCCTGCACGAGGGCTCGGTGCTGGCCGAAGGCACGCTCGACGCCGTCAGCGCCGATCCGCGGGTGGTCGAAGTGTATCTCGGGCGATGAGGGTGGGCGCCCGGTTGGACGCCGTCGAGTCTGTACATTTCTGTGCGGCTGTCGGGGCAAGGAATGTCGACTCTTCGACGGCAAGCGCGGAAACGCTCCGTTCGGGCGGGCCGGCCACTGCAAAGGACCAACCCATGCTGAACGTCTCCAATGTCGACCTCTATTACGGCGCGGCGCAGGCGCTGCGGGGCGTGTCGATGCAGGCGAAGAAGGGCGAGATCACCTGCGTTCTCGGGCGCAATGGCGTCGGCAAGACGAGCCTTTTGCGTGCCGTCGTCGGCCAGCAGCCGATCCGGTCCGGCGAGATCGCGCTCGACGGCCATCCGCTCGGTCGCGAGGCGCCCTATACCCGGGCGCGGCGCGGCATCGGCTTCGTGCCGCAGGGGCGCGAGATCTTTCCGCTCCTGACGGTGAAGGAAAATCTGCAGACCGGCTTCGCGCCGCTGAAACGCGGCGAGAAGGTGATCCCCGACCACGTCTTCGAAATGTTTCCGGTGCTCAAGTCGATGCTCGGGCGGCGCGGGGGCGATCTTTCGGGCGGGCAGCAGCAGCAGCTCGCCATCGGCCGGGCGCTGGTGACGCGGCCGACCCTCCTCGTCCTCGACGAGCCGACCGAGGGAATCCAGCCTTCGATCATCAAGGACATCGGGCGCGCCATCCGCTATCTGAAGGAGCAGTCGGGCCTCGCCATTCTCCTCGTCGAGCAGTATCTCGACTTCTGTCAGGAACTCGCCGACAAGGTCTACATCATGGATCGCGGCGAGATCGTCTTCGAGGGCGTGGCCGAGGATCTCAGTCGCCCGGAGGTTCGCAAGCATCTCACCGTCTGACGCTTCCATCGCCGATGCCCTGTCGCCCGCCGCGCCGTCCGCCGCCGAGAAGCCGCGGCCGGCCGCCTGGGATCCCCTGCTGCCGCAAGGCGAGACGGTCGAGCCGTCCATGCAGAGGGCGAAGGGCCGTGCCATGGCGGAGTTTCGCTTCACGGCAGGCCGCTCGCGAATCGCCCGGCTGCATCAGGCCGGCTGCCTGAAGCTGCGCTTTCCCCGCACGCCAGGTCCCGCGGCGGAGGCGATATTGATCAATTCCTCCGGCGGCCTCACCGGTGGCGACAGGCTCGCCGTCGACATTTCCGTTGGCTCGGGCGCGAGCCTCAGCCTGACGACACAGGCCTGCGAGCGCGTCTACCGCGCGTCGAGAGGCGAGGCGCGGATCGAGACCGGCGTCACTGTCGCCGCCGAGGCGGACTTCCTCTATCTCCCGCAGGAGACGATCCTCTTCGACGGCGGCGCGCTGGCACGTCGGCTGGATGTCGATTGCGCCGCGTCGAGCCGGGTGCTGCTCGTCGAGAGCGTCGTCCTCGGCCGCACGCTCATGGGCGAAACGGTGGTGGAGGGAAAGCTGTCCGACCGCTGGCGCGTGCGCCGCGACGGGCGCCTCGTCTTCGCCGAGCAACTGCTGCTGGACGGGCCGGTCGAGGCGATCGCCGCGGCGGCAGCCGGGCTTGGCGGCGCCAAGGCGTTTGCCACCGTCATGGCGCAGCTGCCGGACGGCGAGGCACTCCTCGGGGCCCTTCGCGACATCATCGGCCCCGATGGCGGCGCCAGCGCCTTCGACGGTCTCGTCGTCGCGCGGCTCGTTGCCGGCAGCGGATTTCTCCTGCGCAAGCGTCTCGTTCCCGTGCTCGCCACGCTGGCAAAGGCACCGCTTCCGCTTGTATGGTCGCTTTGACGTGTCTTTGAAGAGAGCAAGCCGATGCAGTTGACGCCGCGCGAAAAGGACAAGCTGATCGTCGCCATGGCCGCCGAAGTCGCACGCAAGCGGCTGGCGCGCGGCGTCAAGCTGAACCATCCGGAAGCCATCGCGCTGATATCGGACTATGTCGTCGAAGGCGCCCGTGATGGGCGCTCGGTCGCCGATCTGATGGAGGCGGGCGCCCACGTCGTCACGCGCGACCAGGTGATGGAGGGGATCGCCGAGATGATCCACGATGTCCAGGTCGAGGCCACCTTTCCGGACGGCACGAAGCTCGTGACGGTCCACGAGCCGATTCGCTAAGGCGTCTTATCGCCAGCCTCGATCTCATGGAGCATGATCCCGGAAGGTGGGTTCCGGCTTTCGGAAAAGATCAT
The DNA here is from genome assembly GCF_019973775.1 of Aureimonas sp. SA4125. NCBI lineage: Bacteria > Pseudomonadati > Pseudomonadota > Alphaproteobacteria > Hyphomicrobiales > Aurantimonadaceae > Aureimonas > Aureimonas sp. SA4125. The sequence goes on along the minus strand of NZ_AP025032.1, from coordinate 4,043,909 downwards.
GCGAGGACAAGGACCTAAAGCGGGTCGGCGATTCGAAGAAAAGCCATCCCGCTTTAGCCCGGTGATGGGGAGGGGCGCGATCAGGATCGTCAGCGGCCACCAGGCAGGATCAGCGTTGTCCCGAGGCGGCGTCGGCGACCTGCAGACCGGGGGGCATGGATCGGGCATCCGAATGGCCGATGCGATGATAGGTGCCGTCGACCACGGAATAGTAGACCGGACCGCGGACGCCATCGATCGTCGCCGTGCGGATGTGGTTCGGCTCGATGTCGCCGCAGAGGCTGACCGCGAGGGTTGCCATCGTCGCAGCACCGGCTGCCTGCAGGATTCGAGTGCGGATGGTCATGCGTGTCCCTGTGTCTCGTCCGGTTCGGCGACCCGTCCCGGGTGGCCATGCAGTGCTGTGGACGAGCATGGCGCTTTCCGGTTGAGGGACCCTTGAAGGAACCGCGACAATGCCGCGCCTCGGGCGGTATCTCGCTTTCCAAGGCTTCGAAACGGTTAAGCGCTTTGACAGCCGCCGGCCGTTCTTCCACAATGGCACCGCACCGCCGCAGAGATCTGTTGTCCTGTGCCGCAATGCGAAAAGCGGGCGCGACCCAAATCCGGGCGCCCATGTTGACCGATGAGGAACAGATGTCGAAACGTTTAGCTCTCGCTGCCGCCGCCCTTCTGGCCGGTGCCGCACCCGCCTTCGCCCATGTCGGCACGCAGGCGCACAGCTCCTTTCTTTCCGGGTTCGCCCATCCGCTATCGGGCCTCGACCATATCCTGGCGATGGTCGCGGTCGGTCTCTGGGCCGCGCAGCTTGGCGGACGGGCGCTCTACGCCGTCCCGGCTGCCTTCGTCGGTGCCATGGCCCTCGGCTTCATCCTCGGCGCTTCCGGCCTCGCGCTTCCTTTCGTCGAGCCGGCGATCCTCGCTTCCGTCATCGTCCTCGGCCTCGTCGTCGCGACCGCCGTCCGCGTGCCGCTTCTGGCGAGCGCCGGGCTCGTCGGTCTGTTCGCGCTGGCGCATGGCGCTGCGCACGCCAGCGAGATCGGCACTGCCGGTGCACTGAGCTTCTCGCTCGGCTTCGTTGCGGCGACAGCGCTGCTGCATGGCGCCGGCATCGGTCTTGGCCTGGTCGCCGGACGTGGTGTCGGCCAGAGGGCTGGATCTGCACTCTCCCGCACGCTCGGCGCCGGCACGGCCATCGCCGGCGTCGCGCTGATGATCGGCTGACGCCGGTGATCCCCGGCGAGGTGATCGCGGCAGAAGGCGAGATCGTCCTGAACGAGGGCTCGCCGGCGACGACGATCGAGGTCTCCAATACCGGTGATCGGCCGATCCAGGTCGGTTCGCACTATCACTTCGCCGAAACAAATCTGGCGCTGGCCTTCGACCGCGAGATCGCGCGGGGGCAGCGTCTCGATATCGCCGCGGGAACCGCGGTGCGCTTCGAGCCGGGACAGACCCGCGCGGTTTCGCTCGTGCCGCTCCGGGGCGAGCGACACGTATACGGCTTCAACGGCAAGGTGATGGGGGCGCTGTAGCCCCCATTTCCGTTGATCCCGCCTCACATCTGAGGCGCCGCCCGGACCTGACGTACGGCCCAGATATTACGCACCGCAAAGGCGGTGTGCCGTCAGTTTCCGTTGGCCTTCGGCGTTGCCCCTGGCTCGGCGTCCAGCGCGCCGCGAATGGCCTCGACGTCGACCGCGATGGGCGGGGCAGCGATGCGGTAGTCTTCACGCTGACCCGATCCTGCAAGGCCGCCCGAGCTGGTCGCTCCCGCAGCCGAGCCAGACGTCTCGCCGATCGTGCTGGCGGCTCCCGCATCGCCGGACCGCGCGATCCCGTCTACGCTTGTCGAGTTGATCGTGCTGGATCCCTCTGTGGCGACCCCGGTGCTCGACGATCCGGAGTCTCCGTTCGCCCCCGACAGATCCGCCGGCGAACTCGTCGAGATACCCGTCCCCGTGCTGCCGGTGACGCCCGTCCCCGTCGCGCTGCCGGCAGTGGTGCCAAGCTGCGGATTGACGGCGTTGCCCGGCAGGATCGTCGTCGACGTACCGGTGCCGCTCGAGCCAGACAAGCCGCTGCCGGCACTGCCGGCGCCTGTGCCGCCCGTGCTGCCGGAGAGACCATTGCCGGAAGCCGCCGGGCTTCCGGTCACGCCGGTGCCGCCCGCGCTGCCAGAGGCACCGGAGCCCGATCCCCCGGATCCGGCACTTCCCGAGCTCCCGCTCGACTGGGCAAGGGCTGACGATGCGCTCAAAAGAACGATTGAGGCAGCGAGGGCAATTTGCGATGCGCGCATGATATCTCTCCTGTGGTGTCGTGCTTGGCGCTTCTCTGGCGCCGTCGGTGAGCGACACGTTCAGGTTCCCAACTCGGCGGCATGGGCAGCCGTTCCGACGAAAGGCGACGGGCGGTCGTCTATGGCTCGTTCACGATTCGGGCACGGCCGCCCCGGCTGCCGCGGCTGAAGCTGCTGCCGCGCGTCACCGAACTTTGGCCGATCGCCGCGGGTCCGCCGCGGGCAAAATCCCCGGCGCTGGTCGGATCGATATCGGAGCGGCCGGCGCGGGCGGGGTTGGTCGTCTTCCTGCCGATGCCGCGAGGCACTTCGGGCGTGATGTAGCTGTCGTCGAAATCCCGGCCATAGGCACGCTCCTCGGCCGTGTCGCCGAACACCCGGGCGTTCGGGATCCTGTTGCCGCGCGGCAGTTTCGGCGCGCCGACGATACTGGCGCCTGCCATCGAGGTGCCGGTCGGCGTGCCGGGGGGGCCCGGTTCGAACGCCTGCGCCGCCGCCTCGCCGGTGCCGAGGGCAAGGGCGAGGAGCCCTGCGGCTGCGATCATCTGTCTGGTCATCGACTGCGTCCTTTCGCCGGACGCCTGAAAGCACCCTCCGCATTCAAGATGGGGTCTCTGCAGGCTTTGACAAACTCCCGGCTTTGCGATCCGAATGTCTTCGGCGCTGCAACAGGGACGGCGCCATGCCGCCGATCGCCGCGGCGCATTGCCAAAAGAGGTCGTCATGCCTGCCAGAATTTCCCGCTCCTCCTATGCCGCGATGTTCGGTCCGACGACCGGCGACAAGGTGCGTCTTGCCGATACCGAGCTGTTCATCGAGGTGGAGAAAGATCTCACCACCTATGGCGAGGAGGTGAAGTTCGGCGGCGGCAAGGTGATCCGCGACGGCATGGGCCAGTCGCAGAAGAGCCGGGCCGAGGGCGCCGTCGACACGGTGATCACCAACGCCCTGATCCTCGACCACACCGGCATCTACAAGGCCGACATCGGCCTGCGCGACGGCCGCATCCACGCCATCGGCAAGGCCGGCAATCCCGATACGCAGCCGGGCGTCACCATCGTCGTCGGCCCCGGCACCGAGGCGATCGCCGGCGAGGGCAAGATCGTCACCGCCGGCGGCTTCGACAGCCATATCCACTTCATCTGCCCGCAGCAGATCGAGGAGGCGATGTATTCGGGCATCACCACCATGCTCGGCGGCGGCACCGGGCCGGCACACGGCACGCTCGCGACCACCTGCACGCCCGGTCCCTGGCATCTCGCCCGCATGCTGCAGGCGGTCGACGGCCTGCCGATGAACATCGGCTTTTCCGGCAAGGGCAATGCCTCGCTGCCGGCGGCCCTCGAGGAAATGGTGCTCGGCGGCGCCTGCGCCCTGAAGCTGCACGAGGACTGGGGCACGACGCCGGCGGCGATCGACTGCTGCCTGTCGGTCGCCGACGCCCACGACGTGCAGGTGATGATCCACACCGACACGCTGAATGAATCGGGCTTCGTCGAGGACACGGTCGGCGCCTTCCGCGGCCGCACCATCCACGCCTTCCACACTGAGGGCGCCGGCGGCGGGCATGCACCCGACATCATCAAGGTGTGCGGCCTGCCGAACGTCATCCCGTCCTCGACCAACCCGACGCGGCCCTACACCATCAACACGCTCGAGGAGCATCTCGACATGCTGATGGTCTGCCACCATCTCGACGCGTCGATCCCCGAGGACATCGCCTTTGCCGAAAGCCGCATCCGCAAGGAGACCATCGCGGCGGAGGATATTCTGCACGACCTTGGCGCCTTTTCCATCATCGCCTCGGACAGCCAGGCCATGGGCCGCGTCGGCGAGGTGATCATCCGCACCTGGCAGACCGCCGACAAGATGAAGCGCCAGCGCGGGAGCCTTGCCGGCGAGACCGGCGACAACGACAATCTGCGGGTCCGCCGCTATGTCGCGAAATACACCATTAACCCGGCGATCGCGCAGGGGATGAGCCGCGAGATCGGCTCGGTCGAGGTCGGCAAGCGCGCCGATCTCGTCGTCTGGGATCCCGCCTTCTTTTGCGTCAAGCCCTCGCTGGTGCTCCTCGGCGGGATGATCGTGGCCGCGCCCATGGGCGACCCGAACGCCTCGATCCCGACGCCGCAGCCGGTGCATTACCGACCGATGTTCGGCAACTTCGGCAAGGCGCCGGGCGCCATCGGCGCCACCTTCGTCTCCAAGGCCGCCCTCGACGACGGGCTGCGCGCGCGCCTTGGCTGCGACAAGACGTTTCTCGCCGTCGAGAACACCCGCGGCGGCATTTCCAAGGCCTCGATGATCCTTAACGATGCCGTGCCGCACATCGAGGTGAACCCGGAGACCTACGAAGTGCGCGCCGACGGCGAGCTTTTGACCTGCGAGCCGGCGACGGTGCTGCCGATGGCGCAGCGCTATTTCATGTTCTAGGATCGGCTCATGGGCCGCGCCCCGGCGCAAACGTCGCTTTTGCCAAAGGAGCCGAACCGGTGTCCCGTCCGCTTGGTCTCTCCCCGGAATCCTCGGCGCTGCCGCGCGCCGGGGCGGACTATGCAGAGGACTATTTCGCCTGGACTCAGGATCAGGTCGCAGCTCTCAAGGCCGGTCGGCACGACCGGCTCGATCTGGAAAATCTCGCCGAGGAGGTCGGGGACTTGGGGCGCTCGGTCAAACGCGAGATCGCCTCGCGTCTCAATGTGCTGCTCGTCCATCTCCTGAAATGGCGGTTTCAGCCAGCTTTCCGATCGTCTAGCTGGACGGGCACGATCACCGAGCAACGCGGCCAGATCCTTGACGATCTCGACGAGAGTCCGAGCTTACGGCCCTATCCAGCCGCAAGGCTCGGTCGCGAATACGCGGTGGCGCGTCTGAAGGCGGCCGGCGAGACGGGAATGCCCGAAGCGGCCTTTCCGCCGGACTGCCCTTTCGCTCTCGCCGACATCCTCGACCGGAACTTCTTCCCCGAGGCGGAGGCGTAAATGTCAGATGCCCTGAAAGCGCCGGTGCCGAGCCTCTACGAGACGGACCTCTATGCCTGGTCGCAGGACCAGTCGGCGCGGCTCCGGGCTCAGGCAACGACCTCCCTCGACTGGGAGCATGTCGCCGAGGAGATCGAAAGCGTGGGAGAGTCGGAGCGCAGCGAGATCGAAAGCCGGATGGCGGTGCTATTGACGCATCTGCTGAAATGGCAGTTTCAGCCCGAGCGGCGGTCGAACAGCTGGCGCGGGACGATCCACGAGCAGAGGCGTCGCATCAACCGGCGGATCCGGCGTAGTCCCAGCCTGAGAGGGCATCCGTTGGAAGTGCTCGACGAGGAATATGCGATCGCTCGCTGGAATGCGGCAGGCGAGACGCGGTTGTCGCCCGATACCTTCCCCGCCGACTGCCCGTTCACGGTCTCCCAGATCCTCGACATGGGCTATCTGCCAGGCGGTGACCAATGACCGCGAAGCCTCAACCCTCACTCTACGACGCGGACTTCTATGCCTGGACGCAAGCGCAGGCGGGGCGGTTGAGAGCAAGGTCGGGCGAGGGCGGCGACATCGACTGGGAGAATGTCGCCGAGGAGATCGAGAGCGTGGGGCGGAGTGACAAACGCGAAATTCGCAGTCGGTTGAAGGGCACCTTCCAATACCTCTTGAAGTGGCAGTTTCAGCCAGAGAAACGACAGGAGGGATGGCTATCGACGCTGTCTGAACAACGGCTCCGCTGGGACATGATTATCGACGATAGTCCCAGCCTTCGCGGATTTCCCGCCGGGGCCTTGGCCGGCGCCTACAAGCTGGCCGTGTTCGAGGCCGTCGAGGCGACCGATCTGGAAAAGGCGACTTTCCCGTCTTCCTGCCCCTACACGCTTCCCCAGCTTCGCGACTCAGGATTTCTGCCGGGTCGTCCACAGGACCTTCCGAGGTAGTCCCATGATCCGCGCGACCGAGATCCACGCCCGCGAGGCGCACTTCCACCCCGACGACACGATCACGCTCGACGAGATGCAGCGCCATCGCCGCCGCATGGCGATGGTCTCCGACGGCGGCATCGCTTTCCTCCTCGACCTGGCCGAAACCGTGCGGCTGCGCGACGGCGACGGCATCGGGCTCGACGACGGGCGGATCCTGCGCGTCAAGGCGAAGGACGAGCCGCTCTATGTCGTGCGCGGCCAGAACGCGACGCATCTCCTGACGCTCGCCTGGCACCTCGGCAACCGCCATCAGGCGGCGCAGATCCTCGAGGACCACATCCTGATCCGCCGCGAGCCGGTGCTGCGCGAAATGCTGGAGGGCCTTCATGCAAGCGTCATCGAGCTCGACGCGCCCTTCGATCCCGAGGGCGGCGCCTATGGCGGTGCGCATGCAGCCCCTCACGACGACGCGCCCCATGACGGTCACGCTGTCCCGCATGCCCATGAATGAGTTGCAGGCGCCCGGTTCCTCGGCGCTGCTGCGGCTGATGACCTGGCTGTCGCCGGCCTTTCCGGTCGGGGGCTTTGCCTATTCGCACGGGCTGGAATCGGCGATCGCGGAGCGGCGTGTCGCCGATGCCGCAACGCTGTCGAAATGGCTCGAGACGCTGCTGCTGCGTGGCAGCGGCTGGAACGATCTCGTGCTGTTCGCCGAAGCGTTTCGTGCGGCGAAAGATCTGGATTCCACCCGGATGGCGGCGGTGTGCGAACTGGCGCTCGCGCTCGGTGGCTCGATGGAGCGACGGGCCGAAACGCAGGCGCTCGGCGCAGCCTTCGGCGCGGCCGCGCAGCCCTGGCATGACGCTGCGGCAACGACGGCAGACCTGCCGGACGCGCCATATCCGGTCGCCGTCGGGCGCCTGGCGGGCGTCGGCGACATCGCGCTGCTCGACGCCCTCACCGCCTATGCCCACGGCTTCTGCGCCAATCTCGTCGCGGTCGCGACGCGGCTCGTTCCGCTCGGGCAGAGCCAGATGGTGCTCGTTCTCCACGCTTTGGAGCCCGTCCAACTTTCGGCCGCCCGGCGTGCCGAGGGTTCGACGCTGGACGATCTCGGCTCCTCGTCTTTCCTCTCCGACATTGCCGCGATGCGGCACGAAACCATGACAACAAGGCTTTTTCGCTCATGACGTCACACAACGGACCCCTCCGCGTCGGCATCGGCGGCCCCGTCGGTTCGGGCAAGACCACTCTGGTGGAGAAACTCTGCAAGGCGGCGCGCAGCAGCTGGTCGATCGGCGTCGTCACCAACGACATCTACACCCGCGAGGACGCCGAGGCGCTGGTACGGCTGCAGGCGCTCTCCAGCGACCGCATCATCGGCGTCGAAACCGGCGGTTGCCCGCATACCGCCATCCGCGAGGACGCTTCGATCAACATCGCCGCGATCAAGCAATTGCGGGCCCGCCATGCCGATCTCGACCTGGTCCTGGTCGAATCGGGCGGCGACAATCTCGCCGCGACCTTCTCGCCCGATCTCGTCGACCTCTCGATCTACGTCATCTCGGTCTGCCAGGGCGACGACATTCCAAGAAAGGGCGGGCCGGCGATCACGCGGTCGGATCTTCTCGTCGTCAACAAGACCGATCTCGCGCCCTATGTCGGGGCCGACCTCGAGCGCATGCACGCCGACACCGCGCGCGGCCGCAAGGATCTGCCGACGGTGTTCGCCGACCTGTCACGCGGCCAGGGCCTTGCCGACATCCTCGCCTTCCTCGTTGCGCAGGGAGGCTTGCCCGCGATCGCCGCTGCGGCCTGACGATGGCTCGGCTGTTCTTGAAGAACCCGCTCGGCATCCTGGCGGAAGGTGCCGAGGGCGGGATCGTCGTCGAGGACGGCCGCATCGCCGAACTGGTTCCCGCGAGTGCGGCCCCGTTGGGGCCCGTGGACGAGACGTTCGACGCCTCTCGCCACGTCGTGCTGCCGGGCCTCGTGAATGCCCATCACCATTTCTACCAGACCCTGACCCGCGCCCATCCGGCGGCAGTGGACAAGGAGCTGTTTCCCTGGCTGACCAGCCTCTACCCGATCTGGGCGCGGCTCGATCCCGACGCCTTCCGTCTTTCGGTCCGGCTCGCTTTGACCGAGCTCCTGATGTCCGGCTGCACGACCGCTGCCGATCACCACTATCTTTTCCCGAAAGGGCTCGAGAACGGCATAGACATCGAGGCGGAAGAGGCGGCGAGCCTCGGCATAAGGGCGACGCTCACCCGCGGCTCGATGAACCTTTCGCAGAAGGACGGCGGTCTGCCGCCCGACGGCGTGGTGCAGGACGAGGACACGATCCTGGCCGACAGTGAACGGCTGATCGCCCGATACCACGACCGCGCCGAAGGCTCGATGCTGCAGATCGCGCTTGCGCCCTGCTCGCCCTTCTCGGTGACCAAGAGCCTGATGGTGCAGAGCGCCGAGCTGGCCGAGCGCGAGGACTGCCGGCTGCACACCCATCTCGGCGAGACAAAGGACGAGAACGACTACTGCCAGAAACTCTTTGGCTATCGCCCGCTCGACTATCTGGAGGAGGTCGGCTGGCTCGGGCCCCGGACCTGGCTCGCGCACGGCATCCACTTCACCACCGAGGAATGCGCCCGCCTCGGCCGCCACCGCGTCGGCATCTGTCATTGCCCGACTTCCAACGCCGTGCTCGCTTCCGGCTTCTGTCCGGTCGAGGGACTGATGGCCGCCGGCAGCCCGGTCGGCCTCGGCGTCGACGGCTCGGCCTCGAACGATGCTTCCAACCTCATCGAATCCGCCCGTCATGCGCTGATGGTCGGTCGGTTGCGCACGCAGTCCGCGGCGGCGGTCACCTCACGCGACGTGCTGCGCTGGGGCACCGAGGGCTCGGCCGCCTGCCTCGGCCGGAGCGACATCGGCCGCATCGTCGTCGGCCTGCAGGCGGACCTCGCGCTGTTCGCACTGGACGAGCTGCGCTTCTCCGGCGCGCACGATCCGGTCGCCGCGCTCGTCCTCTGCGGCGCGACGCGGGCCGACCGGGTGATGGTCAAGGGAACGTGGCGCGTCGTTGACGGCATGCCGCTGGGCGTGGACGTCGCGCGGCTGCGGGCCGAGCACGGGGCGGCGGCGGCGCGTTTCGCCTGAGCCGGCGGCGGCGTCCACCTGCCGCCGGAGGGCGGTTGCCGGCCGTTTCCGCCATATCGTCACATGATTGTCAGGTCGCACGCGTATCCGGGTCGCCTCATCCTGGGCGCTCCGGGACGCCCGGAGACTGCCATGCCGACGACCCACCCCTCGCTCGATCGATTCAGAAGAGTCCGTCATCCGGGCCCGCCGCCACGGCTCGGCAGCCGCTACGACGCCGAGGGGCAGTTTCTGCCCGAGCACGGCAATACCGTCGTCTGCCACCTTGTCGAAGGCTCGTCCTCAGAGGCCGCGGTGATCGGCGCCCGGTCCCGCATCATGGCCTTGGCGCCGGCGGGAAAGCTCGCCTTCACGCCTCCGGGCAGCCTGCACATGACGCTGTTCGAAGGCGTTCTGGAGACCCGCCGCACCCCTTCCGCCTGGCCGCAGGACATGCCCTTCGACACCTCCATCGACGCGTTGACGTCGTATTTCCTCAGGCGACTCGAAGGCTTCGAGGGCCATGGCGCCTTCAAGGTCGCTGTCGTCGGCGTGACGCCGAACGGACTGAAGCTCGCAGGCGCCAGCGCGAAGGACGAGGCGGTAATGCGCGCCTGGCGCGACGCCCTGACGGTTCCCTTCAGCTATCGCCAGCCGCAGCATGACGACTACAGCTTTCACATGACCTTCGCCTACATGATCGACTGGCTCGAGGACGACGATCTCCCTGTCTGGGAGGCGGCGCTTGCCGCCGAGCTGCTCGCGCTGCAGCGCGACACCCCGATGCTCGACCTGCGCCCGCCCGCTTTCTGCCGCTTCGCCGACATGACGCATTTCGAAGAGTTGCTGGTGCTTGGCTGAGGCAATGGCCGGCAGCGGCCGTCGAGGTCTGTGCCCGCCCGTAGGAGCCCACGGGTTCCGTGAAAATCCGGCAGGCTCTACAGTGCCTCGATCCGAAACGGGGCCGCGTAGAACGCCTCCTCCAGATTGTTTCCCTCGCCGCCGCGGTCGATCACCAGGAAGTCGCTCATGGCATCGATCGAGACCAGCGGGTGGTGCCAGGTGTTGCGGCCATAGTTCACGCCCTGGCCGCCGCGGGCGACGAAGGCGACCGGCTTGCCCGGCCTGCCGCCCTCGTCCGGCGCCACGACGATCAGGAAGGGCCGGTCGTGCAGCGGCACGAAGGCCTGGCTGCCGAGCGGGTGGCGCTCCATCATGGCGATTTCCAGCGGCAACGAGAACGGCTTGCCGCGGAAGATGTTGACCAGCGGGCGGCCGCCCTCGGCCGCGACGTCGATCTTGGCGAGGTCGTGGAAGCGCGTCGTCGTGCCGCCATTGATCAGCCGGATCGAATCCGCATTGTCGGGCTCGATCACCTGGCCGAAAGGCTCGAAGCCGAGCAGCGTCAGCGGCTCGGCGACGAGGAGGCGGGGTCCTGCCGCCCGCTCATCGTCCGGCGGGATCATGCTTTTCGGCCAAAGAGGCGGAGGCGCGAGATCCCGCCATCGGGATAGATGTCGAGACGCACATGGGTGACCGGCCCCGCATCGGCCGCCGGCGTGAATTCCGCGATGGCGTCTGCGGCAAGCTTCGTTTCGCCGAGAAGCAGGGGCCAGGCGGCGCTCGCCGCCTCGATCTCGGCGGCCGCGGGGTCGGCGTCGAGACGGATCGCCTTCAGCGAGAAGCGATCGGGAAAGTTGCCCTTGAAATGGCGGGTGTCGATGTGGATCCGCTCGACGGTGCCGGCATGGCCGAGTTTCAGGACGCACCAGTCATTGCCCGGCCGGCGGCGGCGGGCGGTCTCCCAGCCGTCGCTCATCACGGGCGCGCGGCCGGGCGCCAGCATGTTGGCGGGCGCGCCGTAATGCGCGTCGTTCCAGGCGATCGCCGTGCCGCCGTTTTCCAGCGCCACGAGGTCGACTGTCGCGTCGGCGGAAACGGTCGACCAGTCCTTGTCCACCGTGCCGTAGACGCGCAGCCGGGCAACGCCGCCATCGGGATAGATGTGGAGGCGCAGCCAGCCCCAGCTGCGGTCCGACGCCGTCTCGATGACGTGGTGGCTATCGCCCTTCAAGGCCCGGCGCTCGACCAGCACGGACCAGTCGCCCTCTCCGGGTTCGCCCGGCGTGTCGGCGACCTCGATCATCGCTTCGGGCGGAAAATTGCCGGTGAAGAAGGCCGTGTCGATGTCGACGGCATGGATCCGGCCGCGCTGTCCGAGTTTGACGATGCAGAAATCGTGGCCCGCGACGCGCTTCCGGCGCGACTCCCATCCGTCCATCCATTTGCCGTTGTCGTCGAACCGGTCGGGATAGAAGACCGGTGCCTCGGGGGCGATAAGCCGGCTCTTGTCGGCGAAGAAATCGTCGCTGGCGTGGGTCACGACGGTGCCGAGGCGGGGATGGGCAAGGTCGATGCTGCGCTTCAGGAGCGCCTCGGCCTCTTGTGCCGGGGCGGCGGTGATGAAGCGGTCGCTCATGCTGTGTCTCCGAAAAGGCTCTGGATGCGAAGGGTGGCGATGCGCTCGACCTCGCGCGCCGCCTTGGCCCGCTCGGTCTCGGGATCGTTGTCGAGGCGGGCCTCGAAGGCGGCGAGGATGTCCTCCTTGGTCCTGCCCTTCACCGCGACGATGAAGGGGAAGCCGAAGCGCTGGACATAGCGGGAGTTCAGTTCCTCGAAGCGGGCGAGTTCAGCAGGTGTAAGCCGATCGAGTCCGGCCGAGGCCTGTTCGTTCGACGACTCCGCGGTGAGTTCGCCCGCGAGGGCCAGACGGCCCGCAAGATCGGGGTGGGCGCGCAGAACGCCGAGGCGTTCCAGGTGGCTTGCCCGGCGGAAGGCGGTGGCCATGGCGCCGGCCAGCCCCGCGGCGCTGTCGTGCGCGGCGGAGAGGCTACGATCAAAGGCGCGCTCGGCGACGAACGGCGAATGCTCGAAGACGCCGCCGAACGTCTCGACGAACACGTCCCGCGCCATCCGACTCGGCTTGAGGCCCGGCGCGTAGGGAAAATGTTCGCGCCAGTGGCGGGCGATGTCGACGCGCCTGGCGACCCAGACGTCCGGCTTCGAGCCGACATAGTCGAGGAAGCGGGCGAGCGCCGCGGCTCGGCCGGGGCGGCCGACGAGTCGGCAGTGGAGGCCGATGTTCAGCATCTTCGCCGCGCCGGCCTGCCCTTCGGCATAGAGCACGTCGAAGGAATCCTTGAGATAGGCGAAGAACTGGTCCCCCGAATTGAAGCCCTGGGGCGTCGCAAACCGCATGTCGTTCGTGTCGAGCGTATAGGGCAGGACGAGGAGCGGGCCCGACGGCGTCTCCTGCCAATAGGGCAGGTCGTCGGCATAGGCGTCGGAGGCGTAGAGGAAGCCGCCCTCCTCGGCAGCGAGATCGAGACTGTGGACGGAGGAGCGGCCGGTGTACCAGCCGGTCGGGCGCGACCCCGTCACCGCCGTGTGGATCTCGATCGCCTCGCGCATGTGGGCGCGCTCGTCCTCATAGGAATAGTCGCGGTAGTCGATCCACTTCAGCCCGTGTGAGGCGATCTCCCAGTCCGCCTCCCGCATCGCTGCGACCTGCTCGGGGCTGCGCTCCAGCGCCGTCGCGACGCCATAGACCGTCACCGGCATCGCCCGCTCGGTAAACATCCGCCACAGCCGCCAGAAACCGGCGCGCGCGCCATATTCGTAGATCGACTCCATGTTCATGTGGCGCTGCCCGATCCAGGGCGCGGCGCCGACGATCTCCGACAGGAAGGCTTCCGAGGCCGCGTCGCCATGGATCACGGCATTCTCGCCGCCCTCCTCGTAGTTGACGACGAACTGCACGGCGATCCTGGCGCCATCCGGCCAGCGCGGATCGGGCGGCGTGCGGCCGTAGCCGCGCATGTCTCGGGGATAGGGGGGCATCGTTGTCAATCCTGAAGTCAGGCGCCGATGACGGATCGCAGTTCCGCCATCACGCGCTGGAAAGGCTCGGTCGGTAGCCGACCGATCTTCTGAAAGCCGACCGTCTCGACATTGGCGATCTTGGCCGTGCGAACCACGGAGGGATCGAAAAGTCCAACGTCGGCATAGGCCGCTCCCAGATGAACGTCCCCCTCCCACGGCGCGTTGTCGGCACTGGTGATCATCATCACCCAGGCGAGTCGCATCGGTCCGAGAAGCTTTGTCGAGACGATGAGGGCCGGCCGGCGATAGGCGGTGTCGCGCTCGGTGTAGGGAAACGGAACGACGACGACGTCGCCTTGCTCAAAGCTTGTCATAGGCTTTGTGATCGGCGTCGCTATCCCATTCGGTGAAGGTCGCGAAGGGATTGCTGAAGATGTCGCCTTCGTCGCGCATCAGGATGACCCGGCCGTTCTCGATCACATAGACCAGTTCGTCGCCTTCCCTCAGATTGAGCGCCTTGCGCACCGGCTGGGGAATGGTGGTCTGGGACTTCGAACTGAGCCTGCTCGTGATCATGCCCCGGAACTCCTCTCCTCAGAGACTGGACGGAAAAGAGGTAAGATATTTCCTTACCCCCGGCAACGGCCATCATCAGCCCCGCGCTTTGCTCTGGACGCCGCCATCCGGCCCGTTGCACACTGGCTTTACCAGATGGTCAAAAACGAAGGTCGCGTGATGGCGGAGAACGAGGGGGGACGGCTGACGACGCATGTCCTCGACACCAGCCTCGGCAAGCCCGCCGCGGGCATGGCGGTGACACTGTTTGCCGTCGACGCGGACGGCCGGCGCACGCCGTTGGCAAGGGCGCAGACGAATGCCGACGGCCGCTGCGACAAGCCCCTCCTCGCGGGCACGGCCTTCGTGCCCGGCCAGTACGATATCGTCTTCGCCGCCGGACCCTATCTCGCCGCGACCATGCCCGCCGGGGGCGCGGCGCCCTTCTTCGACGACATCGCCGTGCGCTTCAGCGTCGGGGAAATCCGGCACTACCATGTGCCGCTGCTGCTCTCGCCCTATGGCTATTCAACCTATCGGGGTAGCTGAGTCGTGCGCTTCGAGTCCGCGACGCCGATCCGGTACATCCTCAATGGCGAGGAGCGCGAGATTGTCAGCCTCGCGCCGACGACGACCGTATTGAACCACCTTCGCCAGACCGAGCGTCTGACCGGCACGAAGGAGGGCTGCGCCGAAGGCGACTGCGGCGCCTGCACGGTGCTGATGCTGGAGCCGGATGGACAGAACGGCCTGCGCCGTCGCGCCGTCAACGCCTGCATCCAGTTCGTGCCGTCACTGCACGGGCGGGCGATCGAGACGGTCGAACATCTCGGACGCGATGGGCCGCACCCGATCCAGACCGCCCTGGTCGAGACCCATGCCAGCCAATGCGGCTTCTGTACGCCGGGTTTCGTCATGCAGCTCTATGCCGGCTGGCTGAACGGCGCGATCTCCGACCGGCAGAAGGTGAAGGACGCCATTTCCGGCAATCTCTGCCGCTGCACCGGCTACGGCCCGATCATCGAGGCCGGCCTGCGGCTCGCCGCGACACGCTTGCCGGATACGGCGGCCGCCGATGCCGTTCTCGCCGCCCGGCTGGCGACTCTCAGAGGTGGCGGCGTGTTCCGCTACGGGGGCGCCGGCGGGCTGTGGCTGTCGCCCGGCGACGTCGACGATCTTGCCGATCTCTACGCCGCCCATCCCGATGCGGTACTCGTCGCCGGGGCGACGGATGTCGGGCTCTGGGTGACGAAGCAGCACCGGGATCTGCCTGTCATGATCGACGTCTCGCGCGTCGCCGACATCCGGATGATCGAGGAGGCCGGCGGCAGCCTGTTCATCGGCGCGGCGGTGACCCACCGCGATGCCCAGGCCAAGCTCGCGAATTTGCACCCGGCGCTTGGCGAACTCGTCCGGCGCTTTGCCGGGGCGCAGATCCGCAATGCCGGCACGGTCGGCGGCAACATCGCCAACGGCTCGCCGATCGGCGACCTGCCGCCGGCGCTGATCGCGCTCGGCGCGCGGCTGCATCTGCGCCAAGGCGACACGGCGCGCAACCTCGCGCTGGAAGATTTTTTCGTCGCCTATGGCCGGCAGGACCGGGCGCCGAGCGAGTTCGTCACGGCGGTCGAGGTGCCGGGGCTCTTCGCCCATCAGCGCTTCTTCTGCCACAAGATCTCGAAACGCTTCGATTCCGACATTTCTGCCGTGCTGGCGGCGCTGCGGCTGACCTTCGAGGGCGACACGATCATCGACGCGCGGCTCGCCTTCGGCGGCATGGCGGCAACGCCGAAGCGGGCGGCGCAGGCGGAGGCGGCGCTCGTCGGCCGGCCCTTCGACATCGGAGCCGTGGCGCGGGCAGCCCAGGCGCTGGCCGAGGATTTCCAGCCCTTGGACGACATGCGCGCCTCGGCCGCCTATCGCCTGACGGTGGCGCAGAACCTGCTGACGCGGTTTCGCCTGGAGCACGAGGGCGGCACCGCCACCAGCGTGCTGGACGTCGCATGACGGCGGCGATGGATCACCCCGACGGCGAGAGCCGGGTGCAAGACCGCGGCATGGCCGGAACGGTCACGCCCGCGGATCTAACTGAGACACCGCCACCGCCCCAGGCGAGCATCGTGGGCGGCGTCGCCGCGGCGCTCGCCCACGACAGCGCGGCGAAACACGTCTCTGGCGCGGCCCGCTACATCGACGACGACCCGGAACTGCCGGGGACGCTGCAGGTGTACGTCGCCATGTCGACCCGGGCGCATGCGCGGATCACGGGGATGGACCTTGCCGCCGTCCGCAGCGCCGAAGGCGTCGTGGCGGTCCTGACCGCGGCCGGCATTCCCGGGATCAACGACTATTCACCGGTCTTCGGCGACGATCCGATCTTTGCCGAAGACGTTGTCGAATATGTCGGCCAGTCGATCTTTGCCGTCGCCGCCGAGACGGTGGCTGCCGCGCGCGCGGCGGCGAAGCTGGCCGTCATCGGCTACGAGGATCTCCCCGCCGCGATCTCGATCGATGCGGCAGAAAAGCTGGCCGACGCTGTCGGCGCCGATCTCCTGCCGCCGCACGAAATGCGGCTCGGCGATGTCGATGCAGCCCTTTCGGCCGCGCCGCGCCGCATCCACGGCGCGCTCGATCTCGGCGGCCAGGATCATTTCTACCTCGAAGGGCAGATCGCCGTGGCGATCCCCGGCGAGGACGGCGACATGCTGGTGCGCTCCTCGACGCAGCACCCGTCCGAGGTCCAGCACAATGTCGCCAAGACGCTCGGCCTTGCCGACCACGCGGTGACGGTGGAAGTCCGGCGCATGGGCGGCGGGTTCGGGGGCAAGGAGAGCCAGCCGGCGCTGTTTGCCGCGGTCGCCGCGCTCGTGGCGCAAAAGACCGGGCGGCCGGCCAAATGCCGGCTCGACCGCGACGACGACATGGAGATGACCGGGAAGCGCCACGAGGCGCGCATCCGCTACGACCTCGGCTATGCCGAGAACGGACGGATCGCGGCCGCCGATTTCGGCCATCTCATCCGCTGCGGCTATTCCAAGGATCTTTCGGGCGCCATCGCTGATCGGGCCATGTTCCATGCCGACAATGCCTATGCGCTGCCCGCGGCCCGCATCCGTTCGCGACGGCTGAAGACGCATACCGTCTCCAACACCGCCTTTCGCGGCTTCGGCGGGCCGCAGGGGATGGTCGGCATCGAGCGGGCGATCGACCGCATCGCCTTCGACCTCGGCATGGATCCGCTCGACGTACGGATCCGAAACTTCTATCCCGCCGAGGGGGCGGCGCTGACGCCCTACCACATGGCGGTGACGGATTCGGTGATTGGCGAGATCGTCGCGGAGCTGGAGGCTTCCAGCAGCTACCGGGCCCGGCGCGCGGCGGTGAAGGCTTTCAATGCGGCCAGTCCGATCCTCAAGAAGGGCCTTGCCCTGACGCCGGTGAAATTCGGCATCTCCTTCACGACAAGCCATCTCAACCAGGCCGGAGCGCTCGTGCATGTCTACAAGGACGGCTCGGTGCATCTGAACCATGGCGGCACCGAGATGGGGCAGGGCCTGTTCACCAAGGTGGCGCAGGTCGTCGCAGAGGAGTTCCAGATCGACGTCGGCAAGGTCAGGATCACCGCCACGACGACGGCGAAAGTGCCGAACACCTCCGCCACCGCCGCTTCGTCCGGCTCCGATCTCAACGGCATGGCGGCGCAGGCCGCCGCGCGCACGATCAAGGAGCGGCTGATCGCCTATGCCGCCGCGCAGTATCGGGTGGCGCCGGAGAGCGTCGTCTTCCTGCCCAACCGGGTGCGGATCGGCACGGTGGAGAAGCGCTTCTGCGATCTCGTCGCCGAGGCCTATCTCGCCCGCGTCTCGCTGTCCTCGACCGGCTTCTATGCCACGCCCGGCATTTCCTACGACCGCGAGAGCGCCACCGGCACGCCCTTCTACTATTTCGCCTATGGCGCCGCCTGCTCGGAAGTGGTGATCGACACGCTGACGGGCGAGAACCGGCTCTTGCGCGCAGACATCCTGCACGATGTCGGCCGCTCGCTGAATCCGGCGCTGGATCTCGGCCAGATCGAGGGCGGCTTCATCCAGGGCATGGGCTGGCTGACCACGGAGGAGCTCTGGTGGGACAAGGCCGGCCGGCTGCGCACGCACGCGCCCTCGACCTACAAGATCCCGACCGCCAACGACCGTCCCGACGATTTTCGCGTGAATCTCTGGACGAAGGGCGAGAACCGGGCCGAGACCATCTACCGCTCCAAGGCCGTGGGCGAGCCGCCCTTCATGCTGGCGATCTCGGTGTTCTCGGCGCTGACGGACGCAGTCTGCGCGGCGGGGGAGGGCCGGGCGTTTCCCGATCTCGACGCGCCGGCGACGCCGGAGCGCATACTCGCCGCCGTGGATGCCGTGCGGGGGGCGGGGTGAAGGCCGCTAGCCTCACCGATTACATTCTGACCGGGCGGCTCTGTCAGCCGACATCGGTTGCTGTGCTTTTGGGCGATCTTGCCGTCATACCCCCCTCTGCCTGCCGGCTGGCAAGCCAGAGGGGGGTGTTTGGCGGTGGCGTCAACGAAGGGATCATCCATCCTCCCGCTTGGTTCGTGCCATGATCGATCTCGCGGCCCGTCTGCGCACACTCCTCGCCTCGGGCGAGCCCGCCATCCTCGTGCGCGTCGCGTCGGCGCTCGGCTCGACGCCGCGGGAGGCGGGGGCGGCGATGGTTGTCACGGCTGCGACCTCGACCGGCACTGTTGGCGGCGGGGCGCTGGAACGTCTGAGCATCGAGCGGGCCCGCACGATGATCGCCGCCGGCGAGGCAGAAGCCATGCTTGCCGTGCCGCTCGGCCCCCGCATCGGCCAGTGCTGCGGCGGGCATGTGACGCTGGCGCTTGCCGCCGTCGATGCAGCGCTTCTGGCATCAGAGGAAGCCCGCGATCGCGCCCAAGCCGCGGCGCGTCCGGCAGTCCTGATCTTCGGCGCCGGCCATACCGGCCAGTCGCTGGCCCGGGCGCTCGCTCTGCTGCCGTTGCAGGTCGGCGTCGTCGACACCCGCCCGGATGCGCTCGCGACCTTGCCGGAGGGCGTCGACGCCCGCGCTCTCGCACTGCCGGAGACGGCGGTCGCTGCGGCGCGGCCGGGCACGGCCTTCCTCGTCATGACGCACGACCATCAGCTCGATTTCCTCATCGCCGCCGCGGCGCTCGGGCGGGGGGACGCAACCTATGTCGGCATGATCGGCTCGGCGACGAAGCGGGAGAAATTTCGCCGGCATTTGCGCGACGCGGGCGCCGAGGCGCTGATTGACCGGCTTGTCCTGCCGATCGGCGGGCTGGCCGTGCGCGACAAGCGGCCGGAAGTCATCGCCGCGTTGACCGCCGCCGAACTCGTTTCGGTGCTTCTGGGGAAGGCTGAGGAAAAAGCCGCGGGCCCCGTGGCGGACGCTGCATCGCAGTGCAATAGTGAGCCCATCGCCTCCGTCCAGCCGAAAGGACGCCATGCCCGCGCGTCTTGAGCTCAGCCACATCACCAAGCGCTTTCCGGGCGTCACCGCCAACGAGGACGTGTCCTTCTCGGTCGGTGCCGGCGAGATCCATGCGCTGCTCGGCGAGAACGGCGCCGGCAAGTCGACGCTCGTCAAGATCATCTATGGCGTGCAGAAGGCCGACGAGGGAACCGTGCTCTGGGACGGGCGACCGGTCACGATCGCCAGTCCCCGTGAGGCGCGAAAACTCGGCATCGGCATGGTGTTCCAGCATTTTTCGCTGTTCGAGGCGATGACGGTGCTGGAGAACATCGCGCTCGGGCTGGATCATCCGCCGCCGCGCAAGGCGCTGGAGGGCGAGGTCCGGGCGCTGCTCGCGACCTACGACCTCTCGCTCGACCCGCACCGCTACGTCCACACGCTTTCCGTCGGCGAGCGCCAGCGCATCGAGATCGTCCGGGCGCTCCTGACGAAGCCGAAACTTTTGATCATGGACGAGCCGACCTCGGTGCTGACGCCGCAGGAGGTGGAAAAGCTCTTCCAGATCCTGCGCAAGCTCGCGGCCGAGGGCTGCTCGATCCTCTACATTTCGCACAAGCTTTCCGAGATCAAGGCGCTGTGCGAGAGCGCCACCATCCTGCGCTTCGGCAAGGTCGTCGCGACCTGCGACCCGCGGCAGGAGACGGCGCGCTCGATGGCCGAGATGATGATCGGCGGCACGCTGAAGGACCTGTCGCACAAGAATGGTGGCGGCGCCGGGGCCGACCGGCTGGTCGTCGAAAATCTGTCGGCGCCGGGGGAGCCGCCTTTCGGCACCAGCCTGAAGGAAATCGGCTTCACCGTGCGGGCCGGCGAGATCCTCGGCATCGCGGGCGTCGCCGGCAACGGCCAAAACGAACTGATCGCCGCACTTTCGGGCGAAGTGCCCGGATCAGGGCGGATCGCGCTCGATGGCGCCGAGATCAACGGTTTGAGTGTCGACGGCCGCCGGCGCCGGGGCCTTGCAGCCGTGCCCGAGGAGCGCAACGGCCACGCGGCCGTGCCGGGCATGAACCTCTCGGACAATGCCGTTCTCTCGGCCCGCGGTCGCAAGCGGCTTGCCGTCGGCGGTTTCCTCAGGCCGTTCGCGGCGCGCGCTTACGCGGCCGACGTCATCGGCGCCTTCTCGGTCCGCTCGACCGGTCCACGGGCCTTTGCCTCCAGTCTCTCGGGCGGCAATCTGCAGAAATTCATCATGGGCCGCGAAATCATGCAGGACCCCGCCGTCCTCGTCGTGTCGCAGCCGACCTGGGGGGTGGATGCGGGCGCGGCCGGCTTCATCCGCCAGGCCATGCTCGACCTCGCCGCCAAGGGTGCGGCGATCCTCGTGGTCAGCCAGGACCTCGACGAACTCCTCGACCTGTGTGACCGCATCGCGGTGATCAACGAGGGGCGTCTCTCGCCGGTCATGGACGTGAAGGGCGTGTCGATCGAAACGCTGGGGCTCCTGATGGGCGGCGTCCATGGCGCGAACCTGCCGCCACAGCCGCTTTCGGCGGAGATCGTCGGAGCCGTGCATGGGGCCTAGGCTCGTCCCACGGCTCGCCCCCAGCCGGTCGATGGTGTTCGCCGCGCCGGTGATCGCGGTCGTGGCAACCGTCCTCGTCGGTGCGCTCGGCTTCACGCTGCTCGGCTATGACGGCATCGGCGCGATCCGCGAGATCTTCCTGACGCCGCTGATGTCGGCCTATCGCTGGCAGGACCTTCTGGTGAAGGCCGCGCCGCTCGCGATCATCGCCATCGGCCTGTCGATCGGCTTTCGGGCCAATGTCTGGAACATCGGCGCCGAGGGCCAGTACGTGCTGGGCGGTCTCGGTGGCACCGCCGTGGCGCTGCTGACGGCTGAGATGACCGGCGCCTGGATCCTGCCGGCGATGATCCTTGCCGGCATCATCGGCGGCATGGCCTATGCCGCGGTGCCGGCGCTGCTGCGCACCCGGCTCGGCGTCAACGAGATCCTCTCCAGCCTGATGCTGAACTATGTCGCCATTCAGCTCCTGTACTTTCTGATGCGGGGTCCCTGGAAGGATCCGATGGGTTTCAACTTTCCGCAGACGATCCTCTTCGGTGCGGCGCAGACGCTGCCGATCGCCATTCCCGGCACGCTCGTCCACATCGGCGTGCCGATCGCCGCCGCTCTGGCGCTGACGGTCTGGTTCCTTTTGGCCCGCAGCGTCATGGGCTTCCAGGTCCGCGTCGTCGGCCTCGCGCCGAACGCCGCGCGCTATGGCGGTTTCCGTGAAAAGCGCACGATCTGGCTGGCGCTGATGGCCGGCGGCTGCTTTGCCGGCCTTGCCGGCGCCATCGAGGTCGCCGGGCCTTTCGGCCAGATGGTGCCGGGATTTCCGACGGGCTACGGCTATACCGCGATCATCGTCGCCTTTCTCGGCCGGCTGCATCCCATCGGCATCCTCCTCGCCGCGCTCGTCCTGGCGCTGACCTATGTCGGCGGCGAGAGCGCGCAGACGACGATCGGCCTGCCGGCGGCGGCGGCCGGCGTGTTCCAGTCGCTGATGCTGTTCTTTCTCCTCGCCGCCGACATTCTGGTCCGCTACCGCCTGGTGCTCGGTATCGACGCTGCGAGCCAAGCCGAGCCGGTGGCGACTGCCCGCACGGTGGCGCCATGACGACGACGCTGGCAATCTCGATCCTGATGACGCTCGCCGCGGCAGCGACGCCCATCCTCATCGCCGCGCTCGGCGAACTCGTGGCGGAAAAGTCGGGCGTCCTCAATCTCGGCGTCGAGGGCATGATGCTGATCGGCGCCGTCGCCGGATTTGCGACGGCCGTGACGACCGGCAGTCCGGCGCTCGGCTGCCTGGCGGCGATGGTGGCCGCCGGCGCGGCATCGATGGTCTTTGCCGTTCTCGCCCTCAGCCTCACCGCGAACCAGGTGGCGACGGGCCTTGCCCTCACCATCTTCGGCACCGGCATCTCGGCGCTTGCGGGCGCCCCCTTCGTCGGCCTGACGACGCAGACGCTCGGCCTCGTCTTTCCGTCGAGCCTTGCCGCCGACCCGGTGCTGCGCCTCGTCTTCGGCCATTCGCCCCTGGTCTACATCGCGCTCCTCCTGACCGTCGCCGTCTGGTGGTTCCTGTCGCGCAGCCGCGCCGGGCTGATCCTGCGCGCCGTTGGCGAATCGGATGCCGCCGCCCATTCAATCGGCTATCCAGTCCTGAAGGTGCGCTATCTCGCCGTCCTCTTCGGCGGCGCCATGGCCGGGCTCGGCGGCGCCTATTACTCGCTGGTCCTGACGCCGATGTGGGCCGAGCGGCTGACCGCCGGGCGGGGCTGGATCGCCATCGCCCTCGTCGTCTTCGCCTCCTGGAGGCCGGGACGGCTGGCGCTCGGCGCCTATCTGTTCGGGGCGGTCATCACGCTGGAACTGCAGGCGAAGGCCGCGGGCTTCTCCGCCTTCGCGCCGGAATTCCTGTCGAGCCTGCCCTACCTTGCCACCATCGTCGTCCTCGCCGTGATCTCGATCGGCCGGGCCGGGAGCATCGCGCCCGCCTGTCTCGGAAAGCCGTTCCGGGCGACCACCTGATCTTGCCCGTCAACCCGTCCACCATCGCTACAAGGAGTGCCACCATGACCGTCATGACCCGCCGCCAACTGCTCGCCGGAGGCGCTTCCCTCCTGGTCCTCGCCAGCCTGCCGGGCTTTGCCTTCGCCCAGGAAGCCAAGAAGGAGACCGTCAAGGCGGCCTTCGTCTATGTCGGCCCGGTCGGCGATTTCGGCTGGACCTATGCCCACGACCAGGGCCGCAAATACGCCATGGAAAAGCTCGGCGCCAAGGTCGAGACGAGTTTCGTCGAGAACGTCGCCGAGGGGCCGGACGCCGAGCGCGTCATCCGCCAGCTGGCGCAGGACGGCAACGACATCATCTTCACCACCTCCTTCGGCTTCATGCAGCCGACCGCCAAGGTCGCCAAGCAGTTCCCGGACGTGAAGTTCGAGCATGCGACCGGCTTCACCACCGCCCCGAACATGGGCATCTATAACTCCCGCTTCTACGAGGGCCGCGCTGTCCTCGGCACCATTGCGGCGATGATGTCGAAGACCGGCAAGGGCGGCTATGTCGCCTCCTTCCCGATCCCGGAAGTCGTGATGGGCATCAACGCCTTCACGCTGGCCGCGCGCAAGATCAACCCCGACTTCGAGACGCAGGTCGTCTGGGTCAATTCCTGGTACGATCCGGCCAAGGAGGCGGATGCCGCCAAGGCGCTGATGGACCAGGGCGCCGACATCATCACCCAGCACACCGACTCGCCGGGGCCCCTGCAGGCCGCCGAGCAGCGCGGCGCCATCGCCTTCGGCCAGGCCTGGGACATGCAGAGCTTCGCCCCGAACGCCCACATGACGGCGATCGTCGATCAGTGGGGCCCGTACTACACGCAGACGCTCCAGTCGGTGCTCGACGGTACCTGGAAGGCCGGCGACGTCTGGCACGGCATGAAGGAAGACTTCGTCCAGATGTCACCCTTCAACCCGAAGATGCCCGAGGACGTGAAGGCCGCCGCCCAGAAGATCGTCGACGATACCAAGACCGGCACTTTCCAGATCTTCACCGGGCCGATCAACGACCAGTCGGGCGCCGAGAAGATCCCGGCCGGCACGGTCATTCCGGACGGCGACCTGCTGAAGATGGACTGGTATGTCGAGGGCGTGAAGTCTTGAGGCGACCAGCGTTCAGACTCGGTACAGGGGGCGGCGGTTCACCCCCCTCTGCCCTGCCGGGCATCTCCCCCTCAAGGGGGGAGATCGAGCGCGCCAAGGGCAGAGAATAGCTGATCTCCCCCCTTGAGGGGGAGATGGGCAGCAGCCCAGAGGGGGGCGAGCGCCGCCACAGTGGCGCCGATCCGCAACACAACACCAAGGCAATCCGCATGGCCCCCTATGTCACCGAATGGCTCTCCTTCGCCGTCCGCTGGGTGCATGTCGTCACCGCCATGGCCTGGATCGGCTCCTCCTTCTACTTCATCGCCCTCGATCTCGGCCTTCGCAAGTCACGGGTCCTGCCGCCGGGCGTCGGCGGGGAGGCGTGGCAGGTGCATGGCGGCGGCTTCTACCACGTCCAGAAGTACATGGTCGCCCCGCCCGACATGCCGGAGGATCTCACCTGGTTCAAATGGGAGAGCTACTCGACCTGGCTGTCGGGCGCGGCGCTGCTCTTCCTCGTCTACTATCTCGGCGCCGATCTCTATCTGATCGACCCCGAGCGCGCCGATCTGCCGGTCTGGGGCGCATCGGCGATCGGCATTGCCGGCCTCGCGCTCGGCTGGGTCGTCTACGATCTCCTGTGCAAGTCGCCGCTGAAGAAGAACGACACGGCGCTGCTGGCCGCGCTCTTCGTCTATGTCGTTCTCGCCTCCTATCTCTTCGCGCAGGTGTTTTCGGGGCGCGGGGCGATGCTGCACACCGGCGCGATGATCGCGACGATCATGACGGCGAACGTCTTCCGGCTGATCATCCCGAACCAGCGGATCGTCGTCGCCGACCTCAAGGCGGGGCGCACGCCCCCGGCCCATCTCGGCGCCGAGGCCAAGCAGCGTTCGCTGCACAACAATTACCTGACGCTCCCGGTCGTCTTCCTGATGTTGTCGAACCACTATCCGCTGGCGTTTGCGACGCAGTGGAACTGGGCGATCGCCGGGCTGGTGCTGCTGATGGGCGCCGTCATCCGGCACTTCTTCAACACGCTGCACCGCACGCACCGGAAACTCTGGTGGTGCTGGGGCGTGGCGGGCGTGCTGTTTGCCGCCGTCATCACTCTGTCGGGCGCGCCGGGCTGGCGCGTCGCGCCGGCGGAAGCGGCTTCGCGGCAGGGCAAGGGCGACCCGCAGGCGGCCCTTCTGGCCTCGGTGCACTTTGCCGAGGCGACGGGGATCGTGCAGGCCCGTTGCGCCATGTGCCATGCCCGCGAGCCGCTCTGGCCGGGTCTCGTCATTGCCCCGAAGAACGTCCTCCTGGAGAGCGAGGACGACATCCTCCACAACGTCTCCCTGATCGAGGTCCAGGCCGTGCGCAGCCACGCGATGCCACCCGGAAACATCACCGGTCTCGAACCCGGCGAGCGCCGTCTTCTCTCTGCCTGGATCCGGTCCGGCGACGGAGTCTATCGGCCGTGACCATGATCGATCCCCCTTCGCGCAGGACCGCACTGCGCGGCCGCCTCGTATCCTTCGACGCAGACCCGGCCCTCAGCGCCCATGCCGTGCGCTTCATCGAGGACGGCATCGTCGTCGCCCAGAACGGCGTGATCACCGAGGTCGGCGAGGCCGCGCCGATCCTGAAGCGGCTGGCGGGCGACGTCGCCGTCGTCGACCATCGCCCGCATCTGATCATACCGGGCTTCATCGACCCGCATCTCCACATGCCGCAGACGCAGGTGATCGGCTCCTACGGGGCCGAGCTGTTGGAATGGCTGGCGAAATACACCTTTCCCGAGGAGAGCCGCTATGGCGATCCCGAGATCGCGCACGAGGCCTCGGTCTTCCTGATCGATGAACTCCTGCGCTGCGGCACGACGACGGCCGCGGTCTACTGCACGTCGCATCCCGCCAGCGTCGACGCCTTCTTCGCCGAAGCGGACCGGCGCAAGCTCCGCATGATCGCCGGCAAGGTGATGATGGACCGCAACGCGCCGCCCGCGCTCCTCGATACGGCCGAGAGCGGCTATCTCCAGTCGAAGGCGCTGATCGAGCGCTGGCACGGCAAGGGGCGTCTTGCCTACGCCATCACGCCGCGCTTTGCGCCGACCTCCAGCGAGGCGCAGCTGACCGCGACGGGGGTTCTCGCCGCGGAGTATCCGGAGCTCCACATCCAGACGCATCTTTCCGAGAATCATGCCGAGCTCGCCTTCGTGCGCGAGCTGTTCCCCTGGTCGAAGGACTATACGGAGGTCTACGAACGGCATGGGCTCGTCCGCGAGAAGGCGCTGTTCGGCCACTGCCTCCATCTCAGCGATCGCGAACGAAACGCTCTCGGGAAGGCAGATGCCTCCGCGATCTTCTGCCCGACGTCGAACCTCTTTCTCGGCTCGGGGCTTTTCGATCTCGCCGCGATGCGCGGCGCCGGCATCCGGATCGGCCTTGCCACCGACATCGGCGGCGGCACCAGCTACTCGATGCTGCAGACGGCGGCCGAAGCCTACAAGGTGCTGGCGCTGAACGGCCAGACGCTGACGGCTGACGACGCCTTCCACATGATGACGGCCGGCAATGCGCATGCGCTCGGGCTGGAGACGCGGATCGGCCGGCTTGCCCCGGGCTTCGACGCCGATATGGTGGTTCTCGACTCGGCCGCGACGCCGGCCTTGCGGCGGCGCATGGCCCGCGCCGGGACGCTGTCGGAAGAGCTGTTCGTACTGATGACGATGGGGGACGACCGCTCCATCGTGGCGACCTATGCCGCCGGGCGCCGGGTGCACGAGCGACACGGGGCCGGGGTTCCGGGTCTTGCGCCCCGTGAAGAAGCGGGCCGTGCGCCTGCGTCTCCGTCGGGCGAGCGGCAGTCGGCCCAGTAAACACCGAACAGGCCGCGGCCGGAGCCGCACACGGATCAGCCGAGCAGGCCGAGGCGGATGGCGTGGGCGACGGTCTGCACGCGGTTGACCGCGTTCATCTTCTGCGCGGCGGAGCTCAGATAGGAGTTCACCGTGTTCTCGGAGACGCCGATGATGCCCGCGATCTCCGACGATGTCTTCCCGGCGGCACTCCAGCGCAGGCACTCGATCTCTCGCGGCGCCAGCGAGGTGGTGACCGTGCGGGGCTGGAGCAGGCCCGTCAGCCGCGCGAAGAGATAGAGCGTGTAGAGATGCAGCTCGCCGTAGGATTCGATGGAGGGCATCTTGCCCTTCGGGGCGACCAGCATCGCACCGCGGGCGCGCTCGCAGAACAGGGGCAGGAAGACCGCCTTGTCCAGGCCGGAGACCTGCTGCTCTGCCGCGAGCCGGAACGGCGCGATCGCGCCCAGAAGCTGCGCCTTGGCCTGACGATCGGTTTCGACGAGGTGGTCGAGCGCCGCAACCGGATCGTCCGTCCAGTTCGACGTCACCATCTCGAACGAGACTGCCCCCCCGTCCAGTTTCACCGTCAGCAGGGCGAAACCTGCAAGCTCGTTCGCCTCGCAGATCCGCTTCAGCGCCCGCTTGGCATGGTACAGCGTCGCGATCTCGGGCAACTGCGCAAACTCGTCGGTCTTCACTACCGACATCCGGCCAAGGTATTCATCCCTTAGCAATCGTGATGTCTGCAACAGTGTCACTTCAGCCGGGGCACTTGTCGCCTGCATGTCTAGTAAAGTTTCCACAGCATACCATTTTAACAGGCCGACTTGCCTTCTAGGTCAAGCAGTCGAACGGGAGCGAACTAGCTATCAACGACGTATATCGACTTCCTTGTGCATGACTTACCGGCAACTACTCCTGGGCAAGGCGCGAGAGCTTTTTTCTGCCGTAGCCGATGAAGTCTGGCTGCGCCGAGCAGACGGGAAGACGGGCATTCCTCGCGGCATGGCGACATCTTTGGTCGCCATCGCGGCGCGACAATCGGGTTCACTCACCTATGTTCACACTGCAGAGACCGCCTTCGGGCGGCCGGGACAGGGGAGACGAGCATGAGACTGGTGCGATTTGGCGAGCCGGGCGCGGAGAAGCCGGGAATGATCGATGCCGATCACGTCCTGCGCGACCTTTCCGGAGAGATCGACGACATCGCCGGAGACCACCTGTCGCGGGCCGGCATCGCGCGCATCCGCGCGCTTGATCCCAAGAGCCTGCCGAAGGCGGACCCCTCGCGGCGGCTGGGGCCCTGCGTCGGGCGCGTCGGCAACTTCATCGCGGTCGGACTGAACTATGCCGATCATGCGGCCGAAACCGGCGCCGAGCTGCCGACGGAACCGGTGCTGTTCAACAAGGCGACTTCGTCGATCGTCGGGCCGCATGACGACGTGATCATTCCGCCGGGCTCGACGAAGCTTGACTGGGAAGTCGAGATCGCGATCGTCATCGGCGAGAGCGCCTTCAATGTTTCGGAAGCCGACGCGCTCGATCATGTCGCCGGCTTTTGCCTATGCAACGACGTCTCCGAACGTGCCTGGCAGAAGGAGCGGGGCGGCCAGTGGATGAAGGGCAAGAGCGCGCCGACCTTCGGACCGCTGGGGCCATGGCTCGTGACGACCGACGCGATCGCGGACGTCCAGGCGATCGATCTCTGGCTCGACGTGTCGGGTACCCGGATGCAGGCGGGCTCGACGTCGACGATGATCTTCCCGGTGCGGACGCTCGTCGCCTATATCTCGCAGTTCATCGCTCTCCAGCCGGGCGACGTCATCACCACGGGCACGCCGGCGGGCGTCGGCGCAGGGATGAAGCCGCCGCGCTGGCTACAGGCGGGAGACATCATTTCGCTCGGCGGAACGCATCTCGGCGAGCAGCGTCTGAATGTGAAGGCTCATTCCGCCTGAGGCGAAGGATGGCAAACTTTCCTTCGCTGCAGCGCAACCTCTTGCCGCCGACGCGGTTCACCTTGAACAGGCGGAATCGTCGAGGCCGGCCCGAGCGCAGAGTCTCGCGAGCTTCGCTGCTCGATCGCCCTTTCCCGAAACTGCCCCGGAAGGTTCATCATGGCTGATGCCATCGAAGCGACCCGCAAGCCCAAGCGAGTTCCTCTCAAAACCAACCAGGCGGATGTGGAAGCGCGTTTGCAGGCATTGGCTGCCTCTCGCGTCGTCATCGAGGGAGTCGCGCCGGAGATCGATGGCGGTCGCTTTGCCGTCAAGCGCCTGGAAGGCGAGCCGCTGATCGTCGAGGCGGACATCTATTGCGACGGCCACGAGGTGCTGGGTGCCGCGGTCGTCTATGGACCTGCGGGCGCGGCAGAAAACGAAATGCCGCTGACCTTCGTCGAGAACGATCGATGGAGCGGCGAGATTTCGTTCGCGACCCCGGGTCCCCACCGTTTCTCGATCATCGCCTGGCGCGACCTGTCCGCGACATGGCGATACGAGGCGGTGAAGAAGAAGACCGCCGGTCTCGACATCACCCTCGAGCTCATCGAGGGACGCAATCTTCTCGACGCCGCCACCGCTTCCGGGCGGGGTGGCAGAGACGATCAGAAGGCGCTGAAGGCGCTCGTCCAGAAGCTCGACCGTCTGAAGTCCAAGGGAGACGGCGAAGGGCAGTATGCGCTGCTGATGGATGCCGAGACCGTCCGCATCCTTGAGGCGACGGGCGACCGGACGAACCTGACCCGGTATGCCACTGACGTACCCGTGTGGGTCGACCGCGAGGCCGCCGGGTTCAGCGCCTGGTATGAGTTGATGCCACGCTCGCAGTCCGGCGATCCCATGCGCCACGGCACGTTCGACGACGTCATCAAGCGTCTTCCCGACATCGAGGAGATGGGTTTCGACGTCCTCTACTTTCCGCCGATTCACCCGATCGGCAAGACCAATCGCAAGGGCAAGAACAATACGCTGACGCCGGGTCCCGACGATCCGGGCAGCCCCTATGCCATCGGCTCGGCCGAGGGCGGCCACGACGCGCTCCATCCCGAACTTGGCACTTTCGAGGATTTCGCCCGGCTTGTCGGCAAGGCGCGCGAGCACGGGATGGAGATCGCCATCGATTTCGCCATCCAGTGCGCGCCCGATCATCCCTGGATCAAGCAGCATCCGGAATGGTTCGACTGGCGGCCCGACGGCTCGATCAAGTTCGCCGAGAACCCGCCGAAGAAGTACGAGGACATCGTCAACGTCCACTTCTACCGCGGCGCGATTCCCTCGCTCTGGTACGAACTGCGCGACATCGTGCTGTTCTGGATCGAAAAGGGCGTGCGCATCTTCCGCGTCGACAATCCGCACACCAAGCCTTTTCCCTTCTGGGAGTGGATGATCGCCGAAGTGCGCCGGACGGAGCCTGGTGCGATCTTCCTCGCCGAGGCCTTCACCCGGCCGAAGCCGATGAAGCGGCTGGCGAAGGTCGGCTACAACCAGTCCTATTCCTACTTCACCTGGCGGAATTTGAAGGGGGAGCTGACGGAGTATCTGACCGAACTCACGCAGGAAGAATGCGCCGAGTACATGCGGCCGAACTTCTTCGTCAACACGCCCGACATCAACCCGCGCTTCCTGCAGACCTCGGGCCGCCCCGGCTTCCAGATCCGGCTCGCGCTGGCGGCGACCCTTGGTGGCAATTACGGCGTCTATTCCGGATTCGAGCTCTGCGAATACCTGCCCGTTCAGGGCAAGGAGGAGTATCTCAACTCCGAGAAATACGAGATCCGCGCCTTCGACTGGAAGGCGCCCGGCAATATTCGGGACGATATCGCCTTCTTCAATAGGATCCGCCGCGACGAGCCGGCGATGCGCAATTTTCGCGATCTCGCCTTCTACAATATCTGGAACGACAATCTCCTTTGCTATGGCAAGCGCACGCCCGACCGGTCGAGCTTCCTCCTCTTCATCGTCTCGCTCGATCCCTTCGCGGGACAGGGCGGCAGCTTCGAGGTGCCGTTCTGGGAACTTGGACTTCCGGACGACGGTTCGGTGAAGGCGGAAAATCTCGTGACCGGCGAGAGCTTCGTCTGGCGGGGCAAGATCCAGCATTGGTGGATCGATCCGTCCGTCCTACCCTATGCCGCCTTCAGGCTGTCGATCTGACGCGCGAAACCACGCTTCGTCTTTCGGCGAAGCGGACCGGACTCAGGTCCCGATAGATTCGCCGCTTTTCACGCATACCGACGTGTCGACCACCGACCCAAACCAAAGCGATCCTTCATGAACGAGCACGCGACCATCACGCCCGCCGATCCGACCACCGGTCCCAACCCTCAGGCGACCGACTGGTACAAGGACGCGATCATCTACCAGCTGCACGTCAAGACCTTCGCCGATTCCAACGGCGACGGCATCGGCGACTTCGGCGGTCTTCTGGCGCATCTGGACTATGTCCAGCAGCTTGGCGTGACGGCGCTCTGGCTGCTGCCCTTCTACCCCTCGCCGCTGCGCGACGACGGCTACGACATCTCCGATTACCGCTCGATCAATCCGTCCTACGGCAACATGGACGATTTCGACCGGCTTGTCGACGAGGCGCACAAGCGCGGCATGCGGGTCATCATCGAGCTCGTCATCAATCATACCTCCGACCAGCATCCCTGGTTCCAGGCGGCGCGCAATGCGCCGAAGGGAAGCCCCGAGCGCGACTTCTACGTCTGGGCCGACGACGACAAGGGCTACGACCAGACCCGCATCATCTTTACCGATACCGAGACGTCGAACTGGACCTACGACCCGGTCGCCAAGCAGTATTTCTGGCACCGCTTCTTCTCGCACCAGCCCGACCTCAACTTCGACAATCCGAAGGTGATGGAGGAGGTGCTTGGCGCCATGCACTTCTGGCTGGACAAGGGCGTCGACGGACTGCGCCTCGATGCCATCCCCTATCTCGTCGAGCGCGAGGGCACGAACAACGAAAATCTGCCCGAGACGCATGTCGTCCTGAAGGCGATCCGCACCGATCTGGACACGCATTATCCCGACCGCATGCTGCTCGCCGAAGCCAACCAGTGGCCCGAGGATACGCGGCCCTATTTCGGCGATGGCGACGAATGCCACATGGCCTTCCACTTCCCGCTGATGCCGCGCATGTACATGGCGCTGGCCCAGGAAGACCGGCATCCGATCACCGACATCATGCGCCAGACGCCGTCGATTCCGGAGAACTGCCAGTGGGCCATCTTCCTGCGCAACCATGACGAGCTGACGCTCGAAATGGTGACCGCGGAAGAGCGCGACTATCTCTGGTCGACCTATGCCGCCGATACCCGCGCGCGCATCAATCTCGGCATCCGCCGGCGCCTTGCGCCGCTGATGGGCAACGACCGCCGCAAGATCGAGCTCCTCAACGCCCTGCTCATGTCGATGCCGGGCACGCCGACGCTCTATTACGGCGACGAAATCGGCATGGGCGACAACATCTATCTGGGCGACCGCGACGGCGTGCGCACGCCGATGCAGTGGTCGGCCGACCGCAATGGCGGCTTCTCCCGCGCCGATCCGCAGCGGCTTTATCTCCCGCCGATCCAGGATCCGATCTACGGCTTCCAGGCCGTGAACGTCGAGGCGCAGTCGAACAATCCGGCGAGCCAGCTGAACTGGACGCGCCGCCTGATCCAGGTCCGGCGCACCCGCGAGGCTTTCGGACGGGGAACGATCAACTTCCTCTATCCGTCGAACCGCAAGATCATCGCCTATACCCGCGAGCACGGGGCCGAGCGCATTCTCTGCGTCGCCAACCTGTCGAGCTCGGCCCAGGCGGTGGAACTCGACCTCAGCGCCTTCATCGGCACGGCGCCTGTCGAGATGCTCGGGCAGTCGTTGTTCCCAACGATTGGCCAGAATCCCTACGTCCTCTCGCTGCCGGCCTACGGCTTCTTCTGGTTCGACCTGACGCCTTCGGCGGACGGCACGACGACCGGTGGCCAGGCACCGCTGCCGATGCCGGAATTTGCGACGCTTGTCGTCCTGAAGGATCTCAAGGCGACTCTGAACGAGCAGAACCAGCGCGAGATCGAGCACGTCCTGCCGGAGTTCATCGGCCGCCAGCGCTGGTTCGCCGGCAAGACCGAGCGTGTCGGTCGGGCCAGCTTTGCCGCCATCGGCATGCCGTCTCCCGAACATCCGCGTCACGTTCTTGCCGAGACCATGATCCGGACCGCAGCGGGCGAGCAGCGCTACTTCCTGCCGCTCAGCGCGCGTTGGGGCGAACCGCATGTCGGCGCCAACGCGGTCAATCTGCCCTTTACCCTGATGAAGCTGCGGCAGGGACCGCGGCTCGGCGCCATCATCGACGGCACCCGCGATCCCGGTCTCGTCAAGTTGTTCGTCGACATGATCGGAAAGGGTGGCGATGTCTCCATGGATGGCGGGCGTCTCGAAATCGCCTCCTCCGCTCCCTGGGCCGATCTGATTGCCAGCGCGGCGAATGTGCCGGTCGAGAAGATCGCGGCGATTTCCGGCGAGCAGTCGAACACGTCGATTCTCGTCGGCGACGAGGCGGTGCTGAAATTCTACCGGCTGCTGCAGGATGGCGTTCAGCCGGAACTCGAAGTGACGCGTTTCCTGACGGACAAGACCGATTTCACGGGAACGCCGGCCTTGCTGGGCTCCGTCGAGCTGGTCAGGCCGGATGGCACGCGCTCGGCCATTGCCGCGCTGTTCCAAAGGGTCGAAAACCAGGGCGATGCCTGGACGGCGGTGGTCGACGGCCTGTCGCGGCATCTGCGCGACAACGCCTATGCGACGCAGCCCGGTGCCGATGACGAGGATCCGGCGGTCGAGTCGAGCCTGCCGACCCAGACCCGCATCGATGCCGGCGATCTCGTCGGACGGCGCACGGGCGAGATGCACGCGGCCCTGTCGACGGTCACGGGCGATGCCGCCTTCGATCCCGCGCCCATCGACACGGCGGCCCTGGGGCGCTTCGTCGACGGCGCGCGCGCCAGTGCGACGGAGGCCCTTGAGATCCTGAAGCGAGTCAGAACGTCGGCGGGCGAGGCGATCGGCGAGGACATCGACAGGCTCCTCGGCGCCGAAAGCGCGATCCACGCCTGGTTCGACGGGTTCGCCCAGCTTCCCGCCGCGGGCGTGATGACGCGAATCCACGGGGACTACCATCTCGGCCAGCTTCTGGTGTCCAAGAACGACGTCGTCATCCTCGACTTCGAGGGCGAGCCCGGCGCGCCGCTGGAGGAGCGCCGGCAGAAGTCGTCGCCGCTGCGCGACGTCGCGGGCATGTTGCGTTCGTTCGACTATGCCGCCTTTGCGGCTCTCGACAAGGCGGGCCCCTCGACCGAGGCGACGCTCGGCAAGCTCAGGGACATGGCTGAAAGCTGGCGCGACGAGGTCAGCCGCGCCTTCCTCTCGGCCTGGAGCGAGGCGTCGGGCATCGATCTTGCCGGCGAGGAGACGGCGCGCCTCCTCGATCTCTTCCTGCTGCAGAAGGCATTCTACGAGCTGAAGTACGAGGCGGCCTCGCGTCCGGCGTGGCTGTCGATTCCTCTCAGGGGAATCATTTCCCTCCTCGACAAGCGACAGGTTCTTTCATGAGCAATATCTCGAAGGCCCGCGCGGCGACCGATCGGGTCGATATCGCGCACCGCCCGAACGAGCACGAAGCGCACGAAATCGCGCGCGGGACGCATGGCGATCCTTTCTCGATCCTCGGCCCCCGCTTTGTGGAGGGCGGCGCGATCGTTCGCGCCTTCCGTCCCGGCGCGCAAACCGCCGCGGTGACCGATGTTTCCGGCAAGGTGCTGGGCGAACTCGAGCCGGTTCTGGCGGAAGGGTTTCACTCGGGCTTCGTGCCCGGTTTGAAAGCGGGCGCTGAATACCGCTTCCGCTTCACCCATGGCGCCGATGCCTGGGTCGAAGACGACGCCTACCGTTTCGGGCCGATCCTCGGCGAGATGGACGTCTATCTCCTGGCCGAAGGCACGCATGAGCGGATCTACGAAAAGTTCGGCGCTCATCCGACGGTGATGGACGGCGTGGAGGGCACGAGCTTCGTCGTTCTTGCCCCCGCCGCGCGCCGGGTATCGGTCGTCGGCAATTTCAACGCCTGGGACGGCCGTCGCAACGTCATGCGCAAGCGGCACGAGTGCGGGGCGTTCGAGCTGTTCATTCCGGCCATCGGACGCGGCGAGATCTACAAATTCGAGATCATCGGTCCACAGGGCGAAGTATTGCCACTGAAGCAGGATCCTCTCGGCTTCCTGCAGGAGGAGGCGCCCTCGACCGCCTCGATCGTCGACGGGCTCGTCGATCACGACTGGCAGGACGCGGAATTCAAGTCGAAGTCTCCGGACTGGCAGGATGCTTCCAAGGCGATCTCCATCTACGAGGTGCATCTCGGCTCATGGCGGCGCGGCGACGACAATGCGATGCTGGACTATGACCAGATCGCCGGCCTGCTCGTGCCCTATGTCAAGGAGATGGGCTTCACGCATGTGGAGTTCCTCCCGGTCTCCGAGCATCCGTTTTACGGCTCCTGGGGCTATCAGCCGATCGGTCTCTACGCGCCGACCTCGCGCTATGGCTCGCCCGACGCTTTCGCGCGTCTTGTCGACGCATTGCACCAGGCCGACATCGGCGTGCTCCTCGACTGGGTTCCCGGCCATTTTCCGACGGACATTCACGGCCTCGGCCGGTTCGATGGCACGGCGCTCTACGAGCATCCCGATCCCAAGCGCGGTTTCCACAAGGACTGGAACACGCTGATCTACGACTACGGCCGGACCGAGGTGAAGAATTTCCTCGTCTCCAATGCCAGCTACTGGCTCGACCGTTTCCACATCGACGGGCTGCGCGTCGATGCCGTGGCGTCGATGCTCTATCTCGACTATTCCCGCAATGCCGGGGAGTGGGAGCCGAACATCCACGGCGGTCGCGAGAACCTCGAGGCCGTCGCCTTTCTGAAGGAGACGAACGAGCGGGTCGGTGCAGCCTTTCCGAACGCCACCACCCATGCCGAGGAGTCGACGGCCTACCCAAGCGTCTCGCGGCCGACCTATGCCGGTGGCCTCGGCTTCCACTTCAAGTGGAACATGGGCTGGATGCACGACACGCTGCACTACATGCAGGAAGACCCGATCAACCGGCGCTACCACCACCACCACATGACCTTCGGCATGGTCTATGCGTATTCGGAAAACTTCATCCTGCCCCTCAGCCACGACGAGGTCGTCTACGGCAAGGGTTCGCTGCTCGGCAAGATGCCCGGCGACGACTGGCAGCGCTTCGCCAATCTGCGCGCCTATTACGGCTTCATGTGGTCGCACCCGGGCAAGAAGCTGATCTTCATGGGCTGCGAGTTCGCCCAGGAGAAGGAGTGGAACCATGACCAGTCGCTCGACTGGCATCTCCTCGATCAGCCGGCTTACAAGGGCGTCCAGCGTCTCGTGCGCGATCTGAACACGCTCTACCGGGAAATCCCGGCATTGCACGAACTGGACTGCGATCCCGCGGGCTTCGAATGGATCGACACCCAGAACGCCGACGAAAGCGTCATCGCCTTCCTTCGCAAGGACCAGAGCGGCCGGTCGGTCCTCGTGGTCTCCAACTTCACGCCCATGCCGCGTCACGACTACCGTGTCGGCGTGCCGGACGGCGGCACATGGACGGAGCGGATGAATACCGATGCGGGGATCTACGGCGGCTCCAATGTCGGCAATATGGGCGGAAAACCTGCCGAGGAGCTGTCCGTCAACGGCCGGCCCTATTCCCTCTCGCTCACCCTGCCGCCACTGGCGACGATCGTTTTGATACAAGAGAGCTAGAGTCTGCCGAGGCAGTGGCGGCCGGACTGTCCTCCGTCCGGTCGTCGGCGCTGACGACGCGGTTCCGGCCGCGCGCCTTGGCCCGGTGGAGGGCGTTGTCGGCCCGGCGGAGGAGATTTTCGAGTTCCCGACCGGGCCCGGTGCTGGAAAGGCCGATGCTGACGGTTAATCCGGCAGGAAGTGCGGAGTTGTTTCTGGCGGCCGCCTCGAAAGCCTGACGGAGGGAATCGGCGCGCCGTGTCGCGGCTGCCCTGTCGGTTCCCACCAGCAGGATGGCGAATTCAGCGCCGCCGAGCCGTCCGATCAGGTCGCCGGCACCAAGGTGGCTTTCCGCGGTGCGGCAGAACACCGTCAGAGCCTCGTCGCCAAACCCATGACGGTTGATGTCACTGAATTCATTGAAATGATCGAGGTCGCAGAGCAAGAGAGCGTCCTCGCGCAAGGGATCTTCGCGTAAGGGATCTTCCCTGGCGGCGAGACGCTGTTGCGCCTTGTCGGCAAAGCCGCGGCGATTAAGCGTTCCGGTCAGCGAGTCGGTCTGAGCCGCAGCCAGCAGCATCTGCTCGCCGCGCTCGCGCGACAGCGAGAGGAAGAGATAGCCGAGCGCCACCAGGACCAGCACCGCTTCGAACACGAAGAGGATCGCGGGAAATCCGGCCATGCGCACCGGCTCCGTCGGCGAGACCAGCCACAGGATGGTGGCGATGCGCAGCACCTGCACGCCGGCGTGGAAGAAGCAGACGCAGCCGGCCTGCCGCGCCGATCTCAGTCCGCCCCCGTGGAAGAACAGCGCGTGTCCGGTGGCGAGCATGTAGCCGATGACGACCACCGAGACCAATATGAGACGGTATGCGTCGTCAGCAAACAGCCCTGCGCTCCACGCCCCGATCCAGATCAGCGGGCCGGCAAGGACGAGCGGCCAGGGGGCGCGCGTGCCGGTGAAGGCCGCGATCCCACGCCAGGTCAGGGCGAAAGCCACCAGAAGAAGGAAGCTCGGCAAGCCGCTGCGGACACCTGAGGGATCGACGGGGCGCAGGGCCGCCACGATGCCCGCGCAGGCAAGGCAGAAAAAGGCCGTGCACCACCAGAGCAGGACTTTCGCAGACTCGCCCCGGCCGATGCCGTCCGCAGCCATCTTGATGGCGAACAGGAATGCCAACGCTCCGAAAATGAAGAACGCTGTCGGCAGGTGGATCATCGTCTCTCCGGCATGGGTGGTGCTGACCCGCGCTTTCCGGTTACCCGCTCCATATCTTGCTTCTTACGGATATCAGTCGCCTATCTCATCGAGGGGAATGACGTCAACGGCGTGCCGCATTCGCTGCGATCCGGAGGTGACGAGAACGCCGCTGACCGGGGCGACGTCGCTATAGTCGCGGCCGACGGCGACCTCGATGTGGCTGGCGCTGGCGGCGATACCGTTGGTCGGATCGAAACCGACCCAGCCGGTCTCGGGACCCAACCAGACCTTCACCCAGGCATGCATGGCGTCACGTCCAGCCAGGCGGGCCTGCCCGGGTGGCGGGTCGGTCCTCAGGAAGCCGCTGACATAGGCCGAGGGAAGGCCGGCGGCCCGCAGTCCCGCAATCATCAGATGGGCAAAGTCCTGGCAGACGCCCTTGCGCGTCCGAAAGACGTCCTCGACCGGCGTGTCGATCCGCGTCGCGCCGGGCGTGTAGGCGAAGTCGGCCTTGACCTGCTTCGTCATGTCGAGAATGGCGCACCCCCCCAGTCTATCGCTTCGGCCAGAGCGCAGGTACTCGGCGACAAACGGCATCGGCGTCACGAGGCGGCTGGCGCCGAGGAAATGCGACGGGGCCGTAGCGCCGGAGTCGCGGCTGGCCAGCGCAGCCGCACGGATGTCCGCCAAGGACATCGTGGCGCCGAGGTCAGTGAAGCGGCTTGCCACCGACACCCGCGCCCGCATCTCCACCACCAGCGCATCGTGCGGCTGGTGCAGGCGAATATGGTCGATCGCATTGCTGAAGAAGTCGCGATCCGGCATCGCCTCGTCGGGTGTCGGCACGACCTTCACCGATTGTGCCGTCACGCTCTGATCGGCGTCCTCGCGCGGGCGGATGCGCAGGATGTGGTGGGCGTCCTTCACGGCCGAGGGGTAGTGATAGGAGATCTTCAGGGCGACGTCGTAGATCATTCGTGTTCGAACCAGTCGACGGCTTCTTCCGGCCGGGCAGCGAAGTAGCGCTGGCCCAGGAGTTCGGAGAGATCGCTGAAATCCCCGGCGATCCGGTCGAGAAAGGCCGTCGTCACCTCCGCGGCGCTGCCGGTGGCAACGCGGACGCCAAGGCGCGCCACGCGACGCGCCATCTCGTCGAGCTGTTCACCCGGGACCATGCCGGGAAGCGCGTCCATCGCGTCCTTGAGGGCGGTGACCTGATAGGCGATCGAGCGCGGGTTCAGCGGATCCAGCACGGTCAGGTCGAGCACCGTCTCGCGCGACAGGGCAACGGGATAGCGGCGGCGGTAGGTGACGCGGCTGTCGGTAAATTCGAGCAGCGCATCGAAGGCGCCCTCCGGCGTCTCGTCCGCGGTGATGGCGGAAGCGATCGACGCCGTCATCAATCCGCGCTCGATGCGCCGTCCGCAGGTGAGGAAGCGCCAGCCGACGAACTGGTACATGTTCTCGCGCACCAGGCCGGTGAAGCCCGACAGGCGGGTCAACACGTCGCTCGTGAGGGCGATGAGATCGACGTCGTCGTCGTGCGCCTCGCGCGCCTCCAGCATGGCGACGATCTCGCTCAGCGTGCGCCAGCCATCGGGCGAAAAGCGGTCGCGGATGCGCGAGGCGATATCGAAGGCCGAGCGGACGAGATGCAGGAGGCCGGCCGCCGGGTGGGCGGCATCGACATGGATGCCGAGGCTCCGCAGGACCTTGGCAACACGTCGCTCCAGAAGGTCGTGGCGCGTCCCCTCGCTTTGCCGGGCGACGTGGAGGCGAAGAAGCCGCGTGGCAACCTCCGCCCGCTCGGCGTAGCGGCCGAGCCAGAAGAGGTTGTCGGCGGCGCGCGCCGGCAGTCCCGCCGGCAGACGCCGCAGAATCTGCGATGGGCGGGGGCCGATGAGGGTGATCGGCGCGACGTCCCGGTCGGAGGTGATCCAGACGTCGGCCGAACGCCCGCCCGCCTGCATCGAGACGGCTTTCGCGTCGACGGCGTCGGAAATCCGGGCAAAGCCGCCCGGCATCACGTGCCAGCCGGCCTCGTCGCGGGCGAGGAAGACGCGCATCGTCACCGGGCGGGCTTCCAGTCGGTCGTCGATGAAGACCGGGGCGGTGGAAAGGGTGACGACTTCCTGCCCGACAAGACCAGTGCCGCCCGCTTCCAGTTCCGCCAGAAAGCGTTCGGAGGCATCGCGGTTGATGCCAAGGTCCAGCGGCGCAGCCGTGATATTGGAGCCGGACGCCGCGGGAAAGGCCGATGCGAGCGACAGGGTTTCGCGGTTCTTGCTGACATAGCCGCGTTCCGAGGCCTGTCCACACCACCAGGTGGCAATGGTCGGCAGGAGGAGATCTTCGCCGATCAGCGCCTTCGCCAGAGCCGGCTGGAAGGCGAGGAGGGCGCGAGTCTCCAGGATACCCGAGCCGAGGGCATTGACCATGTTGACCCGTTCGGCGCGAATCGCGCGCACGAGGCCCGGCGTGCCGATGCGCGAGCGCTGGAAGAGTTCCAGCGGGTCGGCGAAGTCGGCATCCATGCGCCGCCAGAGCACCGACAACGGCTGAAAACCGTCGACGGTGCGGACATTGACGGTGTTGCCGTGAACGACGAGGTCGCCGCCCTCGAGCAGCAGGAAGCCGAGATAGCGCGCGAGATAGGCGTGCTCGAAATAGGTCTCGTTGGCCGGTCCCGGCGTCAGGACCCCGATCCGGTCGCTGGCGCTGCCGTTCAGCGTGAACAGCGAGTCGCGAAAGCGCTGGAAGAAGCCCGCGAGGCGCTGCACCTTCAACTCGGCATTGAGCTCGGGGAAAGCCCGCGAGGTCGCCACCCGGTTCTCCAGCGCAAATCCGGCGCCCGACGGCGCCTGGGTACGATCGCCGAGGACCCACCAGCGACCCTGCGGCCCGCGCCCCAGGTCGATGGCGATGAAGCGGATCAGCGGCGCGCCGGAAAGGCCTTGGTCGGCCAGCGGACGCAGGAATTCCGGGTTCTGGGCAAGGATCGCACTGGGCAAGGTGCCGTCGGCGATGACCCGGCGCTCGCCATAGAGGTCGCCGACGAGCTTTTCGAGAAAGCCGGCACGCTGCACCAATGCCTTCTCCAAGGCAGCCCACTCGTCCTGCGCGACGATGACCGGCGGAAACGTCAGCGGCCAGCCGCGCTGCTCGCCGGTCTGCTCGGCGCCGCCATAGACCTGGTAGAAGACCCCGGCCTCGCGCAGATACTGCTGAGCGCTGCCGAACCGACCCGCGCGGTCGTTCGCGCCCATCGTTGCGAGCGCGTCGACCAGCTGGCGATAGTGCGGGCGGACCGATCCGTCGGCAGCCAGCATCTCGTCCTGGCTGCCGGCCTGCAGGCGATAGGCGGACAGAAAAGCCGCCAAGTCAGGCGGCTTTCTCGTCGGTTCCGGAGACGTCATGGGCGCCGGGCCTTCCCGTCAGACTGCCAGACCGGCCGGCCGGCGAAGGTCGAGCGTCGTCGGGAAGGACGGATCGGGGAACTCCCGAACCGGTTCGAAGATACCCGGCGTATGGCCGATCTGTTCGAAACGGGCAAGACGACGCGCCTCGGCCTCGTTGGCGTTGACCGGGAAGGTCTCGTAGTTGCGCCCGCCGGGATGGGCGACGTGGTAGACGCAGCCGCCGAGCGAACGCTGCGACCAGCGGTCGTAGATGTCGAAGGTCAGGGGCGCGTGCACCGGGATCGTCGGATGGAGGCCCGAAGCCGGCTGCCAGGCCTTGAACCGCACGCCCGCCACGGCATCGCCCTTCTCGCCCACCGGGGTCAGCGGAAGGGCCCTGCCGTTGCAGGTGACGATGTGGCGCGACACGTCGTAGTTCGACAGCTTCACCTGCAGCCGCTCCACCGAGGAGTCGACGAAGCGCACGGTGCCGCCGATGGCGCCGGTCTCGCCCATCACGTGCCAGGGCTCCAGCGCCTGGCGCAGTTCCAGCTCGATGCCCTCACGCTCGATCTTGCCGCAGAAGGGGAAGCGGAACTCGGCCTGCGCCTCGAACCATTCCGGCCGGATGGCAAAGCCGGCACGGCCGAGATCTTCGAGAACGCCGAGGAAATCCTGCCACAGGAAGGCCGGCAGCATGAAGCGGTCATGCAGGTTCGTGCCCCAGCGGGCGAAGCGGCCGGTCTCCGGCTCCTTCCAGAATTTTGCGATCAGCGCCCTGACCAGCAGCTGCTGGGCAAGACTCATGCGCGCATCCGGCGGCATCTCGAAGCCGCGGAACTCGACGAGGCCGAGGCGGCCGGTCGGTCCGTCCGGCGAGTACATCTTGTCGATGCAGATCTCGGCGCGGTGGGTGTTGCCGGTGACGTCGACGAGGAGATTGCGGAACAGGCGGTCGGTGAGCCAGGGCAGGGGCGCTGCGCCCTCGCCGGGCAGCGGCACCTGCGCCATGGCGATCTCGAGCTCGTAGAGCGCGTCGTGCCGGGCCTCGTCGACGCGCGGTGCCTGGCTGGTCGGCCCGACGAACATGCCGGAGAAGAGGTAGGACAGGGAGGGATGGCGCTGCCAGTAGAGCACCAGCGACTTCAAGAGGTCCGGCCGGCGCAGGAAGGGCGAGTCGCTTGGCGTCGCGCCGCCGACGACGACGTGGTTGCCGCCGCCGGTGCCGGCATGCTTGCCGTCGATCATGAACTTGTCGGTGCCGAGCCGCGACTGCCGCGCCTCCTCGTAGACCGTGCGGGTGATCGCCACGCATTCCTTCCACGACGCGGCCGGATGGACGTTGACCTCGATGACGCCCGGATCGGGCGCGACGCGGATGACGTTGACGCGCGGATCGTGCGGCGGCTGGTAGCCCTCGATCACCAGCGGCATCTGGTGGCGCTCGGCGACGGTCTCGATGGCCGAGAGGAGGTCGAGATAGGCCTCCATGGATTCGGTCGGCGGCATGAACACGCAGAGCCTGCCGTCGCGGGGCTCGATCGAGACGGCGGTGCGCACCGCGCCGAAAATCTCCTCGTGCTTCTGCTCGGGCGCCATCCAGGTTTCCGGGTTCTGCGCCTCGATCCTCTGCTGGTTGCGGCCGGGGCCGGTCTCCTCGGCGGCCGCGAACGGTCCCCGCTCCTCGGTCGGGTCGGCAGGATGGATGTAGGGGAACTGCGCCGGCGGCACGTAGGGCAGGGCACCGAGCGGCAGGCGGTAGCCGACGGGGGAATCGCCCGGCATCAGGAAGAGCTGGCCGCGCCGTGTCGTCCAGCGCTCCGACATCCAGCGCACGCCGCGCGTCATGCCGGTGGCGCTTGGCTGGGACTGCCAGGCCTGGATCGGCAGGACAAAGCCCGAGGCCTTGCTGAGGCCGCGGTCGAAGACGCGGGCAAGGCGCGCCCGCTCCTCGGCATCGTCGAGCTTCGGATCGGTCGGCTCGACGTTTTCCGGGAGCTTCGCCTCGCGTGCCAGCCAGTAGGACGGATCCTCGAAGGCAGCTGCGGCATAGTCGGGGTCGACGCCGAGCTCGGTCGCGACTTCCCGCGTCAGCGTCTCGGCGTCGGCGAGCGTCACCGGCCGTGCCACGGCTTCGCGCGCGATGAGGTCGGGGTTCTTCCAGATCGGCTGGCCGTCCTTGCGCCAGTAGAGCGAGAAGGTCCAGCGCGGCAGCGTCTCGCCCGGATACCACTTGCCCTGGCCG
The DNA here is from genome assembly GCF_019973775.1 of Aureimonas sp. SA4125. Lineage (NCBI taxonomy): Bacteria > Pseudomonadati > Pseudomonadota > Alphaproteobacteria > Hyphomicrobiales > Aurantimonadaceae > Aureimonas > Aureimonas sp. SA4125. Next base: position 4,000,446 of record NZ_AP025032.1, on the reverse strand, counting down.
TAATGCAGGAAGCCGCCCGGCGCGAAGCGGTCGCGGAGGCGCCGGATCAGATCGTCGGCGAGCGCCCGCTTCTGCGGCCCGACGGCGGCGATGTTCCACTCCTCCGACTGGAAGTCGTCGATCGACACGAAGGTCGGCTCGCCGCCCATGGTCAGCCGCACGTCGCCCTCATTCAGGGCAGCGTCGACCTTCTCGCCAAGCGCATCGAGCGCCTGCCAGCTCTCGTCGGAGAAGGGTGCGGAGACGCGCGGCCGCTCGGCGATGCGCTCGACCGTCATCTCGAAGGCGAAATCGACCTCGGCATAGTCGGCGGCGCCCGAGATCGGCGCGGCCGAGCGGTAGTGGGGCGTGGCCGCAAGCGGCACATGGCTCTCGCCGGTCATAAGGCCCGAAGTCGGGTCGAGGCCGATCCAGCCGGCGCCGGGAAGATACACCTCGGCCCAGGCGTGCAGATCGGTAAAATCGTGGTCAGTGCCGGCCGGGCCGTCGAGCGAGACGAGATCGGGCTTCAGCTGGATCAGGTACCCCGAGACGAAGCGCGCGGCGAAGCCGAGATGGCGCAGGATCTGGACGAGCAGCCAGGAAGTGTCGCGGCAGGAGCCGGAGACGCGCCCCAGTGATTCTTCCGGCGTCTGCACGCCGGGCTCCATGCGGATGAGGTAGGCGATCTTCTGCGATAGTTGCCGGTTGAGTCCGACCAGAAAATCAACCGTATGCGTCTGGCTGCGGTCGAGGTCCCTCAGAAAGGCCTGCAGCAGCGGGCCGGCAGGCTCGGCGCCGAGATAGGCGGAGAGGTCCGTCTTGAGGTCCGCCTCGTAGGCGAAGGGCCAGGCCTGGGCATATTCCTCGACGAAGAAGTCGAACGGATTGTAGACCGTCATGTCGGCGACGAGGTCGACCTCGATCTTGAATTCCGTCGTCTTCTCCGGAAAAACGAAGCGGGCGAGGTAGTTGCCGAAGGCATCCTGCTGCCAGTTGATGAAGTGGTTTTCCGGCGTCACCTTCAGCGAATAGGACGGGACGCGTGTGCGCGAATGCGGCGCCGGGCGTAGACGGATCAGCTGCGGCGCAAGACCGACAGGCCGGTCGTAGCGGTAGTGGGTGACGTGGTGGAGGGCTGCAAGGATCGACATCGGCTGCGGTTTTGCCCTTCGTCATGACAATTTCATTCGGCCCGACCATAGTCGTTCGTCCGTTCCCCGCAAGCGCGGATCGCCCGGACTTCTTCGCAATTGCAGAAATTGCCCTATCCCGCTTCACAAAGAGGGGAACCGTGCGTTGCCAGGGCCATTCCTCACTTGAAATTCAAGCAGCCGCATCAGCGCGCCCCGGTGGCGACGGCGGACGGACGGGCTCGGGGCCCAAAGGAAATATAGAATGAAGCTGTTTTGCTGCAGCGCCTGCGGACATGTCGTCTACTTCGAGAACGTTCTCTGCGAACGCTGCAACCACGCCCTCGGCTTCGAGCCTCAATCCCTGGAAATGCTCGCGCTGGAAAGCGCCGACGGCATCTGGCAGGCCGCCGGCTCCAACGGCAGCGGGCGCTGGAAATACTGCGGCAACTACACGTTCGGCGTCTGCAACTGGCTGGTGCCGGGAGACAGTCCGGATGCGCTGTGCGTTGCCTGCCAGCATAATCTCGTCATCCCGAACCTCGATGCCCCGGGAAACATCGCGCTGTGGCAGAAGATGGAGCAGGCCAAGCGGCGTCTATTCCACACCATCCTGCAACTGAAGCTGCCGCGGACGACGCGGGCGGAAAGTCCCGAGGGGCTGGCCTTTGCCTTCCGCACGACCGGCGCCGACCAGAGCCAGCCTGTGATGACCGGCCACGAGGACGGATTGATCACCATCGCGCTTGTCGAGGCCGACGATGCGGAGCGGGAGAAACGCCGCAACGCCATGGGCGAGCCCTACCGCACGCTGCTCGGCCACTTTCGCCACGAGGTCGGTCACTGGTACTGGGACCGGCTGGTGCGCGACGGCGGCGTCGTCGCCGAGTGCCGGGCAGTCTTCGGCGATGACGAGGAAGACTACGGCGAGGCCCTGCAGCGCCACTACGCCAACGGGCCAAAATCTTCCTGGCAGGAACATTATGTCTCGTCCTATGCCGGGGCGCATGCCTGGGAGGACTTTGCCGAAACCTGGGCACACTACTTCCACATCGTCGATACGCTCGAGACGGGCGGCGAGTGGGGCATTATGCTGAAGCCGGAAGCGGATCGATCGGGTCTCCTCGCGGTCGATCTCGACTTCCAGATCTTCGACGAGGCGACCACCATCGAACATATCGCGCGTGCCTGGACGCCGCTGACGCTGGCGCTGAATTCCTTCAACCGTTCGCTCGGGCACCAGGACCTTTATCCGTTCGTGCTTTCACCCGTGGTCATTGGAAAACTCGGCTTCATTCACGATCTCGTCCACGGCCGGATCGGTCGTCGCAGGGCCGACAGCCAGCAGTTCGTGAGCACGGCTGCTTGAGGCACACATCCCTTGCCAGCCAAGGATTGCATCGCAGCAATGTGCAGCCGGAGGGTGGAACCCTGGCCGCCGGCCTCCAGGTAATCATGGGACGGATCGCGCATATCGGGCACTGGCTGCCCGGTCGCGCTTAGCGAAGCATCCTGCCGCCGTTCAGAAATTCAACGCATCGTTTTCGGTGCACGTGCGCCTCGGTCGCCGGCATGCCGCGCAGATCCGGGAGCAGGAAGGAAGACCCGGCATGCCGGCAACACAGACGACATTCGAACACGAGACCTCCTGGGGGCCGCGCCTGACGGACCATGGTGCCGTCTTCCGGCTATGGGCGCCCGCAATCCAGAAGCTCGACCTCGTTTCCGAAACCGGCGGCGAGCGGCAGTTTCATCCGATGCACAAAGAGGATGGCGGCTGGTGGTCGATCGAGACGGATGCGGTCGCCGTCGGTGGCGGCTACGGCTTCCGCGTCGATGAGGGCCTCGTGGTGCCCGATCCCGCGGCCCGGGCGCAGATGGGCGACGTTCACTCGCTGTCGCGTCTCGTCGACCCGCACGCCTATGTCTGGAAGACGGCGGCCTGGAAGGGAAGGCCCTGGCGGGAGACCGTCTTCTACGAGCTGCATATCGGCACCTTCACACCCGAAGGCACTTTCGACGCCGCGATCGACAAACTCGATTACCTCGTCGAGACAGGCATTACCGCCATCGAGCTGATGCCTGTCGCCCAGTTCGGCGGCAAGCGAGGCTGGGGCTATGACGGCGTGCTGCTCTATGCACCCCACGAGGTCTATGGCGGGGCCGAAGGGCTGAAGCGGCTGGTCGATGCGGCGCACGAGCGCGGCCTGATGGTCTTCCTCGACGTCGTCTACAATCACTTCGGACCGGACGGGAATTACATCAGCGCCTATGCGCCCGAGTTCTTTCATCCCGAGATCCATACGGCCTGGGGCGTCGCCATCGCCTACGACGCGCCGCCGGTGCGGGACTTCATGGTCGACAATGCGCTGTTCTGGCTGAACGAATACCGTATCGACGGACTCCGCCTCGACGCCATCGACTCGATCGAGGACGTGACGGACGAGCCGCTGGTGCGCGAGCTTGCCGCGCGGGTCCGCGAGAAGATCACCGATCGCCATGTCCACCTGACCAGCGAGGACGCCCGCAACATCGTCTGGCACATAGAGCGCGACGACAAGGGGAAGCCGCTTCTCGTCAGCGGCGAGTGGAACGACGATTTTCACCACTGCGCGCATGTGCTGGCGACGCATGAGTCGGAGAGCTACTATTCCGACTATGTCCGCAAGAGCGTGTCGCAGATGGCGCGTTCGCTGGCGGAAGGGTTCGTCTATCAGGGCGAGCATTCGCGCCACCGCGACGAGAACGTCGGCGAGCGTTCCGATGGACTGCCGCCCACGGCCTTCGTCAACTTCATCCAGAACCACGACCAGATCGGCAACCGCGCCTTCGGCGACCGGCTGACGGATCTTGCCTCGCGGCGGGTGATCGAATGCCTGCAGACCATTCTTCTGCTCTCCCCTCAGATCCCGCTGATCTTCATGGGCGAGGAGTTCGGCGACACCAATCCGTTCTGCTTCTTCACCGATTTCGACGGGGAGCTCGGCGACCTCGTGCGCGAGGGACGACGTGCCGAATTCAAGAAGTTTGCCGCCTTCCATGACGAGGAAAGCCGAGCGCTGATTCCCGATCCCAACTCCGAGGCGACTTTCCGGCATTCCGCGATCGACTGGGCCATGATCGACAAGCCGACGAACCGCCGCCGACTGTTCATGGTACGCAAGCTTCTGCAGCTTCGCCGCGACGTGATCATGCCGCTTCTGGAAGACATCCCGCCGCATTCCGGCAGCTATGCGGTCACCGATGGATGTGCCTTCGTGGTGTCATGGACGCTGCAAAACGGCCAGGTCCTCAGGCTTTTCGCCAATCTCGACGACGAACCTTGGACGCTGCCCGATACGGAGGCGGATCGCGATGCGGGCGAGCTGCTGTTTGCCCATCCGCGCAAGGCCGCCGAAGACGTTCATGATGGCGTCCTTTCCGGGCCTTCTGTGGTTTTCCGTCTGACGAAAATGCTAGAGATCAGGGACGGCTCACATGACTGAACGGCTCGACCGGCTGGCCGAAAGCCACGGCATCCAGATTGGCTACATCTCGGAAATGGGCGAGCGCAGGACCATTGCAGACGAGGCCAAGGTCGCCCTGCTGCAAGCGCTCGGCGTCGATCCCGAAACGGGTGCCGAGGGAACCTACGACGAGGCGGCTGACAGGCCGAGCGGGCACTGCGCGCTGCCGGAAGCAGTCCGACAGAGGCGCGTCTGGGGCGTCGCCTGCCAGCTCTACAGCTTGCGCTCGCGCCGCAACCTCGGGATGGGGGATTTCGAGGATCTCGCCAATTTCGCCCAGATCGCCGGCCAGGCCGGCGCTGCCTTCGTTGGTGTCAATCCGTTGCACGCGCTGTTCATGGCCGACTGCGGACGGTTCAGCCCCTATTCGCCGTCGACCCGCCGCTTTCTCAATCCCCTGTACATCGCCATCGATCGGCTGTCTGGCGGACCAGATGCGACGGAACGGCTGTTTGCCGAGTCTCCCGAGGCTTTTGACGGGCTGAACGGCGATCTCGTGGACTACCCCGCGGTCGGCCGGCTGAAGAACTGCCTGTTGCGCGACATCTTTGCCGCGAGGCTCGAGAAGATTCGGGCCGATACCAGCTTCGAAGCCTTCTGCGCGGGCGGCGGCGAGGCCTTGCGCAACTTCGCCTTGTTCGAGGCGATTTCGGCGAGGATGGTCGCGGCAGGCTACCACGCCGGCTGGCATTCCTGGCCGGAGGACTATCAGACCCGCGATGCCGACGCCGTTTATCAGTTCGAGGCCGAGGCGCCCGATGACCTCCTCTTCCATCTCTGGCTCCAGTACCAGGCGGAGGAGCAGCTGGCCGAGGCGCAAAAACGTGCCAGGTCCGCCGGCATGTCCATCGGACTTTATCTCGACCTGGCCGTGGGTGTTGCGCCCGATGGAGCGGAAACATGGGCCGATCCGGCTCTGACGGTCGGCGCGGCACGCGTGGGCTCGCCGCCGGACATGTTCAACTCCGCTGGACAGGACTGGGGTCTGGCGCCGTTGTCGCCCCTCGCACTGGCCGAACGCGACTTCCGGCCGCTCGGCGATGCCTTCGACGCGCTGACACGCAATGCGGGGGCGGTGCGCATCGATCATGCCATGGGGCTGGCGCGCCTCTGGTGGATCGCCGAGGGCCAGAATTCTGCCGGCGGCGGTTATGTCCGCTATCCCCTGGGCAAAATGATCGACACGATCGCCGAGGCCTCGCAGCGCAACAACTGTCTCGTCATCGGCGAAGATCTCGGCACGGTGCCGACGGGTTTTCGTGCCACGATGACCGAAGCGGGCGTTCTGTCCTACCGCGTCCTCTATTTCGAGCGCCGGGAAGTCGAGTTCCTGCCGACGGCGGCCTATCCCGAAATGTCGCTTGCCTGCGTTTCGACGCACGACCTGCCGACGCTGAAGGGCTGGTGGTTGTCTTCCGACATCGAGTTGCGGCTGGAAACCGGCACGCAGAGCGAGGAGCGGACGGTGGAGACGCGCGAAGAGCGCCGGCGCGACCGCCGGATGCTGATCGTCGCGCTGGAAGAGGCGGGACTTCTGCCCGAGCGCTTCCACCGCGTCGCCAGCGGCGAGGATACCTTGCCGCCGGATCTGACGCAGGACCTTGCCGACGCCGTCCATCGCTTCGTGGCGCGGGCGCCGAGCCTTCTTGTCACCGTGCAGGTCGAGGACATGATCGGTGCCGTGCTGCAGCCCAATCTCCCGGGCACGACCGACCAATATCCAAACTGGCGCATTCGCCTCGAAGTCGAACTGGAGGATCTGGCCGAGCATGCCGGCTTCCAGGCGACCGCCGAGGCCATGCGCGAAGAAAGACCGGAGCTTTCATGAGCCGTCAGCTGATCGCGACCTACCGTCTGCAGTTCCGGGAAGGGACCGACTTCGAGACCGCCGCGGCGATGGCGCCCTATCTCCGGGCGATCGGCGTCAGCCACCTCTATGCGTCGCCGATCTTCACGGCCTCGCCGGGATCGACGCACGGCTACGACGTCATCGACTACAACCGTTTCGAGGACTATCTCGGCGGCGAGTCCGGCTTTGTCGCGATGAGCGACGCGCTGGCACATGCCGATGTCGGTCTCATCCTCGACTTCGTTCCGAACCATATGGGCGTCAGCCCCGAAAACGCCTGGTGGGAGGACGTCCTCGCCTGGGGCCGCGAGAGCCGCTACGCCAACACGTTCGACATCGCCTGGGATGCCGAGAAGATCCTCGTTCCGGTGCTCGCCAAGCCTTATGGCGAAGCCTCGATGGATGGCGACCTCAAGGTCGTGCTCGATGCGGCGGATTCGCGCATGCGCTTCGACGCGGCAGGCTACCAGCTGCCGCTCGATCCGCGCACGCTCGGGCACGTCTTCGCCTTCCTCGACCATCCCGAACGTGACCGTCTGATCCGCCGTTTTTCAGTGGCCACGCCGATCGAGGGGGAGGAGCTGTCGGAACGCCTGCGCGAGCATCTCGGCGACGAGACGTTCGCCGTCGCGCTCGAGAGCGCCATCGGCAGCATCAATGCCGACCAGTTGGCGCTGCATGCGCTGCACGAGGCGCAGGTCTGGCGCCTCGCCTGGTGGCGCACCGCGCGCGAAAAGCTGACCTATCGCCGCTTCTTCGAGATCGCCGACCTCATCGGCATCCGCCAGGAGCTGCGCCACGTCTTCCGCGAGTCGCACCGCACCGTCATCCGTCTGGCCCGCGAGCGGCGCCTCGATGGCATCCGCATCGACCATGTCGACGGTCTGGCCGATCCGAAGAACTATCTCCTCGACCTTCGCCAGGCTTTCCAGTCGGTACGCCGCGACCCCGTCATCTTCGTCGAGAAGATTCTCACCGGCGAAGAGCGGCTGCGCAAATCCTGGGAGATCGAGGGCACGACCGGCTACGAGTTCATCTCCGCGCTGTCGGGGCTCTATGTCGATCCCGAGCAGGAGGAGGGGATGACGCGGGCCTACAGCCAGTTCATCGGCGAGGACGAGGATCTCCGGCAGATGATCCTGCGCCAGAAGCGCTCGATCTTCTCGAGGAACCTGGCGGGCGAACTCGCCTATCTCACCGCCGAGGCGCTGGCCGTCGCCAGCCGAGGCCTCGCCACGCGCGATCTCGGTCCCGACACCATCTCCCGCTCGATCATCGAGGTCGCGACGGCCTTGCCGGTCTACCGCACCTATGTCGGCGTCGATGGGGTTCCCGCCACGGACCGGGCGATCATCGACGACGCCGTCACCCTTGCGAAGTCGCAGCGCGAGGTCGAAGCCGACGAGCCGATCGACTTCATCGGCCGTCTCCTGACGCTGGATTTCGACGAGGGCCGCGACGTCGCCGGCGCGCTGAACTTCACGCGGCGGTTCCAGCAGACGACCGGCGCCGTCATGGCCAAGGCCGTCGAGGACACCGTGTTCTTCCGCTACAATCGTCTGATCGCCCTCAACGAGGTCGGCGGCGAGCCCGATCACTACGGCACCGATGTCGGCGCCTTCCACGACGCCATGGCCATTCGCAGCGAGGACCAGCCGGAAGGCCTCCTCGCCTCCTCGACCCACGACACCAAGCGGGGCGAGGATGCCAGGGCGCGCCTCTACACCCTCAGCGAGGCGCCGAAGCACTGGTCGACGCTCGTCGAGAGCTTCGCCGAGGCCATGGGCGCCTACCGCATCGCCGTCGACGAGACGCTCGATGCGCCGGACGCCCCCAGCGAGTGGATGTTCTACCAGGCGCTGCTGGGCGTCCTCCCCGCGGATTTCGACCCCGCGGACGATGCCGCCCGCAGCGCCATCGCCGGGCGGCTGCAGACCTTCATGCAGAAGGCGGTCCGCGAGGCCAAGCGGTACACCAGCTGGACATCGCCGGCCGAAGCCTATGAGACCGGCGTCGAGGGTTTTGTCGCGGCGGCGCTCGATCGCGGCGCGACCGACGACTTCCTGCATGAATTCTGGGCCTCGGTGCAGCCTTTCGTGCGGGCGGGCGCCCTGACATCGCTGTCGCAGGCGCTGATCAAACTGACCGTGCCGGGGGTTCCCGACATCTATCAGGGCACCGAATTCTACGACCTCAGCCTGGTCGACCCCGACAACCGCCGCTCTGTCGACTTCAAGGCGCTGGCTGCCGCGATCGAGGACGACGAGCCCCTGCGTGCGAGTCTCGATCACTGGCGTGACGGCATGGTCAAGGCGAAGCTCACCATCGCCGCGCTGCGCCTGCGCCAGACGGCGCCGACACTGTTCACCACCGGCGCCTACGTGCCGCTGGAGGTGGAGGGCGTACGGGCGCGCCATGTCGTCGCCTTCGCCCGCATCCAGGAAGGCGGCGCGGCGACGGTCACGATCGCGCCGCGCCTCTGCCTCGCGATGCTGGAAGGCAGCGAGGGACTGGTCCCGGGTGCCGGATTCTGGGGCGACACGACGGTGATTCTGCCGGCGAGCCTGGCGGGGCAGGCGTTCCGCAGTGCCTTCGGCACGGAGACGGCGGAGACGGCGGGCGGGATCGCCCTGGCTTCCCTGCCGGGTGGTCTGCCCTTCGCTCTGCTCGTCGCCGTTTGAGGCGTCCGCCACTGACGTAGCTGCAGGAGGAGCAAGCCCATGGCGATCCGAGCGACGGTCTGGAACGAGTTCCGGCACGAGCGCGAGAATGCCACCGTCCGGGCGATCTATCCGGACGGCATCCATCAGACGATCGCTACGGCCCTTTCGAGGGACGCGGCGATCGACGTTTCGACGGCGACGCTCGACGAACCCGAGCACGGGCTGGGGGCCCAGCGGCTGGCCGAGACGGACGTTCTCCTGTGGTGGGGGCACAAGGCGCATGGCGATGTCGACGACGCGGTGGTCGAGCGGGTGGCGCAGCGGGTCTATGAGGGGATGGGGCTGATCGTCCTCCACTCCGGGCATTTCTCCAAGATCTTCAAGCGGGTGATGGGGGCGCCCTGTTCCTTGCGCTGGCGCGAGGCGGGCGAGCGCGAGCGGGTCTGGACGATCAATCGCGCACACCCGATCGCCGCCGGCATCGGTGACGCGATCGAGTTGCCGAATTCGGAAATGTACGGCGAGCCCTTCCTGGTGCCCGAGCCGCTCGAAACCGTCTTCATCTCCTGGTACCAGGGCGGCGAAGTCTTCCGCTCGGGCCTCACCTACCAGCGCGGTGCCGGAAAGATCTTCTACTTCGGGCCGGGTCACGAGACCTACCCGATCTATCACGACGCGAAGATCCAAAAGGTGCTGCGTAACGCCGTGCACTGGGCCCACAATCCGGCAGAGCCGTGGACCGACGTGTCATCGGCGCCGAACGTGTCGATCGCAGCGGCGCGCGAGCCCATCGAGCAACGCGGCGGCAGCCTGCATGCGCCAGGCGAAGACGGTTTCGGATGAGAATACGAGCCAGGCGGTGACGGAAAAGCGCATTCTCCTCCTCGGCACCGGCGCGATCGCCCATCGCCATGCCGAGCATTTTTCCGTCCTCCCGGGCTGCCGCCTGGTCGCGGCCTGCGACATCGATGCCGAGCGCGCCCGGACCTTCGCGCAGATGCACCGGATTGACTACGCCTTCGGCGATCTCGACGCCGCCATTGCCTGGGGCGGGTTCGACGCCGCCGTGAATGCGACCCCCGACGGCGTCCACCGGGAAACGACGCTGAAGCTCATCGCCGCGGGCAAGCCGGTTTTCTGCGAAAAGCCGTTGGCGCTGAATTTTGCCGATGCATCGGGGATGACCGAGGCGGCGGAGGCAGCCGGCCTCGTCAACATGGTCAACCTCACCTACCGCAATGCGCATGCCGTCCAGACGGCGCGCCGCATGGTCGAGGCCGGTGCCATCGGCACCATCCGCCATGTTTCGGCAAGCTATCTGCAGAGCTGGCTGACCGCTGGCCATTGGGGCGACTGGCGCGTGGACGAGCGCTGGCTCTGGCGCCTCTCCTCGGCGCACGGCTCGAAGGGCGTCCTCGGCGATATCGGCATCCATATCCTCGATTTTCTGATGTTTGCGACCGGCCTCGACATTTCCAGCCTTGGCGCCCGGATGAAGACCTTCGACAAGGCCGAGGGCGGGGCGATCGGCGCCTACACGCTCGACGTCAACGACAGCGTGGCGATGACGGTGGAGATGTCGAACGGCGCGCTCGGCGTCGTCCACATGACGCGCTTTGCCACCGGCAAGCTGAACGATCTCGACCTGACGATCCACGGCGACAAGGGCGCACTGAGGATCTGGGCCGATCATGAGAACTCGCGGCTCGAGGCCTGTCTTGGCACCGACGTCGAGACGCAGACCTGGCGGCCCGTCGACTGCCCGCCGACTCCAAAGAACGCCGACCGCTTCGTCATCGCGCTTCTGTCGGGCGAGAATGGCGAACCGGATTTCCGCCGCGCCGCCAAGGTGCAGAAACTTCTCGACCTCTGCTTCGTCTCGCATGCCGAGGGACGGGTGCTGCCCGTCGACTGAACCGCTTCAGCCGCCGTTTTCCGTTGTCGCGCGGGGCGAGGGATTGCGCTCGTAACCGGGTCCGATCGTCAGTGGCTGCGTCGGCATGAGGGCGTCGTCGAGGTCGGAGCGGGCGGCGAGGCGGGTCTCGAACAGCAGTTTCTCGTCGCCGCGGTTCAGAAGGCGGATGGTGACGTGGTAGGGGACGCCCTTCTTCACGCCACGCAGCGAGGGCGAGCGCAGCGCGTAGCGGCGCGTCTGCGGAAAGATCTTTTCGCTGACACGGTGCGGCGGGCCGCCGGCTGGATCCTCGAACTCTGCCGTGATCGTCGAAGAGACCGGGACCGGCCGCATAACTTCGGCGGTGAAGCCATAATAGACGTCGGCGACGCGGTAGTTGAAGATGAAGCTCGGGCCGGCGATGCGCAGCAGCGGCGTCTCGCCGGGCGGCACGCGCACCATCCACGCCGCGCCGGCGAGGAGGGCAAGGAAGACGGCGCCCGCGCTTACCGCGTGCCTCATCCCCAGCTTGCGGCGCCGGAAAAGGCCCTGAACGAGGGGCTTTGCGATCATGTCGTGCCGTCCCGAGATCCAGCCGCACCGATCCCGGCAAAATAGCATCGAAAGGCCGGATGCACGATCGCAGTGAAAGCCGGCGTCGCGATTTGCCGACAGCTTGCGCGGCTGCGTGCATGGCGCGATTGCCGCGCGACGCCGATTTCATCGGGGAGACGGTTGAACCGTCTGCGCCGCATGGCCTAGGGCTGGGATAGCTTCGCGCAGCCCCGATTCGATCGGCTTCCCATGCAGACCGGCATTCTCCTCGGCTTTCTCAGCTACTTCGTCTATGCCTGCAGCGACGCCCTGATCAAATATCTGGGCGGCCACCTCCCGGTCTTCGAGATCGGCTTCTTCACGTCGGTCTTCGCCATCCTGCCGGCCCTCCTGACCAAGGAGCGCGGCGACAGCTGGAAGTCGGCGCTCGTTCCCCGGCATCCGAAGCTCGTCCTCCTGCGGATGACGAGCGGTACGGCTGGCGGCATCCTCGCCGTCGTCGCCTTCACCTCGCTGCCGCTCGCCGAAGCCTATGCGCTGATCTTCCTCCTGCCGATCTTCGTGACCGTCCTGTCCACCCTGATCCTGAAGGAGCCGGTCGGGTGGAAGCGCTGGAGCGCCGTGATCACCGGGCTCGTCGGCGTGATGCTGGTCGTGCGGCCCGGATTTCGCGAGATCCTGCCCGGACATCTGGCGGCCGTCGGCTGCGCCTTCTGCGGCGCGGTCACCGTCATCGTGCTGCGCGTCCTCGGTCCGACGGAACGGCGCATCACGCTGATCGGCTCGGTCGTCCTCAGCGCCTTCGTCGTCAATGCGATCCTGATGATCCCGACCTATGTCGCCCCTGAGTGGAGCATCATGCCCTTCGTCGCCGCCGCGGGTCTTTGCGCCGGCTCCGGCCATCTCATCCAGGTCTATGCGACGCGCGCAGCCCCGGCGAACCGGGTGGCGCCGACGCAGTACAGCCAGATCATCTGGGCGGCGCTGATCGGCGCGCTCTTCTTCGACGAATTCCCGGATGCCTTCGGTGTCGCCGGCATGACGCTGGTCGCGTTTTCCGGACTTTTCACCTTCCTGCGCGAGGAGAAGAGAAGCGGCTGGTCGTGGCGGACGCCGCTCGATCGAAACCGGGTCTGACGCCCCGGTCGGGCGCGCGCTACCAGCCGATCGTCGAGGCGTCGCCGCGGTTGCCGGGACGACGCAATTGCACGCGCGCTCTTCGCGCTTGCGAAATCCGGGGAAGCAACGCAATCTTCCGCGATCAGCTTCCCCGCGTCAGAAGGAAGCATCTCGCCGGGAGTGCCGCCTTTGTCCATCGCCAAGATCCTCGTCGCCAACCGTTCGGAAATCGCCATCCGGGTGTTTCGCGCCGCCAACGAGCTCGGTCTCAAGACCGTGGCGATCTGGGCCGAGGAGGACAAGCTGGCGCTGCACCGCTTCAAGGCGGATGAGAGCTACCAGGTCGGGCGCGGGCCGCATCTGAAGCGCGATCTCGGGCCGATCGAATCCTATCTGTCGATCGAGGAGATCATCCGCGTCGCCAAGCTCTCCGGCGCCGATGCGATCCATCCCGGCTACGGTCTCCTGTCGGAGAGCCCGGAATTCGTCGACGCCTGCACCGAGGCCGGCCTCGTCTTCATCGGCCCGACCGCCGACACCATGCGCCGGCTCGGCAACAAGGTCGCGGCGCGCAATCTCGCCATCGAGGTCGGCGTGCCCGTCGTCCCGGCGACGGCGCCGCTTCCCGATGATCCGGACGAAATCAAGCGCCTCGCCGCCAGCGTCGGCTATCCGCTGATGCTGAAGGCGTCCTGGGGCGGCGGCGGGCGCGGCATGCGGTCGATCCGGCAGGAGGCCGACCTTCTGCGCGAGGTGACCGAGGGCAAGCGCGAAGCCATGGCCGCCTTCGGCAAGGACGAGGTCTATCTCGAAAAGCTGGTCGAGCGCGCCCGGCACGTCGAGGTCCAGATTCTCGGCGACACGCAGGGCAACGTCGTCCACCTCTTCGAGCGCGACTGCTCGATCCAGCGCCGCAACCAGAAGGTCGTCGAGCGCGCGCCGGCGCCTTACCTCGACGACGCGCAGCGTTCTGACCTCTGCGGCTATGCCAAGCAACTGGCCGAGGCCACGGGCTATGTCGGCGCCGGCACGGTCGAGTTCCTGATGGATGCCGATACCGGCAAGTTCTACTTCATCGAGGTCAACCCGCGCATCCAGGTCGAGCATACCGTGACCGAGGAGGTCACCGGCATCGACATCGTCAAGGCGCAGATCCACATTCTCGACGGTTTTGCCATCGGCACGCCCGAATCGGGCGTGCCGGCCCAGGCCGACATTCGCCTCAACGGCCATGCGCTGCAGTGCCGGATCACCACCGAGGATCCCGAGCAGAACTTCATCCCCGATTATGGCCGCATCACCGCCTATCGCGGCGCCACCGGCTTCGGCATCCGCCTCGACGGCGGCACCGCCTATTCCGGCGCGGTGATCACGCGCTTCTACGATCCGCTGCTGGAAAAGGTGACGGCCTGGGCGCCGAGCCCGGAAGAGGTGATCGCCCGGATGGACCGGGCGCTGCGCGAGTTCCGCATCCGGGGCGTGGCGACGAACCTCACCTTCCTCGAGGCGATCATCACGCATCCGCAGTTTCGCGACAACAGCTACACAACCCGCTTCATCGACACGACGCCGGAGCTGTTCAGCCAGGTCAAGCGGCGCGACCGGGCGACGAAGCTCCTGACCTATCTCGCCGACGTCACCGTCAACGGCCATCCCGAGACACGCGGACGGCCGAAGCCGAACCCCGACAACGCGCCGCCGGTGGCGCCGGTGTTCAACCTGCCGATCGCCGAGGGGTCGAAGCAGAAGCTCGACGCGCTGGGTCCCCGCGGTTTTGCCGACTGGATGCTGGCACAGCCCCAGGTGCTCGTCACCGACACGACGATGCGCGACGGCCACCAGTCGCTGCTCGCCACGCGGATGCGCACGCACGACATCGTCGCCATCGCCGACGCCTATGCGAGAGCCCTGCCGCAGCTGCTGTCGCTGGAGTGCTGGGGCGGCGCGACGTTCGACGTGGCCATGCGCTTTCTCACCGAGGATCCCTGGGAGCGGCTGGCGCTGATCCGCGAACGGGCGCCGAACATCCTGTTGCAGATGCTGCTGCGCGGCTCCAACGGCGTCGGCTACACGAACTATCCCGACAACGTCGTGAAGACCTTCGTCGCCGAGGCAGCCAAGGGCGGGGTGGATCTCTTCCGCGTGTTCGACTGCCTGAACTGGACCGAGAACATGCGCGTCTCGATCGACGCGGTCGGTGAGTCGGGCAAGCTCTGCGAGGGCGCGATCTGCTACACCGCCGACCTCCTGAATTCGGCACGGCCAAAATACGACCTGAAATACTATGTCTCGCTCGCCAAGGAACTGGAGGCGGCGGGTTCCCACATCCTCGGCGTCAAGGATATGGCGGGCCTGCTGAAGCCCTCGGCGGCAAGGGTGCTGTTCAAGGCGCTGAAGGAGGAGATCGGGATCCCGATCCACTTCCACACCCACGATACCTCGGGCATCGCCGCGGCGACGGTGCTGGCGGCCGTGGAGGCGGGAGTCGACGCGGTGGACGCGGCGATGGACGCGGTCTCCGGCAATACCTCGCAGCCCTGCCTCGGCTCGATCGTCGAGGCGCTGGCCGGCAGCCCCCGCGATCCCGGCCTCTCGGCCGATGCGATCCGCCGCATCTCCTTCTACTGGGAGGCGGTGCGCAACCAGTATGCCGCCTTCGAGAGCGACCTGAAGGGCCCGGCCTCGGAGGTCTATCTGCACGAAATGCCGGGCGGCCAGTTCACCAATCTCAAGGAACAGGCGCGGGCGCTCGGCCTCGACACGCGCTGGCATGCGGTCGCCCAGACCTATGCCGACGTCAACCAGATGTTCGGCGACATCGTCAAGGTGACGCCGTCCTCCAAGGTCGTCGGCGACATGGCGCTGATGATGGTGAGCCAGGATCTGACCGTCGCCGACGTCGAGGATCCGGCAAAGGACCTCGCCTTCCCCGATTCGGTCGTCTCGATGTTGCGCGGCGATCTCGGCCAGCCGACCGGCGGCTGGCCGGAGGCGCTGCAGAAGAAGGTGCTGAAGGGCGAGGCGCCGATCACGGTGCGGCCGGGATCGCTCATCCCCGCGGCCGACCTCGTCGCGGAGCGGGCGAAGATCGAGGAGAAGCTCGGCACCTCCATCACCGACCAGGCCTTCGCTTCCTTCCTCATGTATCCCAAGGTCTTCACCGACTTCCACGCTGCGCAGGAACTCTATGGTCCAGTCAGCGGCCTGCCGACGCCGAGCTATTTCTACGGCATCGAGCAGGAGGAGGAGGTCCTGATCGACCTCGAGCGCGGCAAGACGCTGGTGGTCCGCTGCCTCGGTTTCGGCGAGACCAACGAGAAGGGCTTGCGCACCGTCTTCTTCGAGCTGAACGGCCAGCCGCGCCGGGTGAAGGTGCCCGATCGCAACCGCAGCGGGTCCGCCGTCGTCAAGCCGAAGGCGGAGGCGGGCAATGCCGCGCATGTCGGCGCGCCGATGCCGGGCGTTGTCTCGACGCTCGCGGTCGCGGCCGGGCAGAGCGTCCGGGCCGGCGACGTGCTTTTGTCGATCGAGGCGATGAAGATGGAGACGGCGCTGCATGCCGAGCGCGATGGCACGATCGCCGCCGTCCACGTGAAGGTCGGCGACCAGATCGACGCCAAGGACCTGCTGGTCGCCTTCGCCGCGGTCTGACGCGCCCTTCCACCGGCCCGCTGCAACCACCGAGGCTCAAGAGCACCCCACCGGGGTGCTCTTGGCACCTGCGGAGCAGGCTCCCCCAGGTCCATCTACCGAGACAAGCGCGACCCGCTTGACCCAGTGTGCCCGTTCATGCATGTTTGTGCATGTTATAGCACGATTGGTGAAGCATGGACTCTCAACTTCTGACATCCGAACGACAGGCGAAGATCAGGGCGCTCCTCGAGGCGGAGGGGCGCGTGCTCGCCGCTCCGCTGGCGAAGCGCTTCCACGTCTCCGAGGATACGGTGCGCCGCGATCTGCGCGATCTGGCGCAGGCCGGTCTCTGCCGCCGCGTCTATGGCGGTGCCGTGCCCCTGGCGCCGTCGGAGGGATCGCTCACCCGCCGCCAAAACATCGCCCCGGCGCGCAAGGCGGCGCTCGCGCGTGCGGTCACGGCGATGATCGATCCCGGCACGCTGCTCTTCATCGACGCCGGCTCGACCAATCTCGCCGTCGCCGATGCGCTGGCGGAGAATGCCGGACTGACCGTGGTGACGAACGCGCCGCTGATCGCCTGCGCGCTGCTGGAGCGACCGGGGATCGAGACCATCCTCATCGGCGGGCGGGTCGACGCGGTGACCGGCGCCTGCTTCGGACCGAAAGCCCTTGCCGATGCGCAGCGGTTTCGGCCCGATGTCCTGATCCTCGGCGCCTGCGGCATCGACGCCGACGAGGGTGTGACGGGGCACGTGTTCGAGGAGTGCGAACTCAAGGCGGCGCTGGCGTCCCGCAGCCGCCGAATCTTCGTCGCCGCGGCCAACGACAAGATCGGTACGGCCGCGCCCTACACGGTCATTCCCACGGATCGCATCTCGGCCCTCTTCGTCGAATCCGACTGCGATCTTGTGGCAGTGGCCGCGATGGAGGCGCTGGGCGTCGCCGTGATGCGGGCCGAGCCTGAGGTCGCGGGTGCCCGGCAGCCACGGGCCTTGAGGACCTGACATGGCGAAAACCAATCTGAACGTGGCGGACGGCATGACGCATGCAGAGATTTCCCCGGCGCCCCGCGCGGTCGCCATCCCGATGCATCGCATCGCCGTCTCCGCCGCCTTTCTCGCCAACGGCTTCCTGATCGGCAGCTGGGCGCCCGAGATCCCGCTGTTTGCAGCGCGCCTCGAGATTTCCGAGGCGACGCTCGGGATCATGATTCTGATCTTCGGCCTCGGCGCCGTGGCGGCCATGCCGGTGGTCGGCCGGGTGATCGGGCGGGCCGGGTCGCGCCTGCCGATGCTGGTGCTGCACCTCCTGATGGTGCCGGCCATGCCGCTTGTCGTGCTGGCGCCGGGACTCGTCACCGCCGGTCTCGCCGTCGCGCTGATGGGGCTGGCCACCGGCGGCATGGATGTCGCGATGAACGCCAATGCGGTGGCGGTCGAGCGCCGGCGCCCGCGGGCGATCATGTCGTCCTGCCACGGCTTCTGGAGCGTCGGCGGCCTTCTCGGCGCCGGCCTCGGCGGTTTCATCATCGCCGCGCTGGGGGCGCTCGGCCATTCCCTCGTCGTCGCCGCCGTGATCCTCGCCCTCTGGGTTCTGGTGGCGCGCGGCGCGCTGGCCGATCATGCGGTCGCCCCGCAGGAAGCATCTGGGACCGCGCCGACGCCCGTCGCCGCCGAGGCGAGTCGCGCCGGAGTCCTCAAGGCGGTGGCCGTCGGGCTGTTCGCCCTCTTCGCAATGATCCCGGAAGGCGCCGCGATCGACTGGAGCGCGGTCTATCTGCGCCAGGAACTCGGCGCCGGCGCCGCCGCCTCGGGTCTTGCCTTCGCCGCCTTCTCGCTGACCATGGCGTGTTTCCGCTTTGCCGGCGACGGCATCCGCGACCGTTTCGGTGCGGTGGCCACGGCACGGGTCTGCAGCGCCGTCGCGGCGGTGGGACTGCTGGCTGTGGGCCTTGCAGACGCGCTTCCGGTAACGCTTCTCGGCTTTGCCCTGATGGGCATCGGCCTCTCCAACATGGTACCGATCGCCTTCTCCGCGGCCGGCAACATCGAGGGGCTGAAACCGGGGTCGGGCCTCTCGATCGTCTCGGCGCTCGGCTACAGCGGTATCCTGCTCGCGCCCTCGGCGATCGGCTTCGTTGCCGAACATTCGGGCTTCCGGCTGGTCTTCCTGTCACTGGCGGCGCTGCTCGTCGTCACCTTCCTTGCCGCGGGGCTCGTTCGCGGGGCCGACCACCGCACGCAGATCTGACGTCCGGCACAACTGAAGACGCCGGCCCTCTCGGGCCGGCGCTGGATAGGTCTGGCAGTCGTGCTGGTGTCGGAACGCTAGATCCGGCCGAGCAGCACGAGGATGAGGACGACGACCAGGATCACGCCGATGATGCCGCTCGGGCCATAGCCCCAGCTGCGCGAATGTCCCCAGGAAGGGATGGCGCCGACCAGGATGAGAACGAGGATGATGAGGAGGATGGTGCCGATCGTCATGGAAGTCCCGCCTTGCTGAAGTTAGTTCGTCACAAACCCGCGAGGACGCCGTGTGTTCCCACGATGGCGCGGGATTGTTGGCTTAGCCCGAAAATCTTCACGGCCGCACGCCTTGCGCTTTCGGTTTCTGTCACAGGACGGACATGGTGACGGTGTCATTTGACAAGCCGAGCCGAAAGCGCCACCTCGGGATTGTCCTTCTCCGCCGTGTGGATGTCCAAGATGAACATCGAGCCCCTCATCGACAGCCTCGACGCCGATCCCACCCCGCGCCGCCCGACCGTCGGCGTCGATGTCGGCGGTATCCTGGTCGGTGGCCCGGCACCCGTCGTCGTGCAGTCGATGACCAATACCGACACCGCCGACATCGACGCGACGGTCGCGCAGGTGGCCGCGCTCGCCAGGGCCGGCTCCGAAATCGTCCGCATCACCGTCGACCGCAACGAGTCGGCGGCCGCCGTCCCCAAGGTGCGCGAGCGCCTGGACCGGCTCGGAATCACGGTGCCGCTCGTCGGCGACTTCCACTATATCGGCCACACGCTGCTGGCCGAACATCCGGCCTGTGCCGAGGCGCTGGCCAAATACCGGATCAATCCGGGCAATGTCGGCTTCGGGGAAAAGAAGGACCGGCAGTTCGTCCAGATCGTCGAGATGGCGATCCGCTGGAACAAGCCGGTGCGCATCGGCGTGAACTGGGGATCGCTCGACCAGGCGCTGCTGACGCGGCTGATGGACGAGAATTCCCTCTCCGCCAGGCCACGCTCGGCGCGGGCGGTGATGCGCGAGGCGATCATCCAGTCGGCGCTGTTTTCCGCGCAGCTCGCCGAGGAAACCGGCCTTCCGCGCGACAAGATCATCCTCTCGGCGAAAGTTTCCAACGTCCAGGATCTCATCGCGGTCTATCGCGACCTGTCGAACCGCACCGACCACGCGCTGCATCTCGGCCTGACCGAAGCCGGCATGGGCTCCAAGGGCATCGTCGCCTCTTCGGCCGCCATGGGCATCCTCCTGCAGGAGGGGATCGGCGACACCATCCGCGTCTCGCTGACGCCCGAGCCCGGCGGCGACCGCACGCGCGAGGTGCAGGTGGCGCAGGAAATCCTGCAGACCATGGGTTTTCGCCAGTTCGTGCCGATCGTCGCGGCCTGCCCCGGCTGCGGCCGAACCACGTCGACGGTTTTCCAGGAACTCGCCGAGCAGATCCAGGCCGACCTCCGCACCTCCATGCCGCTCTGGAAGGAGAAATATCCGGGCGTCGAAGGGCTGAAGGTTGCCGTCATGGGCTGCATCGTCAACGGTCCCGGCGAGTCCAAGCATGCCGATATCGGCATATCGCTGCCCGGTACCGGCGAGACCCCGTCGGCGCCGATCTTCGTCGACGGCAAGAAGGTTGCGACGTTGCGCGGGCCGAACATCGCCGAGGACTTCAAGGTCATGGTCGCCGACTATATCGACCGGCGGTTTGGCGTGGCGCGGGTCGCGGTCGAGCCGGCTGCCGAGTAGCACGATGGTCGTCCTGCGCGGCGCCTCGCTTGTCGCACTCGTGGTCGCTCCGCTCGCTGCGGTGAATCCGGCGGTGGCCGAAGCGGTTCCCGGCGCCATCCCTGCCGCGGCGAAGATCGATCCGTCAGGCGTGACCGCAGCGAGCGCATCGCCCGAAACCGTCCCGCCCGGTATCGGGCCTGTCGTGGGAACTTCGGGCAAGACCGGCACGGCCCTGATCTGCGACCTCATCGCTGCGAACGCCGCCGCGACCGAGATGTCGCCCGACTTCTTCGCCCGGTTGATCTGGAAGGAAAGCCGGTTCGACGGCGAGGCGCTGTCGCCGGTCGGCGCGCGCGGCATTGCCCAGTTCATGCCCGGCACGGCAAAGGAGCGCGGGCTCGAGGATCCCTACGACATCGCCGAGGCGATCCGCCACTCCGCTCTCTATCTTCGCGATCTCAAGGCCGACCTCGGCAATTGGGGGCTTGCCGCCGCCGCCTACAATGGCGGCATCAACCGGGTGAAGCGCTGGCAGATCTCGGGGGGGGCGCTGCCCTACGAGACCGAGGACTACGTTCTGTCGATCACGGCCCGCTCGGCCGACTGGTTCCTCCAGCCCGGACGCGAGATCGAAGCGGCCCCGCTCGACGAGGCAAAGGGATTCGACGAATCCTGCCGGGCGATGCCGATGGTGCGCACCCGCGCGCCCGCCGTGGAAAGCGCACCGATGCAGCCTTGGGGCGTGCAGGTCGCGGGCAGTCCGCGCCAGACGGTGGCGCTGCAGTCCTTTCGCCGCGTCCAAGCCCGGTTTTCCGGCATTCTCGGCGGCAAGGCGCCCATCGTCCTGCGCGACCGCGCCAGCCGCGGCCGCATCTATGCCGTGCGCATCGGCGCCGACTCCCGCGGCGAGGCCGATGCGCTGTGCGGCCGGCTGCGCGGCGCCGGGGGGAGCTGCGTCGTGTTCCGCAACTGAGCATCGGGCACCGCCGCGCCGGACGCGAAGGCAGCCGGTGCGGAAGAGCCGGGCAGGATCAACCCACCCGGCCAGTTCAGCCTCAGGCGGGCATCTGCTCGCCCACGAAGCGCCAGTTCACGAGGTTGTCGAGCACTGCCTTGACGTGGTCCGGGCGGCGGTTCTCGTAGTCGAGATAATAGGCATGCTCCCAGACATCGATGCCGGCGAGCGGCGTCTTGCCCTCGGCGATGGGATTGCCGGCGTCCTGCAGACCAAGAATCTCGAGCTTGCCTTCACTGGCGACGAGCCACACCCAGCCGGTGCCGAACACCTTTCCCGCTTCCGCCACCATGGCGGCCTTCATCTGGTCGACACCGCCGAAATCACGCGTCGCGGCTTCGAGGAAAGCGCCCTCCGGCGCGGCCGGGCCACCCTCGAACTGGTTCCAGTAGAAGACGTGGTTCCAGGCCTGGCCGGCATTGTCGAAAATCGCCTGGTTCTTGTCGGTCTTGGACTTCGTGATCGCTTCCTCGAGGGTCAGGCCCTCGAAGGGGGTGCCGGGCGCAAGCTCGTTCAGCTTGGTGAAATAGGACTTGTGGTGCTTGCCGTAGTGAAGGCCGACGGTCTTTGCCGAGATCGTCGGCGCCAGGGCGTCTTCGGCATAGGGCAGGGGTGGCTGGGTGAAGCCGCCGGGGGCGGGGGTCTGCGCGGCTGCGGCGCTTGGCAAAAGGGTGGCGGCAGCTGCGGCGCCGCTGAGGGTCAGGAGGGTTCGTCGGTCGATCGGCATGGTCTCTCCTCGTTAGGGTCTGTCGGACGGGCCAAGGATGCACCGCGCTGGCGCTGCCCATCCCTCAGGCCAATGCGCCGCTCGCTGAGGGGTTTCACCGATGACGCAGTTGTGCCCGGCAATCTGATTGTCTTGGCGCCGCCAGGACCGCCGACACCGCGCTACACATTACATCTGCCGCACCAAAATCAGATTCAACCAAAACTAGTAGCATCGCCCGATCGCTCGTCTTAGGAGAGCAATCGAGGAGGCGCGCTATGTCGCTCCGCAACGTGCAGAACTTATACAATAGTTGGACTATCCTGGATTGAGTTTTCAATCGCGCCCGTGCCTCTGAATGTCTGATTTGTACAATCAATATTGCGTCATTATAGCCGTTATATTTGAGGAATAGTGCTTGACCAGCTAAAATGCTCTCAGAGCTTATCGGAAAATTCATGGTAGGGCGCGTAGATCGGTTTGATTGGGCACTGCAAAAATTTAGGAGCATCGCATGCTAGGCGGTGTGGACAAAGGGGATTCCCAAATCACCTGCTGACTGATTCAAGGCTGCTCTTTGCGGAGGGCGGTGTTGGTTCGAGGTTTGATGTCGGATGCGGAATGGGCCTTCTTCGAGCCGTTCGTGGTCGAGAAGGGTCCGAGGCGAGGTAGACGGCCTCGCGATCATCGGTTGGTGCTCGACGGGGTCTTCTGGATCGCCCGAACGGGGACGGCGTGGCGTGATCTACACAGCGATTTCGGAGCCTGGAACTCCGTCTATCGCCAGTTCCGGCGCTGGACGCAGGCGGGGCTCTGGGACGTGATACTGGAGGCGCTGAATGAGATCGGCACGGGTCATGACAGCGTTCAAATGATCGATTCTACCATTATCCGCGCCCATCAGCACGCCGCCGGCGCGCTAAAAAAAGGGATCAGGACCAAAGTCTTGGCCGCTCTCGTGGTGGCTTCTCGACCAAGATCCATCTCCGCAGCAATGCTCGAGGCCTCCCTGTCGCTATCACGCTGAGCGGCGGTCAGGTCTCCGATATGAAAGGCTATGCGCCGGTCATGGACCAGCCCGGTCCCAAGCCCTGTGTCCTGCTCGCCGACAAGGGATACGACGCCGACTTCATCCTTGCCGACCTCAAGGCCAGAGGCGTTGCCGCGGTCATCCCCGCAAAGCGAAACCGCAAGGTCCAACCCGTCATTGACGGATACATTTACGGCCTGAGAAACCTCGTCGAGCGCTGCTTCTCAAAGCTGAAACACAGTCGGCGGCTGGCCACGCGATACGACAAGACCGCAGACAGCTTTCTCGGCTTCGTTCTCGTGGCATCCATCCGATTGTGGATCAGACACTTTGTCCACACTGCCTAGGCTTTGGGTCGTCCGATGCTGTCCGAGTTCTCGCCGCCATGGGCCAGTCACTGGCCATCATCGAATTCGACCCGGCAGGCAAGATCCTGACGGCGAACGAGAATTTCTGTCGGGCTCTCGGCTACGGGCTGTCGGAGATCGCCGGCCAGCATCACAGCATCTTCGTCGCACCCGATGAAGTGCAGGCTGCGGCCTACAAGGCGTTCTGGACGCAACTCGGACGGGGCCAATTCGTCGCCGGGGAATTCAAGCGAATTGCGAAGGACGGACGGGAGATCTGGCTGCAGGCGTCCTACAACCCGGTGACGAACAGTGGGGGCAAGATCTACAAGGTGGTGAAATTTGCCACTGATATCACCGTGGCAAAACTCGCTGCGGCTGAGAACGCCGGCAAGTTGGATGCGATCGGTCGCGCCCAGGGCATCATCGAATTCACGCCGGACGGCCAGATCCTCACCGCCAACCCGAACTTTCTGGCAGTCATCGGCTATGGCCTCGATGAGGTGGTGGGCAAGCATCACCGCATGTTCGTGGAGCCCGCCCAGGCCGCGTCGGCCGACTATGCCGATTTCTGGGCCAAGCTGCGGGGAGGCGAGTTCATCGCAGACGAGTTCCGACGGATCGGCAAGGGCGGCAAGGCCGTCCACATCCAGGCCTCGTACAACCCCATCCTCGACCTGAACGGCAAGGTGACGAAGGTGGTCAAGTTCGCGACCGACGTCAGTGAGCGGGTCGCTGCCGTTCATGAACTCGGCGCGGGGCTGGGCAGGCTGGCCGAGGGCGATCTGACGCGGGACATAGACCACGCCTTCCTTCCCGCTTTGGAACCCCTGCGGCTCTCCTATAACGTCTCGGTCGATCGCCTGGGCGAGACGATGCGGTCCGTCGCCGGCATTGCCGGAGGGATCCATGCCGGCGCTGAGCAGATCCGTAGGGCGGCCGACGACCTTGCCGGCCGCACGGAGCAGCAGGCGGCAGCCCTGGAGGAAACGGCGGCGGCGTTGGCCGAGATCACGACGGCGGTAAGATCGTCGAGCCAGCGGGCGGACGAGGCCGGTCTCCTGGTCAATCGCACAAAAGCCGGCGCCAAGCGCTCGGGCCAGGTAGTGGCCAGGGCCATCCAGTCGATGGCCGCGATCGAGAAGTCGTCCGAGGAAATCGGCAAGATCATCGGCGTTATCGACGAGATCGCTTTTCAGACGAACCTTCTGGCGCTGAATGCAGGCGTCGAGGCGGCGCGGGCGGGCGAGGCCGGTCGTGGCTTCGCGGTGGTCGCCCAGGAAGTTCGCGGGTTGGCGCAACGTTCTGCCGAGGCCGCCAAGGAGATCAAGAGCTTGATCTCAAACTCGTCCAAACAGGTCGCCGACGGCGTCGAACTGGTCGGCGAAACGGGCCGGGCGCTCGAGGTGATCGTCGGCGAAGTCAACGAGATCGACATTCATGTAACCTCAATCGTCTCGTCTGCGCGCAGCCAGGCGACGGGCCTCAACGAGATCAACATCGCGGTCGGCACGTTGAACCAGGGGACCCAGCAGAACGCGGCCATGGTGGAGGAGTCGACGGCGGCCAGCAACGAACTTGCCGCCGAGGTGGCGGAACTGAATATCCAGCTCGGCAAATTCCAGATGGAGCGGAGCGGTGCGTCTCGGCATCGGTCCACCCAGCGCTCGCTCTCGCCGGTACACGATCTCGAGTCGCGCGTCGTGGCGGCCTTCCCGCGGGCGGTCCGGGGGTGACGACCGACCGGCGCTCCCGACCCGGTCCCGTCAGGCACCGGGGTGACGGGCGCAATGCCAGGTCCGGCTAACTGCGCCGGTTCGCGATGAAACGTGCCGTCTCGACAAGGATCTCGGCGCGCTCGCCATAATGCGAGAGACACGCGCTGGCCTCTGTCACGAGATCGTCCAGCTTCGTGCGCGTCCAGTCGTGACCATGGAGGGCAGGGAGTGTCTTCTTGCCGCGGGCGCGGTCCTTGCCGGCGGCCTTGCCGAGAGCCCCGGCGTCGGCGGTCTCGTCGAGGAGGTCATCGGCGAGCTGGAAGGCGAGGCCGATGATCTCGCCGTAGCGGCGCAGCCGCCGGCGGTCCTCCTCTGCGGCACCCGCAAGAACAGGTCCCGCCTCGCAGGCGAAGGCGATGAGCGCGCCGGTCTTCATCGCCTGCATTCGGGAAATCTCCGCCTCGCCCAGCACCTCCGTCTCGGCGGAAAGGTCCAGTGCCTGCCCGCCGACCATGCCGGCGGCGCCGGCCTCGCGCGATAGCGCGTCGATGAGCGCCAGGCGGGCCTGCGGCGCGATGTCCTCGGCGCCGGCGACGAGCCCGAAGGACAATGTCAGCAAGGCATCGCCGGCCAGGATCGCGGTGGCCTCGTCGAAGGCCTTGTGTACGGTCGGGCGGCCGCGGCGCAGGTCGTCGTCGTCCATCGCCGGCAGGTCGTCGTGGACGAGCGAATAACAGTGGACGCATTCCAGCGCCGCCGCGACGTTGGCGACGCCTGCACCACCGACGCCGAAGAGGCGCGCCGTTTCGAGCACGAGGAAGGGGCGCAGCCGTTTGCCGCCCGCCAGTGCCCCGTGCCGCATGGCTTCGGCCAGGCGTGGCGGCGTGCCCCGCATCAGCGGATGGGCGCCGTCGAGGCTTTCGGCAAGCACGGTCTCGATCACCGTGGCTGCATCCTGCAACTGACCCTCGAACGCCGTGCGCATGTCTCTTCTCCGTGCCGGGCGTTGCGGCGACCGGGCCTACCGCTGACCGGCTTCGCCGATCCGCCGGCGGAGGTCAAGCGAGCGGCCGAAGACGGCCCGCAGAGATTGCGAGTCCGGCCCCGCGCCGATATGACCTCAAGGGAACCCGCCGCCGGAAGGCCGGTACGCCTCTCTCCCCTGCGGCCTACGGAAAGCTCTCATGCTGCGACGCGCCTTCGGCTTCCTGATCGTCACGCTGGTCGTCCTCGTCGCCCTGCCGCTCGCCCTCGTCCCGGTCTACGCGCTCCCTTTCGTCCACCCGGTCTCGACGCTGATGCTCGGCGATTATCTCAGCTTGAAGCCGGTGTCGCGGACATGGGTGGCGCTGGAGGACATCGCGCCGGTGCTCGTCCATTCGGTGATGATGTCGGAGGACGGCCAGTACTGCGCGCATGGCGGCGTCGACTGGAAGGAGCTGAACGCCGTCATCGATTCGACGCTGGAGGGGGAGGAGACGCGTGGCGCCTCCACCATCCCGATGCAGACGGCGAAGAACCTCTTTCTGTGGAACAGCCGCTCCTTCGTCCGCAAGGGGCTCGAAGTGCCGCTAGCCGTCTATGCCGACTTCATCCTGTCGAAGCGCCGGCTGATCGAGATCTATCTCAACATCGCCGAATGGGGCGACGGCATCTACGGCATCGAGGCGGCAGCCTGGCACTATTTCGACAAGCCGGCCTTCGCGCTGACGGCGCGCGAGGCCGCGCTCCTGGCCGTCACGCTGCCGTCGCCGAAGAAGCGCAATCCCGGCAAGCCGCCGCGCGGCCTCTCGCGTCTGGCGGGCGTGATCGAGGCGCGCGCCAAACGCTCGGGCGACTATGTCGACTGCGTCGCGGTGGCAGTGCGGCCGGCCAAGGGCGGCTAGAAAATTGCGCCCCGCCCTTCCCATGGCGTCGATGTTTTGCTATGGGCTGCGGCGAATTCCCGTCATTGCCGAACCTGACGCGGTCGATTGATCGCCGGGTAAGGGACGTGAATGCTGGAGACCACGGAGGGCGTCGGGCGCGCCGCGATCCTCCAGCACATGAACATTCCTCGCGGATCAGCCCTTGTGGCCCGTCCGCCCGACATCCGAACGGAAGAGACCGATGGCCGTACCGAAGAGAAAGACCTCGCCCTCCAAGCGTGGCATGCGTCGCTCGCACGATGCGCTGAAGGCCCCGACCTACATCGAGGACAAGAACTCCGGCGAACTGCGCCGTCCTCACCACATCGACCTGAAGACCGGGATGTATCGCGGCAAGCAGATCATGACGATCAAGGAAAACGCCTGAATTTTTCGGGCTGTTTCGCGAATTGAGGAGGCCGGGTGGCAACGCCCGGCCTTTGTCGTCTGAGAGAGACCAGGGCGTCGGCAGATCATGGCTGTCGAGGGGAGCTGCGGGCGCTGCTGCCCATGGAGTTCGTCATCCCCGGGGCCTTGGCCCGGGGATGACCAGGTCTTGCGGGAGCCGTGTATCTTCAGCGGCTACCTGCGCCCACCACGACTTCCGCGATCTATTCCCGGCGGCGACCCTGCGCTCCGCACTATTCGGCCTTTTTGGCGTCGAGCGCTTCCAGCCGCTTCTGCATATCGGCCAGCTGCCGGCGCATGTCGGAGAGGTCTTCCTTGGCGGCAGGGGCCTCCTCGGCCCCGCCATTGGCGCCAGCGGGCATGATCGCGGCGGCGAAGGGGTTGAAGACCGTCATTGCCTGCCGGAAGATCTCGGTGTTGCGGCGCACCTGCGCCTCCATCATCTTCATCGGGTTCTGGCCGCCGGCGCCGATCGCCTTGTCGCGAAACCCCTCCTGCTCGCGCGAAAAGGCGGCCATCGTCTGTTCGAGATAGCCGGGAATAACCATCTGCATCTGGTCGCCGTAGAAGCGGATGAGCTGGCGCAGGAAGGCGATGGGCATCATGTTCTGCCCGACCTTGTTTTCCTGCTCGAAGATGATCTGCGTGAGCACCGAATGCGTGATGTCTTCGCCGCTCTTGGCGTCCTGGACGACGAACTCCTCGTTGCCCTTCACCATTGCGGCCAGGTTCTCCAGCGTCACATAGGTGCTGGTTCCGGTATTGTAGAGTCGCCGATTGGCGTATTTCTTGATGACGGTCGTTTCCGTGTTCTTGGCCATAGTCGTTCCCCATCCCGGTTACGCCCGTCGGTCTTGGCTGCCGACTTGTGACGTTTTGCACTGCGCCATGGAAATCATAGGCACAAAATTGGCGGGTTACCAAACCTTTCCGGTGACGCTGCGCCGCCGGGATTCCTGAGCGTGCCCGGGCGGCCGTCGCAGGCTCAGCCCAACCGATGACGCATCTCGGCACAGCCCTTGCGCATTCGTGTTTGACAGGCCCGGAAGGGCTCTGCGACAACTCGGGTAAGAACAGATGCGCCACATGCGGGCGCTCGGCCCCGAAGAGGCCCGCCAGGGAAGGAATTCAAGATGTCCACCGAACAGTCCGTTGTCATCGTCGGTGCTGCCCGCACCCCGGTCGGCTCGTTCAACGGCGCTTTCGCCGATGTGCCCGCCCACCAGCTGGGCGCTGCGGCCATCGCCGAGGCGCTCACCCGCGCCGGCGTCGATCCTGCCGAGGTCGACGAGGCGATCATCGGTCAGGTGCTTGCCGCGGGCGAGGGGCAGAATCCGGCACGCCAGGCGGCGATGGCCGCCGGCATGCGCCAGGAAGCCACTGCCTGGGGCCTGAACCAGCTGTGCGGCTCGGGCCTTCGCGCCGTCGCGCTCGGCATGCAGCAGATCACGATGGGCGACGCGAAGATCATCGTCGCGGGCGGCCAGGAATCCATGTCGATGGCGCCGCATGCGGCGCATCTGCGCTCGGGTGCGAAGATGGGCGATCTGAAGTTCGTCGACACCATGCTGAAGGACGGCCTGCTCGACGCCTTCCAAGGCTATCACATGGGCACCACGGCCGAGAACGTCGCGCGGCAGTGGCAGATCACCCGCGAGATGCAGGACGAGTTCGCCGTGGCCTCTCAGAACAAGGCGGAGGCGGCGCAAAAGGCCGGGCGCTTCAAGGACGAGATCGTCGCCTTCACGGTCAAGGGCCGCAAGGGGGACACCGTGGTCTCCGAGGACGAGTACATCAAGGCCGGAACGACGCTCGACAAGGTCGCCAAACTCCGCCCGGCCTTTGACAAGGAGGGCTCGGTCACCGCCGCCAACGCCTCCGGCATCAATGACGGCGCCGCGGCAGTCGTCTTGATGAGCGAGGCGGAGGCGGGTCGCCGCGGCCTGACGCCGCTGGTGCGCATCGTCTCCTGGGCGACGGCCGGCGTCGATCCGTCGATCATGGGCACCGGCCCAATCCCGGCTTCGCGCAAGGCTCTGGAAAAGGCTGGATGGTCGATCGAGGACCTCGACCTTGTCGAAGCCAACGAGGCCTTTGCGGCGCAGGCCTGCGCGGTCAACAAGGAACTGGGATGGGATCCCTCGATCGTCAACGTCAATGGCGGGGCGATCGCCATCGGCCATCCGATCGGCGCGTCCGGGGCGCGCGTCCTCAACACGCTGATCCACGAAATGGCACGGCGGGACGCCAAGAAGGGCCTCGCCACGCTCTGCATCGGCGGCGGCATGGGCGTCGCGATGTGTTTTGAGCGCATGTAAGGCGGAAAACCGCCAAGCGGGACGGCAGACCTGCCGTCCCGGCTGAACAAGACGGGGGAGGGGACAATGGGCAGAGTGGCCGTCGTGACGGGAGGCACGCGCGGGATCGGCGCGGCCATCGCCAAGGCGCTGAAGGGCGCGGGCAATCAGGTGGTCGCCAGCTATGCCGGCAACGACGCTGCGGCCGAGGCCTTCAGCCAGGCGAACAACATTCCGGTGCGCAAATGGGATGTCGCGAGTTTCGAGGCGTGCAGCACCCATCTCGCAGCGATCGAGAAAGATCTCGGCCCGGTCGAGATCCTCGTCAACAATGCCGGCATCACCCGCGATGCCATGTTCCACAAGATGACGATCGAGCAGTGGCAGGCGGTGATGGGCACCAATCTCAACGGCCTGTTCAACATGACAAGGCCTGTCTGGGAGGGCATGCGCGAACGCGGGTTCGGCCGGATCATCAACATCTCCTCGATCAACGGCCAGAAGGGCCAGATGGGCCAGTCCAACTACTCCGCCGCCAAGGCCGGCGACATCGGCTTCTCCAAGGCGTTGGCGCTGGAGGGAGCGAAGAAGGGCATCACCGTCAACACCATCTGCCCCGGCTACATCAACACCGACATGATGGCGACGATCCCCGAGGACGTGATGCAGAAGCAGATCCTGGCGCATATTCCGGTCGGCCGCCTCGGCGAGCCCGAAGAGATCGCCCGCTGCGTCGTCTTCCTCGCCTCCGACGATGCCGGCTTCATCACCGGCTCGACGCTGACGGCCAATGGCGGGCAGTATCTGGCGTAAGACTCATACGCATATGGGCGGCTGTGGATGCGGCGATCCACTCAGCGCATCGCCTCGTCAAGGGCAAAGGGTGCCGCTGCGTCTTCTCTCCTGCGTGGGAGAAGAGGCAGTTCCGGTGCTGGCGCGGCGAACCCTGACTCGTTCGCCACCATAATGCTGCGCCGCCCTCCTTCCATGTCGGGTCCATCTGCCCCACATTGGGCGGGACATGAATCGCAGCCCCAGCCAGACCGAGACGATCCGCTTCGACGGGACCAACGTGACCGCCGTCCTCGGTCCCACCAATACCGGCAAGACATTTCTCGCCATCGATCGGATGGTCGCCCATTCCTCGGGTGTCATCGGTCTGCCGCTGCGCCTTCTGGCGCGGGAGGTCTACCAGAAGGTGGTCGACCGGGTCGGCGTCTCCAAGGTGGCGCTGATCACCGGCGAAGAGAAGATCAAGCCGCCGAACGCGCGCTATCACGTGTGCACCGTCGAGGCGATGCCGCGGCGCACAGACGCCGCCTTCGTCGCCATCGACGAGGTGCAACTCGCCGCCGATCTCGAACGCGGTCACGTCTTCACCGACCGCATCCTCAATTGCCGCGGGCGCGAGGAGACGCTGCTGCTGGGCGCGTCGACCATGCGGGGCGTGCTCGAGCGGCTCCTCAAGGGCGTCCAGACGGTGACGCGGCCGCGGCTGTCGCAGCTTTTCTATTCCGGCTCGAAGAAGACGACGCGGTTGCCGCGGCGCTCGGCCATCGTCGCCTTCTCGGCCGACGAGGTCTACGCCATCGCCGAGCTGATCCGCCGTCAACGCGGCGGTGCGGCGGTGGTGATGGGCGCCCTCTCGCCCCGCACGCGCAACGCCCAGGTCGAGCTCTACCAGTCCGGCGACGTCGATTTTCTGGTCGCGACTGACGCCATCGGCATGGGACTCAATCTCGACGTCGACCATGTCGCCTTCGCGCAGGACTGGAAGTTCGACGGGTTTCAATACCGGCAGCTGACGCCTGCCGAACTCGGCCAGATCGCCGGGCGTGCCGGACGGCACGTGCGCGACGGCACGTTCGGGGTCACCGGGCGGGTCGATCCCTTTGCGCCCGAACTCGTCGAATCACTCGAGAGCCACGACTTTGCGCCGGTCAAAGTGCTGCAGTGGCGCTCGCCCGATTTCGACTTCAGCTCGATCGACCGGCTGAAGGCGAGCCTCGACGTTGTCCCGCCCGTTCCCGAACTGACCCGCGCGCTGCGTGCCGTCGACCAGGAGGCGCTCGAGTTTCTTGCCCGCGACCCGGCGATCACCGCCCGCGCCACCGACGCACGGCGGGTCGAGCTTCTCTGGGAGGCCTGCAAGCTGCCGGACTACCGGCGCATCGCCCCGGCTCAGCACGCCGAGATCATCGCCTCGGTTTATCAGGACCTTGTCGGCAACGGGCACATCTCGGAAGACTACATGGCGAGTCAGGTGATGCGCGCCGACCGGACCGAGGGCGATATCGACATCCTGTCGCGCCGGATCGCCGAAATCCGCACCTGGACCTATATTTCGCACCGCCCGGAATGGCTTGCCGATCCGACACACTGGCAGGAAAAGACGCGCGCCATCGAGGACCGTCTTTCCGACGCGCTGCACGACAGGTTGACGAAACGCTTCGTAGACCGCAGGACAAGCGTCTTGATGAAGCGACTGAGAGAGAACGCAGTCATGGATGCTGAAATCGGCAGCGACGGCACGGTGCTCGTCGAGGGCCACCATGTCGGCGAGTTGCAGGGCTTCCGGTTCACGCCGGCCGTCAAGGCCGATGGTCCCGACGCCAAGGCGGTTCGTACCGCGGCACAAAAGGCGCTCGCCAGCGAGTTCGAGGCACGGGCGGAACGCTTCGGCAATTCGCCGAACGGCGACGTCGCGCTTGGCTCCGACGGCCTGGTGCGTTGGCTGGGAGCGCCAGTCGCCTCGCTCGCACCGGGCGAGAACGCGCTGGCGCCGCGCGTGGTCATCCTGGCCGACGAGCAGTTGACGGGACCGATGCGCGACAAGGTCGCGGCGCGGGCCGAACGCTATGTCACCTATCAGATCTCGACCATTTTGAAGCCGCTCGCGGACCTTCACACGGCCGAGGGCCTCGAAGG
The DNA here is from genome assembly GCF_019973775.1 of Aureimonas sp. SA4125. Classification (NCBI taxonomy): domain Bacteria; kingdom Pseudomonadati; phylum Pseudomonadota; class Alphaproteobacteria; order Hyphomicrobiales; family Aurantimonadaceae; genus Aureimonas; species Aureimonas sp. SA4125. The sequence continues at coordinate 3,967,785 of NZ_AP025032.1, read as the reverse complement.
GGCTGCCAAGGGCATCGCCTATCGCCTGTTCGAGAATTTCGGCCTGATCCAGCGCCGCGAGGTCGCCGAGGAGGTTCGCGCGCTCGACCAGGAGGCGCGCGCCGCCCTTCGCCGTCACGGCGTTCGTTTCGGCGCCTACCACATCTTCGTCCCGGCGCTGGTGAAGCCGGCACCGGCGAACCTCTTGACGCTGCTCTGGGCCATCCAGAACGACGGCCGCGACAAGCCAGGCTTCGGCGATGTCACGCAGCTTCTGGCCACCGGCCGCACCTCCGCGGTTCCGGACCCTTCTTTCGATCCTATTTTCTATGGCCTCGCCGGCTATCGCCTGCTCGGGCGCCGCGCCGTGCGCGTCGACATTCTGGAGCGTCTGGCCGACCTGATCCGGCCTGCGCTCGCCTGGAAGCCCGGCGGCGGCAAGCGGCCGGAGGGCGGTTACAACGGCGCGCAGTTCCTGGTGACGCCAGCGATGATGTCGATCCTCGGCGCCACCGCCGAGGATATGGACGAGATTCTGCGCGGCCTCGGCTATCGTGCGCAAGGCGTCGAGGCCAGGGAAGTCGAGGCAACCGTCGCCGACTATGATGCAGCGGCCCTCGCGGCTTCCGCTCCGAAGCCGGTTGCGACCCCTTCCGCCGCTGCGCTTCCCGCCGAAGCGATCGGCAGCGAAATGACCGAGGTCGCCGCGGCGGATGCCGTCGGTACCGTCGATGCAGCCGACGAGACCCCGGATGCCGGCGATGTCACCAGCCTTGCCGAGGTCAACGAGGACGAGAACGAATCGCCGGCAGCCTTTGCCGAGGGCGAAGCCGTGATGATCCCTGGCAAGGGTGCCTTCGATGGCGAACCTGCCGGCGGCTCGATCGACGATCCCGACGAGGTTTCGAGCGATGCGACCGGCGACGACGGCGATCCGCTGCCGCTCGACGCGATCTTCCCCGGCGAGTCGGGAGACGAGCCGGATGCATCGACGGATGCCGAAGGCGAGGAGCCCGGCAATGAGGACGATGCGGCCGGCCCGTCGGAGGGAACGTCCGAGGAAGTCGGGGCAGCCGTTGAAGCTGCCGAAGCCGAGCCTGCCGCCATCGACTCCGTCCCGGCCGAGGAAGCTGTCGTCGACGATGTCGTCGCGGTGCCACCCGTCGTCGAGGCACCGAAGCTCATCCAGGTTTGGCGCCTGCAGCGCAGCGAAGGCCGCAGCGGCCAGCGCGATGGGGCGCGCCCCGGCGGACGTGGACGCCAGGGGGATCGCGCCGGAGCGTCCGCCGCCGCGGACGAAACCGCAGTCCCGGCCTCGCAGGAAACGCGCCGGGGCCCGCGTCCCGGCCGCGGCGATGCACCGGGTGGCTCGCGTCCTGCGCGCTTCAAGAAGGAGGAAGGTCCTCGGCCGCCGCGGACCGGCAAGCCGTCTGGTGACCGGGACGGGCGCGAGAACCAGGGGGGGCGCAATCGCGCCGGCGGGGAGCATGAGCAGCGCAAACCCGCTGCCGAAGTGCCGGCGCGCCGCTTCGACAAGCCGCAGCCCGTTCGCGTCGACCCCGACTCGCCCTTCGCAAAGCTCGCCGCGCTCCGAGACAAGCTCGGAAAGTAAGCCGGCGTGGCCGGAGGCGAACAGCGCATCGACAAATGGCTGTTCTTCGCGCGCGTGGCAAAATCGCGCAGTCTGGCGCAGAAGATGATGCTGTCCGGCGCCGTCCGGGTAAACCGCGAGAAGGTGTCGAATGCCGCCAAGCTCGTGCGGCCGGGCGATGTCCTGACGATCGCCCTCGGTCAGGGCGTGCGCATCCTGAAGATCCTCGACCCCGGCGAACGGCGGGGCCCCGCACCTGAGGCGGCGACGCTCTTCGAGGATCTGACGCCGAAGCCCGAGCCGGTGGCGCCTTCCGCCTTTCCTCCGGAGCCGGAGGGATATGTGCCGAGTCCCCGTCCGCCGAACAAGCGCGAGCGCCGCGCGCTCGACCGGTTTCGCAGCAATGACGAGAACGGCTGACATTGCTGCTCTTCGCCAGAGAGTGCCGGAGAGGGCCGTGAAATAACCTTCCGACATGCGGGGGCATGGCGACATGCTTTACCCTTGCAAGCCCTTGTCCGAGCCGTTACGTCCCAAGCCTCAGGCACGCCAGCGCCGCAATGGCTGTGGCCCCCCTGCATGTTTACCGTGATGGACCGGGCCCGCGCCCGTTTTGTCCGCTAAGGATCCGTTATGACCTATGTCGTGACCGACAATTGCATCAAGTGCAAGTACATGGACTGCGTGGAGGTCTGTCCGGTGGACTGCTTCTACGAGGGCGACAACATGCTCGTGATCCACCCGGACGAATGCATCGATTGCGGCGTTTGCGAACCCGAGTGCCCTGCCGAGGCGATCAAGCCCGATACCGAGCCGGGTCTCGACAAGTGGCTGAAGGTCAACACCCAGTACGCCGACCTCTGGCCCAACATCACGATCAGGCGTGATCCGCCTGCCGACGCGGAGAAGTTCGACGGCGAGGCAGGCAAGTTCGAAAAGTATTTTTCGGCAGAGCCGGGCCAGGGCGACTGAGGCTTCGGCGCGAAGGGGCGGGGTCGGTCCAACGACGATCGCCCCGAGAGCCGCGCGTGCGCCCCGCTCACGCTGCGGACCGCGCCTGCGGCGTTCGGTCGCGCCTCGGTACGCCTGCCGCGATCGGGCTGGGACGTCAACGGTGCAGTGCGCAAAACCTTGAATTTGGAAGCGTCATAGGGTAATATTCTCGCAACAGTCGAGCGAGAACCTGCGTCTGGGGTTTTAGCCTTCGCTCGTGGCAGTTCCGAAAGGACGCGCAACTCCCAAAACTTCGCGAGGGCACCCCGTCGTCAGACGGATGGCCAGACGTCGTCTTGGACCGCGCGTCCGTCGGCTGCCGCTGTTGCTTCCACCGCGTGGGGGAAGCGCGTCGAAATCGGCGATGCAACCGCGTCGTCACTGTGTCTAGCGGCTGTGGTGGCCGGGCACAACAGGGAGTTTACACGCGTATGACCATTCAGAAGAAGACCTCCCAGCGTCAAGGTTTCCAGACAGGTGAGAGCATCGTTTATCCCGCGCATGGCGTCGGGCAGATCGTCGCGATCGAGGAGCAGTTCGTCGCGGGAATGACCCTCGAGCTGTTCGTGATCGACTTCGAGAAGGACAAGATGCGCCTGAAGGTGCCCGTGGCCAAGGCCGAAGCGGTCGGCATGCGCAAGCTTTCCGAGACCGATTTCGTCGAACGCGCGCTGAAGGTCGTGCAGGGCAGAGCCCGGGTCAAGAAGACCATGTGGAGCCGCCGTGCGCAGGAATACGATGCCAAGATCAATTCCGGCGACCTGATCCAGATCGCCGAGGTCGTCCGCGATCTGTACCGTGCCGACAGCCAGCCCGAGCAGTCCTACTCCGAGCGTCAGCTCTATGAAGCCGCTCTCGGGCGGATGGCGCGGGAGCTGGCCGCGGTGAACCAGGTGTCCGAGACCGAAGCCGTGCAGTTGATCGAGCTCAATCTCAACAAGGGTCCCAAGCGCGGGGCCAAGGTCGAGGACGAGGCGGAAGTCGACGCCGAGGCCGAAGGCGACGAGACCGCGGTCGAGGTTCAGGCCGCCTAAGCCTCGCCGATGGCCTGCGGCCCTGGCCGCGGAATGCAATGCCGACCGGTCGTGATTCGTCACGGCCGGTTTGCTATATGAGGGGCGGATGTTAAGCTCCTCAAGATGAAAGCAAAATTGCGTCTGCGCATCTTGCTTTTTCCAGAACGGCGCTATCTAGCGCCCAAAGATTTCCCTTTCAGGAACGTTTTAGGCTTTGCCGCGTTGCATCACCGAACGATGCACGCTCTTATCAGCCTTACGCGCGCTGCTGCCCCGAGGGCACGCAGATCATCTGAGGGGTTTATCCATGACGTCCCAGTCCGCACGACGCACGATGATCAGGGCCGCCATGGCGGCTCCCTACCTCGAGCGTGAGGAAGAGTATGATCTGGCCGTGAAATGGAAGGAGAACCGGGATCAGGACGCGCTGCACAAGATCACGCAGGCCCACATGCGGCTCGTGATCTCGATGGCGTCGAAGTTCCGGCATTTCGGCCTGGCGATGAACGATCTGATCCAGGAAGGCCATGTCGGCCTCCTGGAAGCGGCCGCCCGCTTCGAGCCTGAGCGGGAGGTCCGGTTCTCCACCTATGCGACATGGTGGATCCGTGCTTCGATCCAGGACTACATCCTGCGCAACTGGTCGATCGTCCGCGGTGGAACGTCTTCGGCGCAGAAGGCGCTGTTCTTCAACCTGCGGCGCCTTCGTGCCCGGTTGAGCCAGGGTTCGGAGAGCCTTTCCGGTTCGGCGATGTATCGCGAGATCGCGACGGCGCTGAAAGTGTCCGAAAGCGACGTCGCGCTCATGGATTCTCGTCTGTCCGGTCCGGATTCATCGCTCAATGCGCCGCTGATCGAGGACGAGTCGGGCAGCTCCGACCGTCAGGATTTCCTGGTCGCCAAGGATCCGCTGCCCGATGAGATGGTTTCGACATCGATCGACGACGAGCGGCGCGTGACCTGGCTGCGCAGTGCGCTCGATGTCCTCAGCGAACGCGAACTGAAGATCATCCGGGAGCGCCGGCTGCAGGATGAGGGCGCAACGCTCGAGGCCCTCGGCAGCAAGCTCGGCATTTCAAAGGAGCGGGTCCGGCAGATCGAGACCCGTGCACTCGAAAAACTTCGCGCCGCGCTCCTGCAGACCAATCCGGATCAGGCCGCCTACGTCAGCTGATGAAGTGGCAGCCGCCTCGGTGCGGTGAACGCGGGACAACGAACAAGCGCTCCGGGAAATCTCCCGGGGCCCTTTCTTCTGTCAGCGCAAAGACCGGGCTGGGATGGACGCGCGCCTGCGCTATCCCGCCACGCCACAGCACTTCTTGTATTTCCGGCCGGAGCCGCAAGGGCAGGGGTCGTTGCGCCCGATCTTTTCCGACCGAACCGGCAGCTGGACGGGTTCGGGGCGGTAGGCCAGACGCCAGTCGTAGAGAATCTCGACCCAGTCGGGGATGAGATCTGCCGCCTTGGCCACCAGGCCGCCGAGCTGGGCTGGCGGTGGGGAGTCCATAGCGGCAATTCGGACGAGTTCCTTCAGGCCGTCGAGCGCTGCGAGGGCCTCGGCATCGCCGGTGCCGCGGACGGCGTCCCAGCTTTCCATGCGCAACTGCATGCCTTCGCCAAAGCCGCCCGCCCAGCTTTCCCAAACGGTATCGCCACTCTCGTCCTCGATATAGACGATGGGTGCATAACCCTCCTCTGCGGCCTTAAGACCGAGCGCGGTCAGCTTGAAATGGTCGAGAATTTTCGCGCGCAGGTCTTCGAGGAGGGCGGGGTCGACCGTTTCGGTGCTGTCGGTGCTGCGCCAGAGATGGCCGAGCCATTCCTCCGGATCGATCGCCACAGGGCAGAGAATGATCGCGGCGATGAACCCGTCGATCTCGCCGAGCGTCATCGCGTCGTAGTCGCGGGGGAGGGCGGCAAGGCCGTCCTCCAGCCGTTCGAGCCGGCGTGGCAGGCTTTCCATCGGGGAACTCCAGAAGCGCGATGTGGCGACGAAAGCCTACTCGGCGACGATCTTGTAGTTTTCGCCGGCCCTGACCTGGTCGCCGGGACCCAGATCGTTCAACAGGCGGAACATCTCCATCTTGCGATCGACTCCGTCCATGCGCGCGGCGATGCTGTCGACCGTGTCGGCGCCCCTGGCCGCGACGACCCGGATGCGCAGGGGCTTCAACTGACTCTTCTCGGCTTCGGTTAAGAGCCGGAAGGAGTTGGCGACTCCACCCGCCACCTTGCCGGCTTCGGCACCGACCTTGGCGGGCAGCGCCGTCAGGAAGCGGTAGGCCTGGCCGCCGACCCTGATGACGGTGACGTCGAAGACATATTCGCCGCCGGCCGCGCGTGCCGACACCGCCTCGAGGTCGCCGATCTTCTCCAGGCGAACGCTGGCGGGGTCCAGCCCGCCGATCCAGCCGCTGGTGACGTAGTCGGTCAGGCTCGTCGAGGTCGGCAGCGCGACGCCGTCGAAGCGGATCGCCGTATCGCCCGGACCCGTCGCAAGGACTGCCTCGGCGGTATTCTCGATGACGAAGCCCGTCGGCACACCGAAGGTGATGCCGAGGCCAGGATGATAGAAGCTGTGGCCGCGCACATAGCCCTCGACGGCCGAATCGCCGAACAGCATGCCGTCAATGCCCGAGAGATAGCGGTCGCGGTCGACCTTGCCGGTGCCGGCAGGGCCGAATTCGCGGGCATGCCGCTCGGCCAGTTCCATGCGCTGCGGTGCCGCAGGATGGGTGGCGAGGAAGTCGAGATTGGGGTTTTCCGCCTGGAAGGCGGTGCGGAACTGCGAATAGGAGTCCATCGCCTTCAGAAAGCGCGCGGCCGCATAGGAATCGTAGCCGGCCCGGCCGGTCTGCTTGATGCCCATGGCATCGGCCTCGAGCTCCTGGTTGCGCGAGAAGCTGGCAAGGTTCAGGCGCCCGCGGGCAAGCGCCGCCCGTCCCGCCGAATCGCTTTCGAGCACCTCGGAGACGACGCGGCCGGCAAGCTCGGCCGCTGCCTCGCGGCGCTGGCGTTCGATGCCGTGATTGGCGGTGACGTGGCCCATTTCGTGCGCCAGCACCGCGGCGACCTCGGCCGAATCGTTGGCGAGCGCCAGAAGACCGCGCGTCACGTAGAGGTAGCCGCCGGGCAGAGCGAAGGCGTTGACGTTGGGAGAATTGAGGACGGTGATGCGATAGATCCGGTTCGGATCGTCGGTAACGGCACTGAGGCGGCCGACGATCGTCGCGATCGTCTGCTCGAGTTTCGGATCGGAATAGGCGCCGCCATAGGCTGCCAGGATCTTCGGATGCTGCGAGCGACCGATGGAGGCCTGCGGATCGTTCTTCTGCAGGTTGTCGAAGGTGACGGGCTCGCGTGCCGGGCCGGGGAGGTAGCCGGTCTTGACCACGCCGGGATCGCCATTGGCGACGTCCTGCAGGCTGGCATTGATGGTCTCGCAAGCGCCGAGGGCGGCCATCGACAACAGGAGCCCCCCCAGCGTCGCCCCGCGGCGGAGCGCCGATCTGCCTGGGGCAGACCGTGTTCCGGCTGGAAGCAAAGTGAGCGCGTGGGCCGCCATCCCCGGATCATTCCTTGAAAGTCACATGGCCGTCGATCCGCCGCCGCCGATCGACCAACCCGCTTGGTGCGAAACTAGGGTCTAGCCGAATCAGCTTGCAGTGCGAAAGGGCTGAGCGGGCACACCCCGTCCTTTTCCGCGCCGCCATCGTGGGGCCAGCACGATCCCTCATGCCTCTAGGGGCGAATTCCGCCTGAAATGCGGTGGAACAGGGCGTTCTCAGCGGCCGAGATAGGCGGAGAGACCGCCGTCGCCGGTTTCCGCCAACATGGCGTCCGTCGCCCCGATCGCGGCGATTCGGCCTTCATCGAGAAAGGCGATGCGATCGGCAAAGCCGCGCGCGTCGTCGGGCTGGTGCGTCACCATGACGATCGCCATCCTCCCGCCGCGCAGGCGCCGCAGCGCCTGGATGAGCTCCAGCATCTCGCGGCGAAGAGCCGGGCCGAGGGCGGCGAAGGGCTCGTCGAGAAGAAGCAGCGGCCGGTCGCGCAGGAAGGCGCGCGCGAGGGTGACCCGCTGACGCTCCCCGCCCGACATGTCGGCCGGGCGCCGGCGTTCGAAGCCGGCAAGGCCGACGGCGGCGATGGCCTCCCGCACGCGCCGCGAATTCTCTTCGCCGACGCGCCGGCGCGGCGAGAGACCGAGCGCGACGTTTCGAAAGACGTCGAGATGGGCGAAGAGGTTGTTGTCCTGGAACACCATGCTGAGCGGCCGCCCCGCCGGCGGGACGTCGGTGACATCTGTCCCGGCGATGAGGATGCGGCCGGCATCCGGCTTGAGAAAGCCGGCAGCCAGGTCGAGGAGCGTCGACTTGCCCGCGCCGCTCGGGCCGATCACGGTCAGGAACTCGCCGGCTTCGACCGCAAGGTCGAAGCGCATCACGAGATCGCCATAGCGGTGGACGACGCCGTCGAGGGTGAGCGCTGCGTCCGTCATTCCGGGTCCTTCCGGGCAAATCCCTTTTCGCCGACGCTCATCAGGACGAGGGTCATGATCCCGAGGATGAGCGCGATCCCGGCGGCGTCGGCGGTGCGGTAGCTGCCCATGCGCTGGTAGAGGAGGAGCGGAAGGGTCAGGAAATCCTGGTTGCCGAAGAGGGCGGCAACGCCGAGATCGCCGAGCGAGAGCGCGAGGGCGAAGGCGAAGGCGAGGCCGAGTGCCCCGCGCGTCGCCGGCCACTCGACGAGCGCGAGACGGTTCAGGCCGGCAAGGCCAAGGCTCTCTGCCAGACGGTCGTGGCGGGCCGCGGACGAGGAGAGGGCCGGGCCGACGATGCGCATGACGAAGGGCATGGCCATCACCGCATTGGTCGCGACCACGAGATAGGGCGCGGCGGCAAAGACGTCTGTCACCTGCCGCAGGCAGAGGAACCAGCCGGCGCCGAGGACGATCGGCGGGACGACGAGGACGAGGCTTCCGGCGAGATCGTAGAGTCCGCGTCCGCCCGCTTCTTCCGCGTTGCGGCGCCGGGCACGGGCACCGAAGAGGAGCGCCAGCGACAGAGCGAGGCTGAGGGTCGCGGCTGCCGTCGCCACCAGCATGCTGGTCAGAACGGCGCGGTGCAGCGCGGTCTCCCCGAAGAGGCGCCACAGGTCGGCGGCAAGGCCGCGCGTGACGATCGCGGCAAAGGGTGCCAGCACGAAGCCGAGGCCGAGGAGGATGACGAGGCCGGCCAGCCCGCGCTCGGCCGTCGACATCCGGTCGTAGCGGGTGGCGGCGCGACCCAGCGTCGCCATGCCGTCCACCCGGCCGGCGAATCGCGTGACGGCGAAGAGGACGATCCCCGTGATCAGCACCTGCGCGAGGGCCAGCACGACGGCGCGCGCGGGATCGAAGGCATAGCGCAGCGACTGGTAGATCGACACCTCGAGCGTCGTCGCGGCCGGACCGCCACCGAGGACGAGGACGAGGGTGAAACTCGTCATGCACAGCATGAAGACGAGGCTCGCGGCAGCCGGCAGGCTGGAACGGATCGCCGGCCATTCGACGAGGCGGAACGTGGCGGCGGGCCCGAGCGACAGCTGTCCGGCGAGCTTCCAGCTTTCCGAGGGCACCGCGTCGAGTGCGGCGACGAGGAGGCGCGTCGCCAGCGGCATGTTGAAGAAGACATGGGCAAGGAGAATGCCCGTGAGGCCGTAGACGTCGAGCCGCGCAAACCCGAGCCCGGCAAGGGCGTCGGAGAGGAGGCCGCCGCGGCCCCAGATGGCGAGGATGCCGAGGGCGCCGACGAGCACGGGCAGCGCCTGCGGCAGGAGGAAGAACCTCAGCACCAGGCTCCGGCCGGGAAAGCGGAACCGATGCAGCGCCAGCGCCAGCGGCAAGGCGAAGGCCAGCGAGAACAGTGTCGACAGCCCCGCCTGCAGCAGCGTGAAGCGCACGACGCCGGCGATATAGGGATCGCCGAGGACCGCACCGACATCGATCGTGGCCGCCTGCGTCACAAGCGCGGCGAAGGCGCCGATGACGAACAGCCCAAGGAGGAGCAGACCGGCGGCCCCCGCCAGGGCCTGCCAGCGTCGGTCGGTGTTGGCGATCACCGGCGCGTCCGGTTCAGCGACCCAGAGCCTGCAGCCATTCGTCGGTCCACGCCTTGCGGTTCTCCGCCACCGTCGCGGCATCGATCGCGAGCGGCTTTGCCGGCTGCACCAGCCGGGAAAATACCTCCGGCAGCGGGGTCGCGGGCGCAACGGCGGGGAGCGACCAGTTGGTGGTCGGGATGATGTCCTGAAAATCCGGGGTCAGGATGAAGGCGAGAAAGGCCTTGGCGAGTTCGGGATTCTGCGCACCCGCCAGCTGCCCGGCGAGTTCGACCTGCAGGTAGTGGCCCTCCGAAAAGCTCGCCGCCTGGTACCGCTCCACCTTTTCCTCGATCATGTGGTAGGCCGGCGAGGTGGTGTAGCTGAGGACGATGGGCGTCTCGCCCGAGGTGAACAGGCCGTAGGCCTCGCTCCAGCCGGGCGTCACCGTCAGGATGCGCTTCGACAGCGTCTTCCATTTCTCCGCCGCCTGGTCGCCGTAGACCGCCTTCATCCACAGGAGAAAGCCGAGGCCGGGCGTCGACGTCCGGGCATCCTCGATGACGATCTTCTGTTCCGGATCGCCGTTCACGAGGTCGTCGAGGCTTTTCGGCGGGTTCTTCACCGTCTCGGTGTCGTAGACGAAGGCGAGGTAGCTGTAGTCGAAGGGCACGAAGGTGTCGTCGGCGAAGCCGCCGGGGATCGCCAGCGTCGAAAGATCGACCCCGCTGGGTGCAAACAGGCCCGTCGCCTTCATTTCCGGGACCATCTCGGCCGTCATGCCGAGCGCGACATCCGCCTTCGTGCCGGCGCCTTCGAGCTTCAACCGGTTGAGGATCTCGACGCCGTCGCCGAGCCCGACCCATTGCAGGTCGCAGCCACAACTTGCTTCGAAGGCCGCCTCGACCTTCGGACCCGGGCCCCATTCGGCGATGAAGCTCTCATAGGTGTAGACGGTCAAAACGGGCTTGGCATCGTCGGCGAGGGCCGGCGACGCGGCAAGCGGCATGGCGAAGAGCGACGCCGCGGCGAGGGCGGCAGGAAGAGAGACGAGGCGCAACGGCGTGTCCTTTGGACGGGGCCTTCGCAGCAAGGGGAAACGGTGCCGCGGCAGCGCAATCGTCGCCGGGACGCCCTCAATCCCTCCGCCGGTACGAGCCGGATCAGGTTCGGCGGGTTGGCGGTGAACGCCTCTCAGCCCCGAAGGGCACCCCGTGTGAGCCGGGTCAGGCTAGTTCAGCCCTGCCGGCGACGCAAGTCGGACCCCGGCATTGCCGCGCTGCGCGAGGACGGCTAGGAGCCGGGAATGAGCTGCTTCACCATTTTCCTCGCCGGCGCGATCCGGCCGACGCCGGCGCTGCGCCAGGCCATCGCCGGCACCCGCATCATCGCCGCCGATGGCGGCATGGCGCATGCCGAGGCGCTGGGCGTCGTTCCGGAACTCTGGGTCGGCGATTTCGATTCCGCCGCTCCTTCCCTCGCGGCGCGCTTTTCCGTCGTGCCGCGCGAAACCTTCGCGCGCGACAAGGACCGCACCGACGGGGAACTGGCGATCGATGCCGCCATCGCGCGCGGCGCCGAGGAGATCCTCCTCGTCGGTGCCTTCGGCGGCCCGCGCACCGACCATGCCTTCATGCATCTGATCCTCGCTTTGCGCTACGCTTCGCGCGGCATCGCCGTCGCGCTGTTCGACGGCAACGAGCATGCCGTTCCGCTGAAGCTCGGCCCTCAGCGTATCGACATGCTCCCCGGCACGGATTTCTCGCTCCTGAAGTTCAGCGATCTCTCCGGCCTCTCGATCTCAGGCGCAAAATGGCCGCTCGACGACGTCGCGGTTCCCTTCTCGTCGATCCTCACCCAGTCGAACCAGGCCCTCGGTCCGGTCGAGATCACCCTTGGCGCCGGCACCGCCGTCCTCCTTTTCCAGGCCGGCCCCGCCGCGCCCTGAAGCAGGCAGTCTTTGCCGAGGGCTTGGCCCGGTCCGACCTTTTGCCTAGAGTGTACGGGTTCGCCGTCGTCCGGCAGGATGGAGCAGATTCCCATGCACCGCTCTTGAAACGAACGGCCGAAACGGACCATAAGCAGACGGCCGAAGCGGTGCGGCCGAGGACCAAACAGTCACCGAACGCAGACGGTCAGTCCCGGTAGCTCAGCCGGATAGAGCACAGGTTTCCTAAACCTGGGGTCAGGGGTTCGAATCCCTTCCGGGACACCACTTCCGTCGATTTGCAAGGCCAAGGTCGGGTACCGGTTCCAAGTGCCGCGCGAGTTTTGAGCGGCTTATCGGCTTTCATGGGCTCCTTCGCAGCGGTCCCGGCTTTTTCCGCCATCGTCGCCCTCGATAGGGCGTCCAGCAAGATCACTGTGCACGAGCCGCTCAGTACTCTCGCTCCCGCGGATTTCCTCAGCATCCATCCTCTTCGACACAGGCTTTGCAGGCGACTGTCAGATCGCGTTTCCCTGGCGACGTGCTCGATCGGATGCTGCCGAACGGCTATGAGGTCCGCGAGGACGCGGGGTCGAAGCGCATTGGCAGAATCGCCGCGCGTTGCGCAAAGCGCAACGACCCCTTGAACCCTCCAACATTATTTGCATAATGGGAGGAATGAAGGATGACGTCGCCGTTGCCGCCCTGTCTGCCCTTGCCCATGCGGACCGCCTTGCGGCGTTCCGAATGCTGGTTCGTGCGGGACCGAACGGAATGCCGTCGGGCGAGATCGCCGAGGCGCTGTCGATCCCGCCGACGCGGATGAGCTTTCATCTGGCGGCGCTGGAGCGCTCGAAGCTGCTGCGATCGTGGCGCGACGGGCGACGCATCCTCTACGCGGCGAGCTACGACGACATGCGACAGCTTCTCGCCTTTCTCACCGACGACTGCTGCTCGGGCCAGCCCGAGATCTGCGGAAACCTTGCCGATTTCGCTGCCCCCTGCACTCCGGAGACGTGCCCATGAGCGACCAGTCCTTCAACGTCCTCTTCCTCTGTACGGGCAATTCGGCCCGCTCGATCCTGGCCGAGAGCATCCTGCGCAAGGACGGCGCCGGACGGTTCAATGCCTTTTCCGCCGGGAGCCACCCGAAGGGTGAGGTCAATCCGATGGCGCTCAGCGTTCTGGAAGAATTCGGCTACCCGACCGACGACATGCGCTCGAAGGCCTGGGACGAGTTCGCCACGCCCGGCTCGCCCCACATGGATTTCGTCTTCACCGTCTGCGACCAGGCCGCGGGCGAGGCCTGCCCGGTCTGGCCGGGGCAGCCGATGACGGCCCATTGGGGCATTGAGGATCCCAGCAACGAGACGCAGGGAGAGATGTGGAAGCGGGCGGCCTTCACGACCGCCTTCCGCTATATGAAGAACCGGATCTCCGTCTTCACAGCGCTGCCGATCGCAAGCCTCGAGCGCTCGCGCCTCGCCGCCAAGATCCAGGAAATCGGCCAGCTCGAGGGTGCCTCGTTCAAGACGCCGGACGTTGCTTGAGAGGCTTTCGATGACCGTCACGATCTACCACAATCCCGCCTGCGGGACCTCGCGCAATACGCTGGCGATGATCCGCCAGTCCGGCGAGGATCCCGTCGTCATCGAATACCTGAAGACGCCGCCGAGCCGCGAGACGCTGATCGACCTGCTGGACGTCATGGGCATGACACCCCGCGATCTCCTGCGCGAGAAGGGGACGCCCTATGCCGAGCTCGGACTGGACGATCCCCAGCTTTCCGACGAGAAACTGCTGGACGCGATGATGGCGCACCCGATCCTCATCAACCGTCCCATCGTCGTCACCGACAAGGGGGGCGCGCTCTGTCGCCCGTCGGAGAAGGTGCTGCCGCTCCTCGAAAACCCGGTCGCCAGCTTCACCAAGGAAGACGGCGAGGCGGTGACGGGGGGCGCGGCGTGACCGATCCGCACGCGATGGACCTGCCGAACATAGAGCCCGGCCAGCTTCGCCCGATCGACCTGGCGGCGCTGGCCGGACCCGGCGGGCCGGCGCACGCGCCACGGATCCTCATCCTCTACGGCTCGATCCGCGAGCGTTCCTATTCCCGGCTCGTTTCGGAGGAAGCCGCGCGGCTCCTGCGGTGGTTCGGCTGTGACGTCCGCAGCTTCGACCCGCGCGGGCTGCCGCTGCCGGACGGTGCCGAGCCCGACCATTCCAAGGTGAAGGAATTGCGCGACCTCGCCGCGTGGTCGGAGGGCATGGTCTGGGTCAGCCCCGAGCGCCACGGCGCGATGACCGGCATTCTGAAGGCGCAGATCGACTGGATTCCGCTCAGCGAAGGCGCCAGGCGGCCAACGCAGGGCAAGACGCTGGCGGTCATGCAGGTCTCCGGCGGCTCGCAGAGCTTCAACGCCGTCAGCCAGATGCGCATTCTCGGCCGCTGGATGCGGATGATCACGATTCCGAACCAGTCTTCCGTGCCGAAGGCGTTCCTCGAATTCGACGAGGCCGGGCGCATGAAAGCCTCCGCCCTCTACGATCGCATCGTCGACGTCTGCGAGGAACTGGTGAAGTTCACCGTGATGACGCGCGGGCGTTCGGCCTATCTGACAGACCGCTATTCCGAGCGCGTCGAGAGCGCCGAGGCATTGATGAAGCGCGTAAACCAGGCCTCGATCTGAGGCTGGAGCGCGGCGGCGTTTCTGCTATCACCCCCTCGCGAGAGTTTCCGGTACCGGCAGGTCTCCCGACGATAACCGGACGCCGCCTTCGCAGTTCTCCGCTCATGGCGCAAAAGAGCGGCGATCCCGTCGATTTCCAACCCGCCCGGTCGGCCGCGCCTCGCGCCGGTCCCTGGACGGCGCTCTCACTTCTGGACACCGCCCATGCTCGCCTTTGCGATCTTCGTTGCCACCCTCGTCTTCGTCATCTGGCAGCCCCGGGGGCTCGGAATCGGCTGGTCGGCCCTGGCGGGCGCCGCCGTCGCGCTTCTCACCGGCGTCGTCGGATGGGCCGATGTCGGCGTGGTCTGGGACATCGTCTGGGACGCGACCTTCACCTTCGTCGCGCTCATCGTCATCTCTCTCATCCTCGACGAGGCCGGCTTCTTCTCCTGGGCGGCGCTGCACGTCGCCCGCTGGGGCGGCGGTAACGGCCGAAAACTGTTTCCGCTCGTCGTCCTTCTCGGCGCGGCTATCGCCGCCGTCTTCGCCAATGACGGCGCGGCGCTTCTCCTCACGCCGATCGTCCTCGCGATCCTTCTCCGGCTGAACTTTCCGCCTGCCGGCGCGCTCGCCTTCGTGGTCGCCTGCGGCTTCGTGGCCGACACGACGTCGCTTCCGCTGGTGGTGTCGAACCTCGTGAACATCGTGACCGCGAACTATTTCGACGTCTCCTTCGGCCGCTATGCCGCGGTCATGGTTCCGGTGAATTTCGTTTCGCTTGCCGCCACGCTTATCGTCCTGTGGGCCTATTTCCGGCGCGACATTCCGGCAAGCTACGACCTGTCGACGCTGGAGACCCCGGCGCATGCGATCAAGGACGCGCAGGTTTTCCGCGCCGCCTTGCCCCTGCTCGGGCTCCTCCTCGTCGCCTACTTCGTCACCGGCCCGCTCGGCGTGCCCATTTCCTTCGTGACGGGTGCCGCCGCTCTCGTCCTCATGGCCATCGCCGGGCGCTGGCTGTCCGGCGGAAACGGCGCCGTCGTTCCGCTGACCAAGGTGCTGCGCGAGGCGCCCTGGCAGATCGTGCTGTTCTCCATCGGCATGTATCTGGTGGTCTACGGCCTCGGAAATGCCGGCCTTACCGACATAGCCGCCGGCCTTCTCGTCTGGCTGGGTGCGCAGGGGACGTTCGTGGCCACCATCGGCAGCGGCTTCGCCGTGGCCGTGCTCGCCTCGGTCATGAACAACCTCCCGGCCACCCTCGTCGGCGCGCTCGCCATCGACCGCGCGACCCTCGATCCGCTGACGCAGGAGCTGATGGTCTATGCCAACGTCATCGGCAACGATCTCGGTCCGAAGTTTACGCCGATCGGCTCGCTGGCGACCCTCCTCTGGCTTCACGTCCTCGCCGGCAAGGGCCAGACCATCACCTGGGGCCAGTACATGAAGGTGGGGCTCGTCATCACCCCGCCGGTCCTGCTCGCGACGCTCGTCGCTCTGTGGCTCTGGCTCCCGGTCGTCTCATGAGCGGGCCGCTGCGCGACGTCGTCGTCATCGGGGCCGGACAGGCGGGCCTGGCGATCGCCTATTACCTGCGCCGGGCAAAGCTCGACTTCGTCCTCCTCGACGCCGAGCCCAGCGCGGGCGGCGCCTGGCGCCACGGCTGGGATTCGCTTCGGCTGTTCTCGCCGGCGGGCTACAGCTCGCTGCCGGGATGGCCGATGCCGGAACCGACGACCCCCGGCAATCCGACGCGGGACGACGTGATCGCCTACCTCGCCGCCTACGAGGCACGCTACGCCCTTCCGATCGAACGTTGCGTCCGGGTGCGATCCGTCGAGGCCGGGTCTGACGGCCTGGTGGTCTCATCGAACGAGCGGCGGTGGAACACCCGCATCGTGGTCAGCGCGACAGGCACGCTGGAAGCCCCCTTTTTCCCGCCCTATCCGGGACAGGCTGAATTCAACGGCGAGCAGCTCCATTCCGCCGACTACCGTTCTCCCGATCGCTTTCGCGGCAAGACCGTCCTCGTCGTTGGCGGCGGCAATTCGGGCGCGCAGATCCTGGCGGAAGTGTCCCTCGTCGCCGACGCGATCTGGGTCACGCCCGAGCCGCCCCTCTTTTTGCCCGACGACGTCGATGGCCGGGTCCTCTTCGAACGCGCCACGGAGCGTTTCCGGGCCGCCCGCGAGGGACGCGAACCGTCCACGGGCGAGGGCGGGCTCGGCAACGTGGTGATGGTACCTCCCGTGCAGGCGGCGCGCGCGCGCGGCGTGCTCCACGCCGTGCGGCCCTTCGCCCGGTTCACCCCGGACGGCGTGGTCTGGCGCGATGGCACGCGGACGGCGGTGGACGCGGTCATCTGGTGCACCGGCTTCCGGCCCAATCTCGATCACCTCCGCCCGCTCGGGATCGTCGGTGACGACGGCCGCGTGGCGACGAACGGGGCCCGATCGGTGGCCGATCCTCGTGTCTGGCTGCTTGGCTATGGTGACTGGACGGGTCCGGCCTCCGCAACCCTCATCGGCGTTTCCCGGACCGCGCGCGACGTCGGCGGCACCATCGCAGCCGAACTCGCGGCCTGAACCAGCATACGGCAGGCGCCGCTCGGCGCACCGTCTCGCCGGCACCCTTCGAGCGTGATGCGAACGTCACCCCGCCGATCGACGTGTTCTAGCCGCGCAGCGTTTCGGCCAGGGGACGCCGATGCAGCAGAGCGGCGGGCAGGAGCGCGACGAGCCCGCCGACGGCAACCACGAGGGCGGCGAGGATCAGCTCGGGTTTGCCGAGGGTCGGGGTCATGGCGATGCCGGTCTCGCGGGTGATGACGATCGACAGGATCTGGGCCAGGCCGTAGCCGATGAGGATGCCGATGACGGAACCGATCGCGATCATCGCCGTCACGCCGGTCCAGACGACGGCGAAGATGTACCAACGCGAGGCGCCGAGTGCCCTCAGGACCGCCAGGCGCTCGGTCTGGAGCTGGATGAGCGCCATCAGGCCGGCGAGGATGGCGGCGACGACGAGGAGTTGCGTCGTGAAGGTCAGTATGTCCATCACCGACCGCATGTCGCCGAGAACGGCATAGAGTTGCACGAGCACCTCGGCCGGGAAGAAGGCCGTCGTCACTTCCGACCGGTAGGCGCTCCTCAGGCCATAGGCCGACGGCACCGTATCGGGCGATAGGACGACGGCCGGAACGCCCGGGAGGAAGGCCGAGTCGAAGGGCGGGCCGATCCGCGTCTCTCCCGGCGGATGCCCCGTCGGCAGGCCGTGGACACGCCAGTTCTGCTCGACGGGAACGACGATGGCGGTGTCCCAGGGCGTGCCCGTCCGAGCCATGCGGCCGACGACCATCAGCCGTGAATCGTGCGGCCCCTCGGCGGCCGCGCCATGGCCGTGCGCGGGCCGAAGCGTCGCGCCCATCGGATAGGGCGAGGCAAAGCCGACGACCGCCTCCGTCTCCGCCGCAAAGGACCGGCCCTCGGCGAGGGGGCCCGAGAGCCTGTCGACGAAGGCGGCGGTCGTGCCGACGACGGAGAAGCCGGCGACCGAATCGCCGAAGGCGATCGGGGCGGCGAGCGTCGCCTTGGGCTCGGCGAGCAGTCTTGCCACGGTCTCCGGGGCCAGAAGCTCCACGGCCGAGGGCTGGAGGTAGACGACATTCATCAAAATGTCCGTCTGGCTTCCCGGTGCCGCGACGATCAGGTCGAAGCGATCGGCGGCCCTGGCGCTGCCCTGCCGCAGCGCGCGCTCCTGCGCTGAGACGGCGACGCCGAGCGCGACCGCGAGCGCGACCAGCCCGATGAAGAGAAGGATGGTCGCGCGGTTGCTGTCGTAGAGGGTCTTGACGATCGGAAACGGGTTCACGGCGCGGGCCTCTGGCGAAGTTGCCCCTGCGCCAGCTCGTGGACGACGTCGGCGACCGCGATCAGCGCGGGGTCGTGCGTGACCGTCACGACTGTCCGCCCCTCGTCATGGGCGAGGGCCCGGAGCAGGGTCGCGACCTCTCGGCCGGAAAGGCTGTCGAGGCTTGCCGTCGGCTCGTCGGCGAGAATGAGGGGCGGGTCGAAGAGGAGAGCCCGCGCGATCGCGACGCGCTGCCTCTCGCCGCGGGAAAAACCCTTCAGCGTCTTGCGGCGCGTGGGAACGCCGAGTCGTTCGAGAAGCTGATCCGCGCGGGCATGGAACGGCCTGGCCGACAGGCGGTCGAACCAGGCGGCGACGACGACGTTGTCGCGCGGGCTGAGCTCGTCGATCAGGTGGAAGCTCTGGAAGACGAGCCCGACCGTGTCGCGCCGCCAGCGGTCGCGGCGGGCCTCCGACAAGGCGGAGATGTCCGCGCCTGCCACGCTGACGCGCCCCGCTTGCGGTCGCACGAGGCCGGACAGGACGCTGAGAAGCGTCGACTTGCCGGAACCCGACGGCCCGGTGATGGCGACGAGGGAGCCGGGCATGGGCGCGAAGGAGACGCTGTCGAGGACGGCGATATCGGTCCCGCCGGAATCGGCATAGCGGACGACGATTCCCTCGGCAGTGAGCTGCGGGGCGGTCATCCGACCCGTTCGAAGTCGGCATTCTGAAGCCGGACGCGGCTGACGAAGCCCATTTCCGGATCCTTCGTCGTCCCGAGCTCGAGCGTGCCGGTGACGCGGATCGGGAAGTTGAAGGGCACGACGCTGATCGGATCCTCGGTGTAGACGACGATGATGTCGCTCGGCCAGTCGGCCTCCGTCTCGCAGAAGGGGCAGACGGACATCGGCATCCGCGTCAGCACGAAGAACCGCGATTCCGCCTTCAGCGGCGGCGCCATGAAGCCGAGCATCTCGATCGTCTGGCCTTCGAGGTCTTTCGCGCGCTGCGAGAACACGGTCTGGCGCTCGTAGAGATCGCCGAACGCGATGGTTGGCACGGCGGCGGGCGCAACGGCCATGGGTCCGGCGGTGCCGACAAGCGCGAGCGAGATGAGGAAGCGGCGTCTGTCGAGCATCTGTCTTGCCTCCGCGAATGTCGAAGCCGCCGGTCAGGGAGACCGGCGGCCCTCGAAGGTCGAGCAGCACCGCAAGCGGGGCCGCCGATCCTCTCCTTGATCGCGCCTTACTGCTTCTTGCCGAGGCCCGAAGCGTGGCTCAGCACGTGGTAGACATAGTTCTGCTCGACCGTGCCGTGGAAGAGGTGCGCATAGGGACCCCAGGCGTAGACGGCGACGTCGTCGCCGGCATGGGTCTCGCTCGACAACGGCACGGTGGCCGGCTGGAGGTAATCCATCGTCGTGGTGTCGACGTCGCTGAGATCGGGGCGCAGGCCAGCGGGCTGCGCCTTCGACTTGTCCTCGTCCTTGCCGACCGGCGGGAAGTAGGCGCCGGGGCCGTTGGCATAGCTCAGGGTCGTGTAGGGCTTGCCGTCGCCGGCCAGCTCCGGCTCGTCGTCGACATTGACGACCTTGCCGAAGATCGGGTTGCCGCGCTTGGGATAGCCGTTGATCGTCATCGTGTGGCCGTGGTCGGCGGTGACGACGAGCAGCGTGTCCTCGCGGTTGGTCTTCTCCAGCACGGCCTTGACCGCGGCGTCGAAGGCGAGCGTGTCTTCCAGGGCGCGCTGGGCGTTGCCGGCATGGTGGGCGTGGTCGATGCGGCCGCCTTCGATCATCAGGACGTAGCCCGTGTCGTTCTGCGCCAGACGGTCGATCGCCATCGTGGTCATCTCGGCCAGCGAGGGTTCGCCCGCGGCGTCCTTGGCCCGGTCGGCCTCGTACTCCATGTGGCTCATGTCGAAGAGGCCGAGCACCTTGGCGCCCGAGGCGACGTCGACGGCGTCGAAGCCCTTCTGGTCGAAGACGAAGACGTTGTTGTTGGACTTGGCGGTCCATTCGGCGGTGAGGTCACGCTTGTCGGTGCGGCGGCCGGTCTTCTCGGCGTCTTCCGGATCGGCCATTTCGGCCGGCATGAAGTAGGCGCGACCGCCGCCCAGGGCGACCTCGAAGCCGTCGCCGGCGGTCCAGTTGACGAGCTGGTCGGCGACGTCCTTGCAGCCGGCGGCCTTGCCCTCTTCCGAAATGTCCTTGTCGCTTTCCCAGTCGCGGACCGGCGTGTGCGCGTAGGACGCGGCCGGGGTGGCGTGGGTGATGCGGGCGGTCGAGACGACGCCGGTCGCCTTGCCGGCGGCCTCGGCCATTTCGAAGATCGAGGTGACCTCGCCGGCGAGGGCGGCCGGGCAATCGCCGACGGCGACCGTCTGGTTGACGCCGATCACGTCGTTGCGCGTCTTGACGCCGGCGAGCATCGCCGTCGCGGTCGGCGCGGAGTCGGACACCTGGCCGTCATGCGAATAGGTCTTGGCCAGCGCCATGAAAGGGAAGGTGTCGACCGCGAGGTTGTTCGACTCGCCGTCGACGCCGCGCTTCTGACCGTCGAGGATGCGGGCGGCCGTGACGGTCGCAACGCTCATCCCGTCGCCGACCATGATGATGACGTTCTTGGCCGTACCCGTGATCGGCTGCATCGCAAGACGCTGGGCGAGGTCGGCCTCAGCGGCGGTGAAATAGCTGTCGCTCGCCTGCGGCAATGCCTCCTGGGCAACAGCGGGAATGCAGGTGACGAGCGCCAGCGAAGTGCCGGCGAGGAGCATCGAAGCGACGCGGCTCATGGAAAACCTCCAACAGGAAAGACGTTCGACCGCCCATTCGGGCCGGCTCGATGGCCTCTTCGTAAGTCACCTGCATGACGGCCGCGTGACGATTCCCCGATGCGCACCGGGCAGGGAGGGCAACCGGCCGGATGCCGCCGACAAACGTCTCGGCTCAGTGTTCATGCCCGGCATGGCTATGCTGCCTGGCATCGATCGCTTCGACCTCGACGGGGATGACGACGTCGCCAGCCCGCTCGAAGGTGAGGATCACCTCCATTTCGCTGCCGACGACGAGAGGCTCCCCGAGGTCGCGCAGTTCCAGGGCCAGCCCCCCCGGATCCAGCTCGATCTCGCCGGGTGGCACGTCGACAGGTCCCGTCGCGGTCGTGGCGACGTCGCCGTCGACGATCGTCAGTCCGACGACCGTCACCGAGCCGGCCCGTGCCGATCTGCCGCCCATCAGGCGATCGGCCGGGCCTGCGTTCTCGATCTCCATGAAGACCAGGGCGTCGCTCCCCGCGTCCGCCGCCCGGGTCCAGGCGTGGACGATCTTCAGGTCGCCGGCGGCGGTCGCGTGCCCGGCGTCTTCGGCACGCGCGCCCGAACAGAGGAGGATTACCGCGAGCGCCGCGCGTGGTGTTCGAAAATTCCTGAGCATGACGGTCCGATCCAGTGGCAAGTCGTTGACACATGCCGCGCCAACATTGCGGTGCTGTGACAGGCCGCCGAGACCACATGCGCTGCAAGGGTTTCAAGTCGCGCCGCGAGGCGGCCGGCCGTCGGCGCCGAGCATGTCCAAGAGGGCCGCGCATGCGGCTTGCCACCTCTGGCGAGATGCCTCGCCTATCGCCTGTCAACGCCCGGTCGTGTCGAAGAGGCCTGCCGATCCCAAGACCTCGGCCAATCGCCTCGGTCTTGCTTTCCTGAAGGGCGCCGTCTGCTTCGCCGCAGACCGACAGAGCCGGTGTTGTTTAGACAGATTCCAATTGTAAGCCAGCTATATTGACTCCTATACTCATGTTTCGTATCCGAAACATGACTGCAAGAATCATGTTATAGGTGTGCGGATGTGCCGGCGAGTTAAGCCTTTGGGCTGGGCAATTTTGTCCGGTGTCGTCGTCACCGGTGCGAGCGCCCAAGACGCGCCGATCGCCCTTGATCCGATCACGCTCTACAGCGAAAGCGATCGCTGCGTGCCGCTCGGATCGAGACGCGAAGAGGGGGACCGGCGCCCTCTTTGCGTGGGCGAAGGCGCGCAGCGCGGCTATGTCGTCGGCGACACGTTCGACCGCGGCCAGCTCGATCGCCTCCCCAGCGGCTCGCAGGCGCAGGATTTCGTCAAGCGGCTGCCCGGCGTGATGACCGGCGGTGCACCGGGCGAAGACAAGGATGCCCGGGTTCTCGGCCTCGACAAGGAATACACCCGCACGTCCATTGACGGGATCGTGCTGCCCGACGGCGGCGAGAAGCGCGAGTTCAACCTCGACAACCTCCCGTCCGGCCTCGTGGAATCCGTCGAGGTCATCCGCGGGCGCCGGGCCGACATGGAAGCCGATGGGCTTGCCGGCCGGATCGAGGTCAAGCTTGCCGACATTCCGGAGACGCCGCGCTGGGAGGCCGAGGGGGCCTTGGGCGGAAGCTCCGACGGACTGCCGCTTTATAGCCTCGGTATTCTTGGCGGCGGGATGTATTCGGAAAGTTTCGGCGCACAGGCAGGCCTGACCCGCGCCCGGAATTCCAACGGCAAGACCAAGGAAAAGCTCTCTGCCACCGGGACGCTCGCCGAGTCCGAGGACGAGGAGAAGTCGATGGAGACGGTCGGCGCTCTCGCCGACTTTCTCTGGCAGAACGATGCCAATGCCTTCCACCTCAAGCCGCTGATCCTCAGCCTCGACGAGGACAAGGACAAGATCAAGAACAAGTTCAAGGCCGACGGATCCGCCAATGGATCGGAGACCGAGATCGAGGAGAAGGAGAAGCGCACCTACGGTCTCAGCGGTTCCTGGCGTCACGACCTTGATGCCTGGGACGGCGCGAGTTTCGAGATTCGCGGCGGGCATTACCGCACGACGGAGACCAGGGACAAGGAAAAGCGCATCTTTGCCGCCAGCGGCGCGGAGGCCACCAACAAGTTCGAGACGGAGACTGAAGACAAGCTCGACCGGATCACTTTCGGTCAGGTCGACATCCTCATGCCCTTCGACCTCGGTGGGGTCCACCATGGTGTGAAGACCGGTGCGCTGCTGCGCGTTCGCGATCGGACCAAGGAAAAGGAAAAATCGGTCGGCGGCGTCGTTCAGGCCCTCGAGGCCAAGGAGGTCTATGCCATCGACGAGACCGTCGGAGCGGGCTACATCCTCGACGACATCAACTTCGGCAACGGGTTTTCCATGGCCCCGGGCGTTCGCGTCGAGGCGAGCGAGCTCGATGCCGCCATTGCCGACGGGACCTCGGCGGGCGGCAGCGTCGTCGACATCCTGCCTTCGCTTCCGGTCCATTTCCAGGCGACGGATGCATGGTCGATCGACGCCGGCGTCGCGCGCCTCGTCAACCGGCCGAAGTTCGACAATCTGATCCCGCAGAACTCCGACACGCTGCTCGGCAATCCGGACCTCGATCCCGAGCGGGCCTGGGCCTTCGACGGCTCGGTCACCTACCGGACGCAGGACCTCGAACTGTCGCTCGGTGTCTTCCACCGGGAGATCGAGGATCTGATGGAGACGGTCGACACGGGGACGCGCAACGACGACGGCGATCAGATCTACCAGTATCAGAACGTCGGCGACGGCTGGACGAACGGCGTGATCCTCAGCCAGCGCGCCAACCTCGCCGCTCTCGACGTGCCCGCTCTCAGCGGCTTCGTCATTTTCTCGACACAGACCTTCGCGCGCAGCGAAGTCACCGAGGCCGACGGAACGAAGCGCCGGTTCAAGGAGCAGGCGCCCTTCTTCGGCGATCTCGCCCTGCAATGGAGCGACCCGACCGAGAGGATCTCGCTGTCTGCCGGTCTCGGCTACTTCTCGGAAATCGACTCCGGCGGCGACAGCGCAAGCGACAGCCGCGATGCGGAACTCACTCTCGACCTCGCTGCCAATGCCCGCATCAACGAGACCTACGAGGTCTACGGCCTCGCCAAGAACGTCACGGCGACCGAGCGGGTGAACCGCAAGGCGGACGGCACGATCGACATCCAGGAAGGGGTGCAAAGCTATTTCGCCGGCATTCGGGCGAAGTTCTGAATGGCGAC
Organism: Aureimonas sp. SA4125; assembly: GCF_019973775.1. Taxonomy (NCBI): domain Bacteria; kingdom Pseudomonadati; phylum Pseudomonadota; class Alphaproteobacteria; order Hyphomicrobiales; family Aurantimonadaceae; genus Aureimonas; species Aureimonas sp. SA4125. The sequence continues at coordinate 3,943,652 of NZ_AP025032.1, read as the reverse complement.
CCCTTGTCTTATCCGGACGGGATGCTCAGCGATGGCCCCGCCATGAGGGTCACGGGATTGATCGGCATGGCTGGACCTTCAGCCGTTCAACGCAGCGCCCGCACGCCCCGGGCAACGCTCCTGCGCGAACTGGCGGCGCTGATGCTCGCCCATCCCTGGCTTCTCGCACTGACGGTCCTGCCGAACATCATCTCGCCCGCCGTCGCGCCCGTTCAGGCATGGCTGGCGAAGGAAGTGCTGCAGGAAATCTCGCAGAACGAACGTCTGTTCAGCCTCGTCGAGCTTCTCGCCTACGCTCCCTATGCGATCGCGGTTTTCGTCGGTCTGACCTTGCTGCACATCGTCGAGAAGGTCACCAACCGGATGTATGACGATCGTCTCCTGATCGACGTGCAGCGCCGCTGGTTCGAGATCCGCGGCGAGGACTGCGCGGGCGCCCATGTCGCCAAGGCGACCAACGACTGCCGCAACGTCGTCAAGCTGTTCGACCTCGCCCAGAAGGAGATCTGGGTCGTCATCGTCGGCGTGCCTGCCGTGTTGATCTGGCAGCTGACGCTCGCCCCGGAAATGCTGCCGGCCCTCCTGGTCTCGGCGCTGGTCCCCTTCGCCGCGTCGCTGGCTTTCGGCGCCATCATCCAGCGCCTCAGCCACCGGGGCATGATCCTCATCAGCGGCGTCAGTTCCGCGGTCGCCCAGGGCAATCGCCAGCGGCTGCACGAGGAGCAGGAGAAACTCTACGTCAACCGCGTGAAGTTCGAGCTGACAAAACAGGTCAGCGAGGCGATCGGCGAGTTCGCGTTCTGGCTCTCCCTGGTCTTCCTGCTGCTGATTTCGCTGTCGGGCATCTGGCCGCTTCTGCCTCCCGAACTCACCGCGGCGCAGATCGGCGTCTTCCTCGTGAACCTGAAGCTGTTGAACCAGCCACTGAGCGCCATCACCAAGATGCACAACAAGATCCGCGAAAGCTGGCCCTCCGTCAGACGCACACTGCGCCCCCAGGAAGTCGCCGAAGGGGAGTTCGCCCCATGAGCGAGCGGTCCCGGTGCACCTGCCACGATATCGACGAAGAAGCCTTCCGAGCCGCCTGCCGGGCGGGAGCGCACACCGTCAAAACCTGCTTCAGAACCATCGGCTGCATGCCCAAGTGCAACAAGTGCATTCCGCTGGTGAGAAGCGTGCTGAGAGACTTCGAAAACTCAGTGCGAGACGACGTCGCTTTTGTGGCGACGAGAATGCCCAACGCTTCAGAAAGAGAGGATACATATGAAGCAGATGTTCAAGACCAAGATCGCCCACATGCTGGAGAACGGGGACAAGCTCGAGCTTGAAGCCTTCGTCGAGGCGACCAGCCACGACGACGCTTTCGGTCAGGCCAAGGATCGGCTGAAGTCGGTCGTCTCCGAACTGGCCGGTATTGCCGACATCGAGATCGACAAGAGCAAGGTCGAACTCGGCGCGCACAAGCACTGAGGGATTGGCCATGACGATGCATGAAAGCAAAGTCCTTCTGAACTCCTTCTGGGATCTCCCGGTGGACGTGCAGAATGCGGTGGCCCGTTTTCTGGTCGGCTCCAAGCTCGGAGAAATCGTCGTCGCGAAAGCGCACGGCGTGACCGAGACCGAAATCAGCTATTTCCGCCATGGTGCGGTCTACAAGCTGATCTGGGACGACACCACCAAGAAGCTTCTTGGTGGAAACGAAGCCGTGGTCGTCAACGAGGTCCTTTCCGGCCTGACGCCGGAGGCGAGCAAGATCGTCAGGGACGGGGGTCATTCCATCCGTCACATCAAGATCAAGCATGCCGACTTCGACGACCGTGAATATCTTCACGTGCAGTATCTCGGCGAAGATCGTCAGATCATCGGCAGCAAGCTGGAGATGGACGGCCGCCAGTTCGTGAAGCAGTACCGCGCGGCCTAGAACGCCTCGCCCTTGAAAAGAGCCCCCGCGTCCGCGCGGGGGCTCACAGGCGAAAAATCCTCGGGACTGCGCGCCCCGGCCGCGGCACAGATCGGCGGGAAAGCTGGTCTCCGGCCCTTTATACCAACGAGCAGAATACCGACGAGCAGAACGGCTCCTGGCGCCACATCAGCGGACGTCTTATTCGACGCGATCTCGGCTCGACGACGACTTGTCTGAACGTTCCGCCCCGGCGGGATCGTCGATCAGCGCGTCGGGCCGGCTGACCTGGACGGCCGTCATAGAGGTCTTGCTGGCAAGCTCCTTGGTGCCAAGACGCTTCAGCATGTCCCGGAAGCTCGGATGCATGCCGCCGTCGACATAGCTCATGGGCGTGCCGCCGCGTCCTTCCGAAAGGAGGGCCTGGAGCACCCTCGTGTCCTCCGTACGCTTGGCCACGACCGCGGGATCGACCCGGGTCTCCATCGGCGGGCAGGCTGCGGCCGGCTCGATCGGCAAACCGTCCTTGCTGCGGGCGTCGAACACATACCGTCCTCCACAGGCGGCGACATCGGGTTCCTTCCGCGTCACCTCGAAGATGTCGTAGCCAAGCTTCAGATTGCGCCAGAAAGCGATGTTCGGGTCTGGCCGGTGACGCGCCATCTGGGCTGTCGTCATCCGGAACGGGAAGGACTGGACCTGGAAGTCGCCCTGGCCGAGGGCGAAGGCCCTCTCGGCCTCCGCATAGACCTCGCCGACGCCTTCGTCGGTCATGGCGAAGCAGCCGGAGGAGGAGCAGGCGCCGTGCACCATCAGCGAATCGCCCGTGTAGCCGAGGGACTTCTCCAGCGGATTCGGATAGCCGAGGTTGAAGGAGCGGTGGAACTTTGAATTCGGGTTCATCTGCCCCTGGGCGACACGGTAGAAGCCCTCCGGAGCCTGCCGGTCGCCGGTCCTCTTCTTCGGCCCGAGCTTGCCGGACCAACGGCAGAGCGGGTGGGTCTTCTGAAGCGCGTAGCGGCCGTCAGGACCGAGCTTCCAGACCTCCAGCTCGCTTTCTTCCTTGAAGATGCGCACGAGGATCGATCCAGCGGGCCGCACCTTCACGTCGGCATAGGCCGGGACGAGGTCCTTGTAGGTCGTCTCCGTCATGGACACGCATCCAGCCACCGAAACCAGACCCAGCAAGGCGACCGCAAGAGCAATCCTGCGTGGCAAACCTTGTCCGACATCTGCTCGTTGTTCTCTGTGCATCTCGTTCCGAAGCCTTGGGTGACCGACGTCCGAACGTCATCGACGGCGGAGCTGGCGCCGACGTGACCTTCGCCGGACGAAGTGGATCGTCGCGTGCCACTGCCATGAGGCGGTCCGATCCGGCGGAAGTGAGGCGGCAACGCGCGAGAGGCACCTTCTCTCCCCCATGCGAACGACGTCCCCCTCATCAAAATGCTTTACTTGATAAGAATGCTCATGTTTTAACCCGCCGCGCGGCTAAGGGCCTGGGGAGGCCTGCCGCCGGCTAAAGTTGGCTGCGAAACGTCATCGTGTGGACGAGTTGGGGACTGTCATGGTTGGGATCGATATCGGCGACAGCGCCTCGGCGCCCGAGCGCTCGCGCGCGAGGGCTCGGCGCCTCATGGCGCTTGTGGTTTTCGGGCCGGTGCTGGGTCTGCCCGCAGTTTCCCTCGCGCAGGACGCCACCGACGAGAACGCCCCGATCCAGCTCGATACGGTCACGCTGGAGGGGCAGGGCGGCAAGGCGGTCGGACCGGATGCGTCGATCGTCGCCGAGCGGTCGGCGACGGGCAGCAAGACCGACACGCCGATTCTCGATCTTCCGGCCGCTGTCTCGGTGGTGACGGAAGAGGAGCTGGAAAAACGCAATGCCCAGAACCTCGACGAGGCGCTCGCCTACACCGCGGGCGTTTCGACCGACGAATACGGCTCGGATGACCGTTACGACTATTACCGCATCCGCGGCTTCTACCAGACCGGTCAGGGCACCTATCGCGACGGGCTGCCGATGCGCCTCTACGGCTTCACGGGCAGCCGGATCGAGCCCTACGGCATGCAGCGGATCGAGGTGCTGAAAGGCTCGACCTCGACCCTCTTCGGCCTGAATGCGCCGGGCGGTCTCGTCAATGCCATCACCAAGCGGCCGCAGAGCACGAAGTTCGGCGAGGTCTACACGACGGTCGGCGACGAGCATGTCGAGACCGGTGCCGATTTCGGCGGCTCGATCGATGCGGCCGGCGACTGGAGCTATCGGCTGACGACCAAGTGGCAGGACGGCGACAACAATGCCGACTTCACCAATGACGACCGCTTCTACGTCGCCCCGGCCCTGACCTGGAGCCCGAGCGATGCGACTTCGCTGACGATTCTCGGCGACTACAACAAGCGCGACGGCAACACCTCGCACGCCATTCCGCTCGGCTCAGGCCTCGACCCGAAGACCTATCTCGGCGAGCCCGATTTCGACGCCATGGACACGGTCGAGAAGAACATCGGCTACCAGTTCTCGCACGACTTCGGCAACGGCCTGCAATTCCGTCAGAATGCCCGCTATACCGACCTCGACCTCACCTATGAGTCGGTCTACGGCGCGACGGCCGACATCACGGCCGGCCGCAGCGCCTGGGCGGTCTATGGCGAGGCCCAGCGTTTCGGCATCGACAGTCAGCTGCAGTACGACGCGAGCTACGGCCGCATCGACAGCCGCACCCTCGTCGGCATGGACTACGGCAATGACAAGACCAGCGAATACCGCGTGTTCGGATCGGCCGCGGGCATCGATATCTTCAACCCCTCCTATTGCGGCCGGGACTGCATCATCCTGCCGCCGGGCTATACCTGGAACAATCACCAGACGGCGCAGGGCGTCTACGTCCAGGAGGAGCTGACGCTCGACAAGCGCTGGATCCTGACGCTCGGCGGGCGCTATGACCACGTCCGGACGCAGAGCGACATGCCGGAATACGGTCTTTCCTACGACGTCACCGACGACGCCTTCACCAAGCGCGCGGGCCTTACCTACAAGATCACCGACGGCATCTCCGTCTATACGAACTATTCGGAGTCCTTCGAGCCGACCGCGGCCGACCGCTCCTCGCTCGTCGGCGACCCGGAGCCCCAGGAGGGGCGGCAATACGAGGTCGGCGCGAAGTATCGGCCGGAAGGGCTCGACGCGCTCTTCACCGTGGCGCTGTTCGATCTCACCCAGACCAACGTGCCCTATTCCATCAGCACGACGACGCAGAGCCAGATCGGCGAAGTGAACGTTCGCGGGCTCGAACTCGAGGGCAAGATGGCGATGACCGACCGCCTGAACATGACGCTTGCCTATTCCTTCTGGAACTCGGAGATCGTCGAGGACGGCATCGGCACGGCCGAGGGCAACCGGCCCTATCTGGTGCCCGAGCACCTCGCCTCGGTCTGGGCCGACTACACCATTCCCGAGAGCGACCATCTCGGGGACCTGACCCTCGGCCTCGGCGTGCGCTTCGTCGGGTCGAGCTTCACCGACAACGAGAACACCATCAAGATCGACAGCCACACCCTCGTCGACGCCGCGATCAAATACGCCGTCACCGAAAGCACCCAGCTCTCGGTCAACGCCACCAACCTCTTCGACGAGGAGTACATCGCCAGCGTCAACACCTACGAGAACAGCGCCTATTACGGCGACGGCCGTGCCGTCAGGGCGACTTTGAAATACACGTGGTGAATTCTCCTCTCCACTCGGCGGAACCCTTTTGAACGGAGACGGCAAGCGGTGGCGGGTCGCCGCCTGGCGGGCTATCCCACCGGCGCGGCGACCCGCCACGGCTCCAAACCATCGACGATTGCGATACGTGACCTGATGAAGACTGCACCGCAGGGCAACGGCCCGGCGCCCCGCGCCGGTCAAAGTCGCCGCACGATTCTTGCCGGCCTCGCTGCCGGCCTCGTCTGCGGCCTGCCGTCCTCGGCCGCCGCCGGGGAAGACGGGCTTCGCTTCGTCCACGCCTATGGCGAGACCGTGCTGCCGCGGCCGGCGACCCGTGTCGTCTCGCTCGGCTATACCACGCACGACACGCTGCTGGCGCTCGGCCAGCCGCCGCTCGCCATCCGCTACTGGTACGGCGACCATGCCTTCGGCGTCTGGCCCTGGGCGCAGCCCTTTCTGAACGGTGCCGAGCCGGTGCTCCTGTCGGGCGAGGTGTCGATGGAAAAGGTCGCGGCTCTCGCCCCCGATCTGATCGTCGCCATCGGCGCCGGCATTTCCAAGGCGGAATATGCGGTCCTGTCGCGCATTGCCCCGGTGCTGGTGCATGACGGACGATATTCGGGCTACGGCACGCCGTGGGACGTAATGGCGCTGACGCTCGGCCGCGCGCTCGGCCGCAGCGACAGGGCCGAGGAACTGGTTGCCGCAACGCGCGAAGCCTTTGGCGCCGCCAGGGCTCGCAACCCGCTCTGGGCCGGGAAGACGGGGGTGGCCGCCTATCATACCGGCGGCGAGACCGGCGCCTTCACCGGCGCCGACACGCGCGCCCGCTTCCTCGCCGATCTCGGCTTTCGCCTGACGCGGGGCATCTCCGCGCTGTCGGGGCCGGACGGTTTCTACGTGCCCCTGTCGCCCGAAGACCTGTCGCCGCTCGATGCCGACGTTCTCGTCTGGATGTCCGGACTGGAGCAGGTGCCCGACCTCGTCGGCCTGCCGATGCGACGGACGTTGAAGGCGCACCGCGAGGGGCGCGAAGTGATGGCCGGGCCGCTTGTCTCGGGCGCCATGTCGCATGGCAGCGTCCTGTCTCTTCCCTTCGCCCTGAGGGCCCTCGAGGCGGATCTTGCCGCGGCGGCGGATGGAGATCTCGATACCCCCGTCGCATCGGCCGAGGCCGCCGGCCTCGTGCCCGGACGTGTCCCATGACGCATGCCGGAGGAACGGGCGTGAAAGGCTGGGCGCTCGTCCTTGGCCTCCTCGTCGCCGCGGTCGTGGTGACGCTCGCCTGGGGCGTGCGGCCGGTTTCCCCCGGCGACCTCTGGCGCGCCTTCACGGCGCCCGATCCCGGCAACCCGGCAGACGTCGCGATCCTCTCGATCCGCCTGCCGCGGCTGGCAGCCGGCCTCGTCGCCGGGGCGGCGCTCGGCATGGCGGGCAGCGTGATGCAGGCGCTGACGCGCAATCCGCTCGCCGATCCGGGCCTTCTCGGCGTCAATGCCGGCGCGGCCTTCGCCGTCGTCCTCGGCGCTCTCCTGCTCGGGCGCGCCGATGGCGGGCTGATCACGGCACTGGCCTTTCCCGGCGCGGCGGCGGCATCGCTGGCGGTCTTCGTTCTCGGCGGCGGGCTCAGCGGCGATGCCGGCCCGATACGACTGACGCTCGCCGGCGCGGCGCTCAACGCGCTTCTCCTTTCCGGCGTCTCGGCCGTCGTCCTCATGCGCGGCGAGGCGCTGGAGGTCTTTCGCTTCTGGATGGCCGGCTCGCTCGCCTCGGCGATCGAGCGTCCGGTCGCGATGATGGCGCTGGTGGTGCTCGCGGGCGCGTTGCTGGCGCTGGCGGCAGCGCCGCGCCTCGAACTTCTGTCGCTGGGCGACACGCTGGCGCGCGGTCTCGGCACACGACCGGGCCGGGTTCAGGCGCTTTCGCTTGTCGCGGTGACGCTGCTGGTCGGGGCGGCGGTCTCGGTCGCCGGCCCGATCGCCTTTCTCGGCCTGATGGTGCCGCCTCTGGCGCGGCGGATCGCCGGCCACTCCCTGCGGCGTGAACTCGTCGCCTCGGCAGGGCTCGGGGCGGCACTGCTCCTTCTTGCCGATACTGCCGGACGGCTGATCTTCGCGCCGGGCGAAATCCGTGCCGGGGTGATGACGGCGCTTCTCGGCGGACCGGTCTTCATCTGGATCGCCCGTCGCCTGAAGCCCGGAGCGCAGGCGTGAAGGGCGCGCTTTTCCTCGGTGGACTGATCCTCGTCGCGATCGCGGCGTCGCTGATCATAGGCGACGTGCCGCTCGGTCCCGGCGCCCTCTGGCAGGGGCTATGGGGCGGCGACGGGCCGGGTGCACTGACGATCCGGATCATCCGCGGTCCGCGCGTCGCGGTGGCGCTCGGCGCCGGCGCGGTTCTCGGCCTGTCCGGCGCGATCTTCCAGAGCCTGTTGCGCAATCCGCTGGCCGCGCCCGACATCATGGGCTTCACCTCGGGGGCGGGGCTCGCGGTTCTCGCGGCCGTCACCGCGGGCCTCGCGCTTCCCCTGCCGATCGTCGCGGCGGCCGGCGGCCTTGCCGCAGCGCTTCTCGTCGCCGCTCTCGCCTATCGGCCGGGGCAGGCGACGCCGGCGGTGACGCTCGTCCTCGTGGGCCTCGGTGTCGGCTTCACCACCGCCGCCTTCGGGACCTTCCTGATGACGCGGCTGCCGAGTTCCGAGGCGGCCGAGGCGCAGCGCTGGCTCTCCGGCTCGCTCGCCGCGCGCGACTGGGGCCAGGCGGCGCAGGTGTGGGCGATCGGGGCAGGGCTCGTCGCCGCCCTCGCCCTGCAGATCCGGGCGCTGGACCTGCTGGCGTTCGGCAACGATCTCGCCGCGGGACTCGGGCTCCGGGTGGAGCCCGCGCGCTGGTCTCTCGCGGCGACGGGGGTGCTTCTGGCGGCGACGGGGGTTGCCGTCGCCGGCCCGGTTCCCTTCGTGGCGCTGATGGCCGCGCCCCTCGGCGCCCGTCTCACCGGGGCCAGGAGCCTCGGCGGGCGGCTGGCCGCCGCCGCTGCCGCCGGCGCCTGCGTGACGCTCGTCGCCGACCTTGCGGCACGGGCGGCGATACCGGGCCTCGTCCTGCCGATCGGCGTCATGACCGGGCCGCTCGGCGCGCCCTACCTGTTGTGGCGCCTGTCGCGCGAAATGGAGAAAGGCGAGCTGTGACCGACATGACGCTCCGCGCGGAACGACTGACGCTCGGCTATGGCGGGCGCCGGGTGATCGACGATCTCTCGATCGCCGTGCCGACCGGGCGCGTCACCGCCATTCTCGGGCCGAACGGCTGCGGCAAGTCGACCCTGCTGCGCGCCTTCGCCCGGCTGATCCGGCCGATGGCGGGCCGGGTGACGCTGGGCGGCGACGACATTCACCGGCAGGACACGCGCGCGCTCGCCCGCCGCATCGCCATCCTGCCGCAGGCGCCGCTGGCGCCCGACGGGATCGGGGTTGGTGACCTCGTGAAGCGGGGACGGGCCCCCTGGCGCGGCCTCCTCAGCCCGTGGAGCGTAGCCGATGCCAGCGCCTGCGCCGAGGCGCTGGGCGCCGTGGCGATGACCGATCTGGCAGGGCGCCCGCTGGCCGAACTCTCCGGCGGCCAGCGCCAGCGCGCCTGGCTGGCTCTGGTGTTGGCGCAAGAAACGCCGGTCGTCCTCCTCGACGAGCCGACGACCTTCCTCGACCTGCCGCACCAGCTCGACGTCCTGGATCTTCTGCGCCAGCGCAACCGGGCCGCCGGGACGACGGTCGTCAGCGTCCTCCACGACCTCAATCTGGCGTCCCGATTCTGCGATCACCTGATTCTCCTGGGCACCGCCGGCCCGGTGGCAGAGGGCCCGCCGGAGACCGTGGTGACGGCGGAAAATCTGCTCCTGGCTTTCGGCCTGCAGGCGCTCGTCCAGAAAGACCCGGTGACGCAGCGGCCGATGGTCATCCCGCTGTAGGGGCGGCGTGAAACCCGACCGGTCGGACGCGGCCGTCGAGCGCGGCGTGGACCAGCATCCGGCCGAGCATCGCCTGCGACGGGATGACGGCGAAGCGAGGCCCCGCCCCCCGCGAGAAGCAGCTTTCCTTCAATACCCCTGCCGCCTTGGCGTTGCCGGGGGCGAGAAGGTGTGAGATGGGATTTCACGTCCGAGAGAAGGTTCGAGCATGTTCCCCCGCGATTTCGACGAGCAGGTCATCGGTGTCGTCGGGCTCGGCTATGTCGGTCTGCCATTGGCGGTCGAATTCGGCAAGACGCGCGAGGTCGTCGGCTTCGACATTCGCCAGGAGCGGATCGACGAACTCTTGGCCGGTCATGACGCGACCCTCGAGGTCGAGCCCGACATGCTGGCCTCGGCCGCCCATATGCGTTTCACGAGCCAGGCGCAGGATCTTGGCGGCTGCGGCATCTTCATCGTGACGGTGCCGACGCCGATCGATCGCGCCAATCGCCCTGATCTGGGGTTTCTTATCCGGGCGACGGAGACGGTGGGGCGGGCGATGACCCCCGGTGCCGTCGTGATCTACGAATCGACCGTCTACCCCGGCTGCACGCGCGAGGTCTGCGTGCCGATCCTGGAACGGCTTTCCGGCCTGAAGCTGAACGAGAGCTTCTTCCTCGGCTACAGTCCCGAGCGGGCCAATCCCGGCGACAAGCAGCACCGGCTGACCACCATCGTCAAGGTCACCTCCGGCTCGACGCCGGAAGCGGCGGAGGCCGTCGACGGCCTTTACGCCTCGATCGTCACCGCCGGCACGCACAAAGCGAGTTCGATCGAGGTCGCGGAAGCTGCCAAGGTGATCGAGAATACCCAGCGCGACCTCAACATCGCGCTGATGAACGAGCTGTCGATCATCTTCCAGCGCCTCGGCATCGACACGCAGGATGTGCTGGCGGCCGCGGGCACGAAGTGGAATTTCCTGCCGTTCACGCCCGGTCTCGTCGGCGGCCACTGCATCGGCGTCGATCCCTACTACCTGACCCACCGCGCGCAGGAGGTCGGCTATCATCCGGAGGTGATCCTCGCCGGGCGCCGGATCAACGACCGCATGGGCCAGTATGTCGCGGGACAGGTGGCGCGCGCGATGATGGGGAGGGGCCTTCCCGTCGTCGGCAGCCGGATCCTCGTGATGGGCATCGCCTTCAAGGAGAACTGCCCGGACATCCGCAATTCCAAGGTCTTCGACATCATCGCGGAGCTGCAGGGGTTCAATGCCCGAGTCGACATCTGGGATCCCTGGGTTTCGCCGGAAGATCTGCGGCGGACGACGGATCTGGAGGGTCTTGCGGACGTGCCGGAGGCTGGAATCTATGACGGCATCATCCTCGCCGTCGGCCATCGCGAGTTCACCAAAATGGGCGCGCCGGCGATCCGGGCGCTCGGCAAGGACGGGGCCGTCCTCTACGACGTGAAGGGCATCTTTTCTAAGAACCAGACGGATGGACGCCTCTGATGAAATATCTCGTTACCGGCAATGCCGGCTTCATCGGCTTCCATGTCACCCGCAAGCTGTTGGCGCGGGGCGACAGCGTGGTCGGCTTCGACGTCGTCAACGATTACTACGATCCGGCGCTGAAGGAGGCGCGGCTGCAGCTTCTGGAAGAGGAGGCACGGGCCTGTCAGGGAAGCTACGCCTTCGTGCGCGCCGATCTCGCTTCCCGCCAGGCGGTGGAGGCGTGCTTTGCCGAGCACCGGCCGGACAAGGTGATCCACCTCGCGGCGCAAGCCGGCGTGCGCTACTCGATCGAGAACCCACACGCCTATGTCGAGAGCAACATCGTTGCCTTCACCAACATTCTCGAGGCCTGCCGTCACGGCGGCGTCCAGCATTTGACCTATGCCAGCACCTCCAGCGTCTACGGTGCGGACACCGCGATGCCGTTCTCCGAGCACCAGAGCGCCGACCATCCGCTGCAGTTCTACGCCGCGACGAAACGAGCCAACGAGCTGATGGCGCATTCCTACAGCCACCTGTTCCGGCTGCCGACGACGGGCCTTCGCTTCTTCACCGTCTACGGTCCCTGGGGAAGGCCCGACATGGCCCTGTTCCTGTTCACCCGCTGCATTCTCGAGGGGCGGCCGATCAAGCTGTTCAACAACGGCCAGCACACCCGCGACTTCACCTTCGTCGAGGACATCGCCGAAGGCGTGATCCGGGCGAGCGACGACGTGGCGCGGCCGAACCCCGACTGGGACAGCGACCGGCCGGACCCGGCGACGAGCAATGCACCCTTTCGCCTCTTCAACATCGGCAACAACGATCCGGTGCAGCTGACCGCCTATGTCGACGCGCTCGAGGAAGCCCTCGGCAAGAAGGCCGAGCGCGAACTTCTGCCGCTGCAGCCGGGCGACGTGCCGGACACGTTTGCCGACGTCAGCGAACTCGTCCGCGCCGTCGGCTACCGGCCGGCAACGCCGGTGAAGGAGGGCGTCGCGCGTTTCGTCGAGTGGTACCGGAGCTATCACGGCATCTGATGCGCGCAGGTCGTGACGCTCCGGCGGCGACCATGGCGGAAAGGCGCCGTCCCCGTCGGGGAGCGCCGGGACGTCGGTCCGGTCTCAGTTCCGGCCAAGAGCGTCGTAGAGGCCACGCCGTGCGGCGCGGGACGGCTGCGGCTTATATTCCCGCTTCGTCTGCAGGTGGGGCCGCGGTGCGATCTCGTCGGGCTGCAGTTGCGACGCCAGACTTCCCTCCGGACACGTGTCCACGTGCGGGCTGTGCCACATGGCACAATGCGGGCAATGCCAAGCCGTCCGATGCGTCACGTTGACCTCCTGAAACCAGAGACGAAACTGAAGTCTAGTCCCAATAGCTTGTCTCGGGATGATGCGGCTTCATCCCCCTGGCAGGGCGGTCGCGGGCGGAGCGACGCGCAAGGCCGGCCATCCCGCGGAAGCGTCGTGCCCGCGGGTCAACGGCCGAACCCCATCGAAAGCTATTGCAGCTTTCCGACGACGGCTTCGATGGTCTTTTGCAGGACCGGGACGGAGACGGGTTTGACGAGGAAGTTGTTGACGCCGAGGGCGGCGGCCTTCTGGACCAGCTCGCGGTCGCCGCGGCCGGTGAGGATGATGAAGGGGGTCTTCTTGGTCGGCGGATAGGAGCGCACCGCCTTCAGGAGCTGCAGCCCGTCGAGCTTGGGCATGTTGAAGTCGGAGATGATGATGTGGCTCGGCGCGCTCATCAGCATTTTCAACGCCTCCTCGCCGTCGACGGCCATCGTGATCTGCGAAATCCCCAGCTGGTCGAGCGCATCGCGGATCAGCATCCGACTCGTGCGCTGATCGTCGACGATCAGGACTTTCAGTTGCGACTTGAAGGCCATACCCTCTCCTTTGACTTCATGGGATGGCGGGGTCGAGTTTGTCCGGCCGCGCGTTTCAGTCTTGTTTGGTGTGTGCGACGACCGATTGTCGATCGATCGCAGTCGTCAGGCGGCGACGCGCTTGATGGCGTCGACGAGCTTGACGGGGTCGAATGGCTTGACGATCCAGCCAGTGGCGCCTGCGCCGCGGGCTCTTGCCTTCTTCTCCGGGTCGCTCTCGGTGGAGAGGACGAGGATGGGGATGACGCGGCGGTTCACGTCGCTGCGCACTTCCTCGATGAACTGCAGGCCGTCCATGCGGGGCATGTTGACGTCGGTGATGATGACGTCGGGATAGGCCATGCCTTCGAGGACTTCGAGGCCATGCACGCCGTCCTCGGCCTGGACGACGATGAAGCCGGAATCCTGCAGCGCACGGCGCAGCATCTCGCGCATGGTGCGCGAGTCGTCGACGGTGAGAATGGTCTTGGTCATAGGGTGATCTCTTTCTCGATCAGGCTGTCGACGGAAAGGCCGAGGAGCTTGAGGCCGCTTTCGAAGCCGTCGGAGGGCTGGATGATGGAGAGCGGCGTCAGGTCCGCCTTCCAGGTGACGACGGCCGAGAGAAGGACCTGCAGGCATTGCCCGCCCAAGCGCTCGACCTTGGAGGCGTCGATGGCGATGGCCTCGCCGCGGGCGGCCAGAAAGCGCTCGGCGAGCGGCGCCGCCGCCGTCAGGTCGAGATGGGCCGGAAGGTCGATGACCAGGGCGTCCGTGGCGTCGTTCATCAGAATTCCTCGATCAGGTGCGAATGGTATGGAGCGGCATCAGAGGGCGTGCTGGGCGGGCCGGCTATTCCGCCGCCTTCAGCCGTTCGAACAGGGCCGCGATTTCCGGATCGAGGATTTCGGGTTCGGCTTCCGCTGCACCGTCCTCTTCCGCAAGCCGTTCGATCGCGAGGTCGCAGTCGAATTCGGCGAAATCGAAGATCTCGCGGATCGCATCCTCGCCGGACTCCGTCGTCAGTTCGATGGTCCAGGCCAGAAAGGCGCCCTCCGGAACGAGCGCATCGAGGAGCGGCGTCGCGCTGGTGTCGCAGAAAACCTCGCCGGAACCGAGCGCCAGGCATTCACGGATCAGTCGGGCGCTTTCATTGGCGTTGGCGTAGAGTTCCGGCCGCGGCTTGAACGTGATCTGGAAGCGCTTCTCGCCTCCGTCGAAAAGATTGCCGAAATCGACTGCCACCGGCGTGAAGCCGAGGTCCACTTCGGCCTCGCTCTCGCTCTCGCTCTCGACTTCCGGGACGTCCTCGGCCTCGGCGCCGGGGATGAGGGTCCGCAGTTCCAGGAAGACTTCCTCCTCGTCACGCGAGACGGCGACGAGATCTCCCAGAACGGTGTATGCCCGCCGCAAAAGCGCGAGAACGGCCGCATCCGGCGCCAGGCGGTCCGACCGGATCTCGTTGAGGACGCCCTCGAAGGTCAGCGAGAAGCGCACGAGTTGCTTGAGGTGAAAGGCGCCGGCGCCACCCTTGATGGAATGAACCGCACGAAAGACGCGGCCGATGGTCTCGGCATCGCCGCTGCCCGCCTCCATCTCGCTCAGTCCAAGGTCGAGTTCGACCATCTGCTCGGCGCATTCCTCGAAGAACGTTCGCCTGATTTCCGTCATCGCGCCCATTGCACGTTCCTCCACTTGCGGCGCCGTCGCTGGGTGCGCCTGTCTCGATCGAATTCTGCTCTTGTCGGCGTAGTTCTGCCCGTGACGGCACCATTCGGCTGGCGCTGCCGCCACGGACGGCGGTAAAATCGGAACCGTTCAAATACCGCAGCCGCCGACGGGCTGGAGAAACAGCATTCCCGTGCTCGTCAGGCTTCCTGTCGGCGCCTCGTCCGCTGCACCTATTCTTCGCGACACTCGACCATCCCTCACGGAGGGTCGGCGCGCTCGGAGTGGAACGCCGAGTTGTAACAGTTCGTCCGCTTCCTCCTGCGCCAGCCAAAGCAGCATGCATCCCTTCGACTTGCTGCATCTTATAGATCGAGACCCTAATTTTTGGTCTGCGGTAAAAACAGACTTGTCGTGCCCGCCATCCGCGTGCCGCTCTTCGGGGCGAGCGGGCGCTCCGGTGCCTCGTTCCGCCCCCCCGGGTCCCGGCGCAAGCAAGCAACGTCCAAAGAGAAGCGCTAAAGCAACCAACTGTAGTTTCGTGATTTGCGGATGGTTTTGGCTTTTTTCCGGCATGTCCGGCAGTTTAGAATTGTTATAAAATAACGAAATGTAATTTGACACGGCATGTCATGTTTGCGACGTGACCACCAACGGCTGTTCCCAGCGGGATGGCGCGTCACACGAGGTGTTCATGTCACGTTCCTACGCTCGCATTCTTGGCCTCGCGGCATTGGCCGGCGCGGTGGCCATAGCAGCCGCCCACGCCCAGGAAACGGCGGGCGCCAAAGGCAGCATCGTCGTCTACAACGCCCAGCACGAAAGCCTGACGAGGGAATGGGCCGAAGGCTTTACGCGCGACACCGGCATCACGGTGACAATGCGCAAGGGCAGCGACATGGAATTTGCCAACCAGATCGTCCAGGAAGGCTCGGCTTCGCCTGCCGACGTATTCGTGACCGAGAATTCCCCGGCGATGGCGCTGGTCGACAAGTCGGGCCTGTTCGCTCCCTTGTCCGAGGAGACGCTCGCCGAGGTCCCGGCCGGCTTCCGCCCGACGAACGGCCACTGGATCGGTGTCGCCGCCCGCTCGACGGTGTTCGCCTACGACAAGACCAGACTGACCGAAAAAGATCTGCCGGCGTCGGTCATGGATCTTGCCAAGCCTGACTGGCAGGGCCGCTGGGCCGCGTCGCCCTCGGGCGCCGATTTCCAGGCGATCGTCAGCGCCATGCTGTCGCTGAAGGGCGAGGACGAGACGCTCGCCTGGCTGAAGGCGATGAAGGCGAACGCCACGCCCTACAAGGGCAACAGCACCGCGATGAAGGCCGTCAATGCCGGCCAGATCGAGGGCGCGCTGATCTATCACTACTATTACTTCGGTGATCGGGCGAAGACCGGCGAGAACAGCCGGAACGTCGCGCTGCATTATTTTCGCAAACAGGATCCCGGCGCCTTCGTCAGCCTGTCGGGGGCAGGCGTCCTGAAGTCGAGCGCCAATCCCGAGGCGGCCGAGGCCTTCGTCAAATGGATTGCCGGCAAGGGTGGCCAGACCATCCTGAAAAACGGCACGTCCTTCGAATACGCCGTCGGCAAGGATGCGGCATCAAACCCCGCGCTGACGCCGCTGGCCGATCTCGAGGCGCCGGTCGTCGTGCCGGACACGCTCGACAACGCCAAGGTGACGGATCTGATGACCGAGGCGAACCTGCTGTAAAGCGCCGGTCCGCTCGTCTAAGAGGAGCCGCCCGTACCCCGCGCATCCCGCGCGGGGTGCACTCTGCCGGAAGATCCATGACGTCGATCGCCCATCCTCTCTCCGGTGACCGCCGCACCGTGACGCGCATGCCGCCCCCGAAATTGCGGCGGTTGCAGGCGGCTGGCCTGCCGCTGCAGGCGGTGGCGATCGCGGTGTCGCTGCTGGCGCTGGTGCCGCTCGGCTTCGTCGCCGTGGTCGCGGTGCAGAGCGGTTGGGAAACGGTGGCGGCGCTGGTGTTCCGGGCACGCGTCGGCGAACTTCTGGTCAACACGGCGCTCCTCGAGCTCTTTACCCTGCCGCCGGCGATCTGCCTTGCTCTCGCCCTCGCCTGGCTGACCGAGCGCACCGATCTTCCGGGCGGGCGGCTGTGGACCTGGCTGGCGATAACGCCGCTGGCCGTTCCCGCCTTCGTCCACAGCTATGCCTGGATCAGCGTCGCGCCGGGCATGCACGGTCTCGGGGCGGCGGTCCTTGTCTCGATCCTCGCCTATTTCCCCTTTCTCTTCCTGCCGATCGCCGGCCAGCTGCGGCGTCTCGATCCGGCGCTGGAGGATGCGGCCGCGGCCCTCGGGCAGACGCCCTGGCAGGTCTTCTTCCGCGTCGTCGTGCCGCAACTGCGTCTGGCGATCGCCGGCGGCTCGCTTCTCGTCGGCATCCATCTCCTGGCCGAGTACGGCCTCTATGTGATGATCCGCTTCGACACCTTCACCACCGCCATCGTCGACCAATTCCAGTCGGCCTTCAACGGGCCGGCGGCGAACATGATGGCGGGAGTGCTGCTGCTGTCCTGCCTTGCCCTCATCGCGCTGGAACGCCTGGCGCGCGGCAGCGAACGCTATGCCCGCGTCGGCTCTGGCGCGCCGCGCCGGCGTCCGCGCCAGGCTCTCGGGCGGGCCACCGTGCCGGCGCTCGCTTTGCACGGCATCGTCGCCGCGCTGTCGCTGGGCGTTCCCGTCTATACCCTCGCACGCTGGCTCGGGCTTGGCGGCGCCGGAGTTTGGCTGACGGGCGAGGTCGCCGAGGCCCTCGCCACCACGCTCGCCCTCGGCTTCGGCGGCGCGCTTCTGACGACGCTGCTCGTCGTCCCGATGGCCTGGCTGTCGGTGCGGGCGCCGAGCCGCCTGCAGCGCCTCCTCGAGGCCTGCCATTACTACGTCGGCTCGCTGCCAGGTGTCGTCGTGGCGCTGGCGCTGGTGACGATCACCGTCCGCATCGCTTTGCCACTCTACCAGACGACGGCAACGCTTCTGGCCGCCTATCTCCTGATGTTCCTGCCACGGGCACTTGTCGGCCTGCGGGCGAGCATCGCCCAGGCGCCGGTCGAACTCGAGCAGGCGGCGATGGCGCTTGGCCGTTCGCCGCTCGCCGCGATCTGGCAGGTGACGCTGCGCCTGGCAGCGCCCGGTGCCGCGGCAAGCTTTGCGCTCGTCGCCCTCGGCATCACCACCGAACTGACCGCCACCCTGATGCTCTCGCCGAACGGCACGACGACGCTGGCGACGCAGTTCTGGTCCAAGACCAGCGAGATCGACTATGTCGCCGCCGCGCCCTACGCCGCCCTGATGGTGCTGTCCTCGCTGCCGCTGACGCTGCTCCTGCAGGCGCAAATGAAAAGGAGCGGCCGGGCATGAGCTTCCTGCGCCTTGAATCGGTCTCGAAGCGTTTCGGCACCGTGACCGCGCTCGACGCGGTCGATCTCGACATCCCCGCGGGAACGCGGACGGCGATCGTCGGCCCCTCCGGCTCGGGCAAGAGCACGCTCCTCAACCTCGTCGCCGGGTTCGAGGCACCCGATTCCGGCCGCATTCTTCTCGACGGGGTCTGCCTTGCCGATGGCGAGCGCGTCGTGCCGGCGTATCAGCGCGCGATCGGCGTCGTCTCGCAGGACGGCGCGCTGTTTCCCCACCTCGATGTCGAACACAATATCGGCTTCGGCCTGCCACGGCGGGCGGCGGACCGGAAGGCGGTGATCGACGGGCTGATGGAACTCGTCGAGCTCGACCGGTCGATGCTCGGACGGCGGCCGCACCAGTTGTCCGGCGGCCAGCAGCAGCGCGTGGCGCTGGCCCGCGCGCTGGCGCGCCGGCCGCGGCTGATGCTGCTCGACGAGCCCTTCTCGGCACTCGACGCCGGCCTGCGCGAATCGATGCGCACGGCGGTCGTCGCCGTCCTCCAGAAGGCCGGTGTCGCCTCGCTCCTGGTGACGCACGACCAGGCCGAGGCGCTGTCCTTTGCCGATCAGGTGGCGGTGCTGCGGGATGGACGTCTCGTTCAGTACGGCCAGCCGCGCGCCCTCTATTTCGCGCCGACCGACGCGGTCACCGCCAGCTTTCTTGGCGACGCGATCATCATGCCGGCAACGCTCGTCGACGGCTGGGCGACCTGTCCGATGGGGCGGGTGCGCGTCGATTCCGGCAGCCGTCGCGGCACGGCCGAAATCATGCTGCGGCCCGAGCAGATCCGCCTCAGCCCGCTGGCCGAGGCGGGCGCGTCCGCCGATCGGGCAAAGCCCTGCCACGCGCGCATCGAATCGGTCGCCTTCGGCGGTTCGCTCTGCACGGTCTCGCTGGTGCTGGTCGACCCGCACGGCCCGGTCGCGCATGGCGCCCAGGCGTTTCGCGTGAAAGTGCTGAGCCTTCAGGCGCCGCTCCCCGGAGCGGAGGTGGCGCTGCATCTCGACGGTGTCGCGCATCTTTTCGGCACAGGTCCGGCTTCGGCGGCCTGACGATCGATGTCTGCGCGCTGCGGCAAGGCCTGTCAGGTTTTGCGGTGAATCGGAATAGCTTCCGCGGGCTTGGCGGCTCTCCGGGTGGCGCTGTCTTGCAGGCCGATGCTCATGCCGTCATCGCGCTACGACTTGCCGCGTTATCCCACGAAAACGCCGCCGATCCAGACACCCGCCACGTCACGCGCGTCGTCGAGATGCACGATGTCGGCGCGAAAACCGTCGGCCAGCCGGCCGCGATCGGCATCTACGCCGAGATATTGTGCGGGATAGAGCGAGGCCATGCGCAGCGCCTCGTCGAGGTCGACGCCGACGGTGTCCGCGAGATAGCGCACCGCGCCGATCATCGAGAGGTCCGAGCCGGCGAGCGTGCCGTCCTCGAGAGTGAGCCTTCCGTCGCGCCGCTCGACGCGGCGGCCGCCGAGATGGAAGACGTCGTCGTCGACGCCGACCGTCGGCATCGCGTCGGTGATCGCCATCAGTCTTCCCGGACCGGTCTTGGCACGCAGCGCTAGCGCAATGGCGGCGGGATGGACGTGATGGCCGTCGGCGATGATCCCGCACCACACGTCGCCATTGGCCAGTGTCGCGCCGACGAGGCCGGGCGTCCGGTGGCCGAACTGGCTCATCGCGTTGAAGAGGTGGGTGACGCCGCCGGCGCCGGCGGCAAAAGCGGCATTGGCCGTGTCGAAGTCGGCTTCGGTATGGCCCAGCGAGACGTGGATGCCGGCGGCGGTCAGACGGCCGATCCGAGCAGCCGTTACGCTTTCCGGCGCGACGGTGAGGAGGAGGGGGCGCACGGTTGTGGCGAGAAGAGCCTGCAGGTCTTCCTCGGTCATCGAGCGAATCAGCGAGGGATCATGCGCGCCCTTGCGCGCCTGCGACAGGAAGGGACCCTCGACATGCACGCCGAGGCAGCCGCGCACGCCCGCGTCGACGGCACGGGTCGCGGCCGCGATCGCGGCGAAGGTCACGTCGGGGCGGTCGGTGATCACCGTCGGCAGCAGGGCGGTCGAGCCGAAGCGGGCATGCGCGGCACAGATCGCCGCGATGCCGTCCACCGTCGGTGCATCGTTGAAGAGGACGCCGCCGCCGCCATTGACCTGGATGTCGATGAAGCCCGGCGCGAGCAACCCGCCGCCAAGCTCCACGCGGTCGATGCCGGCGGGGAGCTTGCCTTCCGGAACGAGCACTGCGATCCGCTCGCCGGCAATGACGAGGGCGTGGGCGGAGCGCCTGATCTCACCATCGAAGATGTCGGCGCCGACAAGGGCGAAGCGCTCCATCAGATGGTCTCCGTCACCTTGGAGAGGCCGCGCGGCACGTCCGGGTCGAGCTCCCTGGCGCGCGCCACCTCCTCGATGAAGCCGTAGAAGGAGACGAGCATGGTCAGGGGAGCGGTCAGGGGATGGCCGGTCGCGACCGTCGGCAGGCGCCTGCCGGTAACGCCCTCGCCGGCGACGAAGAGATGCGCGCCCTTGGCCTCGAGCCTTGCGCCGAGATCGACGAGGCTGGCATGGGCGGCATCGTCCGGCGCGAAGACGAAGACCGGAAAGCCGCCATCGACGAGGGAGACCGGCCCGTGCAGCAGTTCGGCGCCGGAATAGGCCTCGGCATGGATCAGCGAGGTCTCCTTGAACTTCAGCGCGGCCTCGGCGGCAATGGCATGGCCGACGCCGCGACCCAGCGTATAGAGCGATCCGGCGTCGCGCGCGGCCTCGATCGCCGGCGACCAGTCCTGCAGCAGCGCCTCCTCAATCTGGTCGGGCAGGCGTTCGAGGGCGCCCCGGAGAGCGGTGTCGCCTGTCCAGGCGGCGAGAACGCCGAGCGAGGCGGCGACCGAGACGAGGAAGGATTTCGTCGCGGCGACGCTGTGCTCGAGGCCGGCCGCCAGCGGAACGACGTGATCGGCGGCAGCTTCCAGCGGTGAGCCCGGCACGTTGACGAGGGCGAGCGTCCGGGCGCCGCCGAGCCGGGCGGCGGTCAGCATGGAGACGATGTCGGGGCTGCGGCCGGACTGCGAGATGGCGAGTGCCGCTGCACCCGCAAGCTTGAGCCTCGCGCCATAAATCGACACGACCGAGGGGCCGAGCGAGGCCACGGGCACGCCGGTGGAGATTTCGGCGGCGTATTTGAAGTAGGCGGCGGCATGATCCGAAGAGCCGCGGGCGATGGTGACGACGACAGGCGGCGAGACTTGGCGCAGGGCCATTCCAGCAGCCTCCATGGCCTCGCCCGAAGTCGACAGGAGCCGGCGCAGCGCCTCGGGCGTCTCATTGATCTCGCGGCGCATGAAGCTCTTGGCGGCAGGGGGCATCTCGACCTTTCAGATCGTGAGTTCGGCGACGAAATCGTAGGCATCGCCGCGATAGAGCGAACGGGTGAACTCGACCGCCCTGTCCGTGGCGTCAAAGCACAGACGCAGGATAGCAAAAGCCGCGGCGCCGGGCTCCAGTCCGAGCAGAGCGGCATCTTCCGGTCCGAGATTGGCCGCGGTCATGCGCTGCAAGGCCCGGACCGGGCGATGGCCGACGGCCTGCATGGCTGCATAGAGCGAGGGGCCGACGGCATCGGTATCGGGGATGATCGACGCCGGAACCACGGCCCGCTCGATCGCCATCGGACGGCTGTTGGCGAAACGCAGCCGGAACAGCCGCGTCACCTGCTCCCCCGGCGACAGGCGCAACTGCATGGCTTCGTCCGGATTGACCGTGCCGACCGAGCGCTCCAGCCAGCGCGAGTCGGTGAAGGAGCCGCGGCTTTCCATGTCCTCGGTAAAGGACTTGAGATGCGACAGTCCCATCTGCACGCGGGTCGCGGCCTCCGCGATGAAATTGCCGGAACCGTGGCGCTGGCGCACGACGCCGTCGGCGACCAGCGCCTGGATCGCCTTGCGGACCGTCACCCGGGAGACGCCGATGCCGGTGGCGATGTCGCGCTCGGCCGGCAGCGCCTCGTTCGGACGCAGGCGGCCATCGGCGACGGCGCGACGAATGCCGTCCTGAAGCTGGCGATACAGCGGCCCGCCGAGGTCGGGGGGGAGAAACCCGTGGTCGAAGACGACGCTCACCGCTCTGCCGCATCGACCAAAGTGGCGGCCAGCGCCAGCGCCCCGTCCAGCGCATCGCCCTTGGCCTCGGCAATGTGGGGCATCAGGGTGTCCGGCAGGTGGGACCGGTAGCGCGCGGCAAGCCCGCCGAGGAGGACGACCGACGGGGCGCCGAGCGCCAGAAGCCGCGTCAGGGCCGCAACGATATGGAAGACGCCCTCACGGACGATGGCGATCGCCACGGGGTCGCCGGCGTCGGCGTTGTCCATGACGAGTGGCGCGAACCCGCCGAAATCGACGGGACGGGCCTCGCCGCCGAACTCGACCAGCCGCGCCGCATCGCCATCGAAGCGGTCCAGCACCAGCCGCGTCAGGTCGCTGGCCGGTCCGATGCCGTCATGGGCGAGGAGGGCTGCGACGAGTGCGGCACGGCCGAGATAGCCGCCGCCGCCCTGGTCCGACAGGGCAAAACCCCAGCCGCCGATCGACGCAAAGGTGGCGCCAGAACGGCGGACATAGGCGGTTCCGGTTCCGAGGATCGCGATGGCGCCATCCTGGTCGGCATGGGCGCCGCGGCAGGCGACGACGGCATCGGTCTCGATCGCCCGCGCCGCGAAGGGCAGTTCCCGGCGGCCCAGTTCGGCGGCGAGCGAAGGAATGTTGGCGCCGGCCAGTCCAAGACCGACATGGCAGCGCGCGAGGTCGTCCTCGCCATGGCCGCCTTGCTCCAGCGCGGCCCGCGTCACCGCCAGGATATTGACCAGCGCGAGATCGAGATCGCTGAAGATGTTCGCCGAACCGCCTTCGGCCTCGCCGATCGGCGTGCCATCGGCCAGACGAGCCCGCGCCCGGCAACGACTGCCGCCGCCATCGACGCCGATCAGAATGGGTTGCTGCATGATACCTCCGAGGTACCAAAGTAATACCAAAAGGCGGCAGCGACGCAATGCTTAAAATCGAACCGTGGGTCAATTGCCTCGAATTCCAAATATTGGCAATCATTCAGCTGCAAAAACAGGCAATTGTGGATGTTGCAGTGCGAAAGAGCAAAAAGTTAACGTCGACGGCTGGACGAATGGCATCAAGTTGGTAACATCTCTGGAGATAAGCCCTGCTGCCAATCGGAGATCCAGCCTTGTTCCTGCCGAGCCGTCCTGCCGCCGAAGGAACGCGTGTCTCGTCCGTGACGGTGTCGCGCCGATGACCTTGCGCGCGACCGAGCAGCGCCACCCGGCGGTCGCGGACATCGAGGCCTGGGACGACGGCCGGGTCCTGGCCGAACTCCTCAAGGCGCAGGCTCGGGCCGTCGCCGCCGTCGAGGCGGCCGTTCCAGCGCTTGCATCGGCAGCCGCCCTGGCGGTGAAAAGCCTCGATCGGGGCGGTCGACTGATCTATCTGGGCGCCGGCAGCCCGGCACTCATCGCCCTCGGCGACGCCCTCGAGATTCCCCAGACCTATGGCGAGCCGGCCGAGCGCTTCCTGACCATACTCGCTGGCGCACCCGGAATTACCGAGAGCCTCGTCGGCGGGCCGGAAGATGACGGCGGCCAGGCCGAGGCCGATGTCGCGGCTGCCGGCGTCGGCGGGGCCGACTGCGTCGTCGCCCTCTCTGCCAGCGGCTCGACCCCCTATACGCTGGCCGGGCTCGCGGCTGCCAAGGCGGCGGGCGCGGCGACCGTTGCCATCGCCAACAATCCGGGCGTGCCGCTCCTCGACATCGCCGATGTCGCTATAATTCTCGATACCGGGCCCGAGATCATTGCGGGCTCCACCCGCATGGGCGCGGGCACGGCACAGAAAGTGGCGCTCAACATGCTGTCGACGCTCGTCGCCCTGCGTCTTGGTCATATCCATGGCGGCCACATGATCAATCTGCGTGCCGACAATGCCAAGCTGCGGCAGCGCGCGCTGCGCATCGTCGTCGATCTCAGCGGCGCCGACGAGCACGTTGCGGCGCGCGCTCTGGAGGCTGCCGGTGGCGAGGTGAAGCCGGCCGTGCTGCTCGCCTCGGGCGAGCGCGGCATCGATGCCGCGCGGTCCCGCCTCCTGCGCCATTCCGGCCGCCTTGACCGGGCGGTCGGTGAACTTGCCGCTTTGACGGCCACCGTCGGCCCATGACGTCGCCTCTCGCTTTCTGACCCCGCATCGATGGAGAAGCCTGTGACCCTTTCGACCAAACGCCTCCTTCTGACGACCGCCGCCGTCGCGGCTCTTTCGGCAGCGGCGCTGCCCTCGCAGGCCCAGACGACGTTGACCATCGAGAGTTGGCGCAACGACGATCTGGCGGTGTGGCAGGAGAAGATCATCCCGGTCTTCGAGGCGGCCCATCCCGACATCAAGGTGGTGTTCTCGCCATCGGCGCCGACGGAGTACAACTCCGCCCTTTCGGCCAAGCTCGACGCCGGGTCGGGCGGCGATCTCATCGCCTGCCGCCCGTTCGACGCGTCGCTCGCCTTGTTCGAGAAGGGTCAGCTCGCCGACCTCACGGCGCTGCCGGGCATGGAGAATTTCGGCGAGGTTGCCAAGACGGCCTGGTCGACCGACGATGGCGCAAAGGTCTTCTGCGTGCCGATGGCCTCGGTTCTCCACGGCTTCATGTACAACAAGAAGGCGTTCGCCGATCTCGGCCTGGAAGTGCCGGAGACCGAGGACGAGTTCTTCGCCGTCCTCGACAAGATCAAGGCCGACGGCACCTATATCCCGCTTGCCATGGGCACCAAGGATCAGTGGGAAGCCGCGACCATGGGCTACCAGAATATCGGGCCGAACTACTGGAAGGGCGAGGATGGCCGCAAGGCGCTGATCGCCGGCACCCAGAAGCTCACCGACGCGGACTGGGTGAAACCCTTCGAGACATTGGCGAAGTGGGCCGACTACATGGGCGACGGCTATCAGGCCCAGACCTATCCCGACAGCCAGAACCTCTTCACCCTCGGCCGCGCCGCGATCTACCCGACAGGCTCCTGGGAAATCTCGCCGTTCAAGCCGCAGGTCGACTTCGAGATGGGCGCCTTCAAGCCGCCGGTGCCGAAGGCCGGCGACACCTGCTACATCTCCGATCACCCGGACATCGCCATGGGCCTCAACGCCAAGAGCCCGAACCAGGACGCGGCGAAGACCTTCCTGTCCTGGGTGGCCTCGCCGGAATTCGCCACGATCTACGCCAACGAGGCGCCGGGCTTCTTCCCGCTGATCGACGCCAAGGTCGAGCTGACGGACCCGCTGGCGCAGGAATTCGTCAAGTGGCGCTCGGAATGCACGCCCACGATCCGCTCGACCTACCAGATCCTGTCGCGCGGCACGCCCAATCTCGAAAACGAGACCTGGGCGGAATCGGCGAACGTCATGAACAAGACCGAGACCCCTGCCGAGGCCGCCGCCAAGCTGCAGAAGGGCCTCGACAGCTGGTACACGCCGGCGAAGTAAGGCTGCGCCAAAAGGCTTGGCGCCATTCTTCTCCCCGCTGGGGAGAAGGTGGACGGCGCGAAGCGACGGCCGGAAGAGGGGCTGCACCGCTAGAAGGATAAATCTCCCACGGCGTTCCCCTCATCCCCTGCCGGACCTTCTCCCCAAAGGGGAGAAGAATGCTCTTCGTCCCTCTGCAGCTTATAGTTGACGGCAGAGCCGATTGAGGTGATCGGACCGCTGCGGACAGCAAATCGAAGAAAGCCATCCATGAGCGACATCGCCCCGCGCAAGTCGAGACGCTGGCACATCCTCGTCTTCCTCGCCCCGGCGATCCTGGTCTACACCGTGATCATGATCGTGCCGCTGGTCGAGACGCTCTGGACCGCGCTGGAGGGCGTCGTCGACGGCCAGATCCGCTTCGTCGGCCTCGACAATTTCCGCGTCCTCTTCGGCGATCCGCGCTGGTCGCAGAGTTTCTGGAACGCGCTCGGCAACAATTTCTATTTCTTCGCCATCCATATGCTGGTCCAGAACCCGATCGGCATCGCACTGGCGGCGCTTCTGTCGATCCCGAAACTGCGGGGTGTCGCGGTCTACCGCACGGTGATTTTTCTGCCGACGATCCTCTCCTTCGTCATCGTCGGCTTCATCTGGAAACTGATCCTGTCGCCGCTCTGGGGCGTGGCGCCGGGGCTGCTCGGCGCCGTCGGGCTGAAGGGCCTGTTTGCGCCCTATCTCGGTCTCGAGGCCTATGCGCTGACCACCGTCTCGCTGGTCTCGGTCTGGCAGTATGTCGGCATTCCCATGATGCTGGTCTATGCCGCGCTCCTGACCATTCCCGACGAGATCATCGAGGCGGCGGAATGCGACGGGATCACCGGCTTCCGGCAGTTCTGGCAGATCCGCCTGCCCCTGATCCTGCCGACGATCGGCCTCGTCACCATCCTGACCTTCGTCGCCAACTTCAACGCCTTCGACCTGATCTATTCGATGCAAGGGGCGCTGGCCGGGCCGGACGGGGCGACCGACATTCTCGGCACCTTCCTCTACCGCACCTTCTTCGGCTTCCAGCTGCAGCAGGGCGATCGACATATGGGCGCGGCAATCGCGACCGGCATGTTCACCATCATCCTGCTCGGCGTCTCGCTGTATATCTTCGTCATCCAGCGGCGCATCCGCCGCTACCAGATGTAAGGGGCGAGACATGGCCAACACACGGCATGGCGGCTTTCGCATCGGCCTCGTCCACCTTGCCCTCGTCGTCTATTCGCTGATCGCGGTTCTGCCCGTCGTCCTGGTGGTGATGAACTCGTTCAAGACGCGCCGGGCGATCTTCGGCAGCCCGCTGGCACCGCCGACGGCCGAGACCTTCAATCTCGGCGGCTACGGCACGGTGATGGCGCAGGGCAATTTCCTGCTCTATTTCCAGAACAGCCTTGTCGTCACCGTGGTGTCGATCTTCTTCGTCATCCTGTTCGGCGCCATGGCGGCCTTCGCTCTGTCGGAATACCGCTTTCGCGGCAACGCCTTCACCGGCCTGTTCCTGGCGCTCGGGATCATGATCCCGATCCGCCTCGGAACGGTCGCGATCCTCGAAATGATGGTCGCCTCCAACCTCGTCAACACGCTGACGGCGCTCATCCTCGTCTACATCGCGCAGGGCCTGCCGCTCGCCGTCTTCATCCTGTCGGAGTTCATGCGCCAGGTCTCGGACGATCTGAAGAATGCCGGACGCATCGACGGCATGTCGGAATACAAGGTGTTCTTCGTCCTGGTTCTGCCCCTGGTGCGCCCGGCGATGGCGACGGTCGCGGTGTTCACCATGATCCCGATCTGGAACGATCTCTGGTTCCCGCTGATCCTGGCGCCGGGCGAATCCACCAAGACCGTGACGCTCGGCGCGCAGCAGTTCCTCGGCCAGTATCTCACCAACTGGGAGGCCGTGCTCTCGGCGCTGTCGCTCGCCATCCTGCCGGTGCTGGTGCTCTACCTCCTGTTCTCGCGTAATCTTATCCGCGGTATCACGTCGGGAGCGGTGAAGTGAGGCGGCCGGCGCGATGAGGAGGAAAGCATGAGGCCTTCCGACATCCTGGCGGCGAAGCGCGACGAGGTGCTGGCGGTGATCGCTCGATCGCCCTTCGATAACCCACGACTGTTCGGCTCGGTGGCGCGCGGCGAGGATGGTGATGGAAGCGACCTCGATATTCTCGTCGATGCACCGAAGGATGTCTCTCTTTTCGATCTGGTCGGATTGGAACTGCAATTGGGAGATTTGCTTGGCATCCGCGTCGATCTCTTCACCCTGGACTCTCTGAAGAAGGACATCCGTCCGAACGTCCTTCGCGACCAGCGGCCACTTTAGCTGTGCCACATCGGAGAGATCCCAAGGCTTGGCTCGAAGACATCATCGCGTGGGGGAATTTTGTTGCCGACCATATTGCCGACAAAACTCCCCAAACCTTCGCCGCTAACGTGCAAACTCAGCATGCGGTCATGAAATGCATCGAGGTCATCGGTGAGGCGTCCGGGCAAGTGATGAAACTGGTGCCGGATTATCCATCCGTCTTCCCCGACCTTGATCTGCGTACGGCTTACGCGATGCGCAACAAGCTGAGCCACGGATACTTTGAAATCGCGGTTGACCGGCTTTGGTCGGCGGCCACCATCTCGGTGCCGCAGATTGTCGTCGGTGCCGAGGCGGCACTCGCTCGCATCGCTGATAGGGATGACCTTTGACCAATCATTCTGATACCCTTCGCGTCTTCGTCGCCGGGCTCGGCCAGATGGGGCTCAGCCATGCGCTCTCCTATCACGCCAACCCGGGCTTCGAGATCGTCGGCCTCTACAACCGCTCGCCCGTCGACCTGCCGCCGGCGCTTTCCGGCTATCCCCGGCTCGGCAGCTACGAGGAGGGGCTGGCCCTCAATCCAGACCTCGTCGCCATATCGACCTATACCGACAGCCATGCCGACTACGCCGTGGCGGCGATGCAGGCCGGCGCGCATGTCTTCGTCGAAAAGCCGTTGGCCGCCACGGTGGAGGAAGCGCGGCGCGTGACCGACTGCGCCGCGCGGACGGGCAGGAAGCTCGTCATCGGCTACATCCTGCGCCACCACCCGTCCTGGGTGCTGTTCATCGAGACGGCGCGGGCGCTGGGCGGGCCCTATGTCATGCGTCTCAACCTCAACCAGCAGTCTTCGGGCGCGGCCTGGGAGATCCACAAGCGGCTGATGGAGACGACGTCGCCGCTCGTCGACTGCGGGGTCCACTATGTCGACGTCATGTGCCAGATCACCGATGCGAGGCCGGTCGAGGTGCGCGGCATGGGCCTTCGCCTGTCCGACGAGATCGCCGAGACGCAGGTGAACTATGGCCATCTCCAGGTCATCTTCGATGACGGCTCGGTCGGCTGGTACGAGGCCGGCTGGGGTCCGATGATGTCGGAGACGGCCTTTTTCGTGAAGGACGTGATCAGTCCCAAGGGCGCTGTGTCGATCATCATGGACGAGGGGGCCGCGTCGAGCGACGTCGATACGCACACCAGGACGGCGCGCATCCGCGTGCACCATGCCGAGCGCGGTCCGGACGGCGCCTTCGCCCGCGGCGACGACTGGTTGTCGACCGCGGACGAGCCGGGCCACCAGGCGCTCTGCGACCGCGAGCAGGCCTTCGTGCACCAGGCGATCCTTGAGAACATGGATCTCGCCCGCCACAACGAGGACGCGGTGCGCTCGCTGGAAATCGTTCTGGCCGCCGAGACCAGCATGCGCGAAAACCGCAGCGTGCGCCTGTGACGGCGAAGCGTTGCGGCACGGCGAAACGGACGGGGAAACCGACATGAAATCCTTGCGGCTCAGCCGGATCGTCAAGAGCTTCGGCACCGTCGAGGTGCTGAAGGGAATCGATCTCGAGGTCGAGACCGGGGAGTTCGTCGTCTTCGTCGGGCCGTCCGGCTGCGGCAAGTCGACCCTTTTGCGCGTCATCGCCGGACTGGAGGATCAGACGTCCGGCACCGTCGAGATCGCCGGCGTCCCGGTCGACGCGGTGCCGCCGGCCAAGCGCGGCATCGCCATGGTGTTCCAGTCCTACGCGCTCTATCCCCATCTCACGGCCGCCGGCAACATGGCGTTGGCCTTGAAGCAGGAGGGCGTCGCGAAGGCCGAGCGCGAGGCGCGGGTGGCAAAGGCGGCCGGCCTTCTCGACCTGACGCCACTCCTGAAGCGCCGGCCGGCTGAACTCTCCGGCGGGCAGCGCCAGCGCGTCGCCATCGGCCGCGCCATCGTGCGCGACCCCAAGCTCTTTCTGTTCGACGAACCCCTGTCCAATCTCGATGCGGCGCTCCGGGTCAACACCCGCCTGGAGATCGCGCGGCTGCACCGGGCGCTGGGCGCGACCATGGTCTATGTCACCCACGACCAGACAGAGGCGATGACGCTCGCCGACAAGATCGTCGTCCTCAATGCCGGGAGGGTCGAGCAGGTCGGCCATCCGATCGAGCTCTATAACAGCCCGCGCAATCTCTTCGTCGCCGGTTTCATCGGCTCGCCGCAGATGAACTTTCTCAAAGGTCCGTTCGCCGCCCGCGAGGGGGCGGAGACGATCGGCATCCGGCCGGAGCATCTCGCCCTGGGTGGCGAGGGGGCGCGCTGGTCGGGAACCGTTCGCCATGTCGAGCACCTCGGTTCCGACACCTATCTCTACGTCACGCTCGGCGAGGCGGCGGAACTGACGGTGCGGCTCGCCGGGCAGAGCCGCGTCGCGATCGGCGAGACGGTCGGCCTCTCGCCCCAGGGCGGGCCGGTGCATCGTTTTGCGCCCGATGGCATGGCCCTCGCCTGAGCCGGCGCATTTTGCCCCGCTGTGGTCAGGCCGTTGCTTCCTCGACGAGCCGCGCGGCCAGCGTCGCGCCGCCGGCCTTTGCGATTTCCCGGCCGAGCCAGGCGGCCCGCGCCGTCGCTTCCGGTCTCTCGATCAGCGGCCGCAGGGCGCTCTCCAGCGTGGCGGGCGTCAGTCCGCGGCGCGGCAGCATCCGGCCGACGCCGTGATGGACGACGCGGGCGCCAATGCCCGGCTGGTCGAAGGCGATGGGGATGACGAGAAGCGGCACGGCTGCCTGCAGGGCATCCAGCACGGTGTTCATGCCGCCATGGGTCATACAGGCGTCGGCCCTCGCCAGGACCGCCGCCTGCGGCGCGAAATCGGTGACGAAGTCGGCGCCGATGCATGCGGCCTGCGCCGCGCTCAGGCCGCCGCAATGGGCGACGAGCAGTTGCGCGCCCATCCGCCGGCAGGCGCTGGCGACCACCTTGAAGATGTCCAGGCGGTGTCCCTGCAGCGTGCCGAGGGAGGCAAAGACGAAAGGGCGTTTGGGGTCGATGTCGAACGGCAGGCTCGCCTCCGGCGCGGCCTTCCGGATCGGCCCGACGGCGTGGAAATGGGGATGCGGCGGGCGCGGGAAATCCAGTCCCGCCGGGCATTGCGACAGCTGCAGGATCGGCGAGACGCAATCCTCCATCGTCGTGCGCCGGCCGAGATCGAAGCGCGCTGCCCAGGCTTCGATCGTCCGGCGCTGGCGCCGGAGCAGGAAGGCCGCGACCTTTTCCCCGGCACGGTTGCGCTTCAGGCCGGCGGGGGAGGGGTCGTAGGGCCAGCCGAGAAAGGGCAGGGGCACGCCGGGCGCGGCGTTCACCGGCAGCGCGCAGGCGACGGAAACGAGGGGAAGGCCGAGATGCGCGGCAAGAAGCCCCGCGGCCGGCTCCATCTGGTCGCCGATGATCGCCTCCGCCCCGATCGCCTTCAACAGCGCCGGCCCGTCGCGGCAGAGCGCAGCGGTGAGGCCTGCGGTATCGGCGACCGTCCGCAGGATGCCGAGCGGCCCGTTCGGCTGGGCCGCGCGCTTGATGATCCGGTCGAGATCGCCGCCGGGGCCCGTCGTGACGACGCCCGGACCGCCCGTTGCCACAAGCCGCTCACCGCCGGCATTGAGAACGAAGGTCGCGCGATGTCCGCGCGCCGCCAACGCCTCGGCCAGAGCCTCGAAGACCCTGACATGGCTGTAGAAGGGCGGGCAGATCAGGGCGTAATGCGCCATGTCGGACGAACTCCCCGCAAAGGCTTGCGGCTCAAGGCCCGCGTTCTGCGCTAGCCCATACGGCAGGCCTATGCCATCGGCCCGCACGTTTTGGACGAAGGCGATGCCCGCGTCTGAGACCTGCCGGCCTTTAGCGCAAGGTCAGATCGTTTCCCAGCCGCCGCTCCGTCCCGAGCGATACAGCGCGTCGATGGCGCGCATGTTCAGCACCGCGTCCTCGATCGGAAATTCCGGCTGCTCCTCGCCCCGGAAGATGCGAACGGCTGCGGCGGTCTGAAGCGTGTATTGGTCGCAGGCCGCGATCGTCTCCGTCCGGATGCCGCTGCCGTCGATGGCGCCGGTCAGATCGACCACGACCGCCGTCGTTTCACCCTGCGGTGCGTTCAGCGACACCGGCACCTCGATCCGGCCGCGGCTGCCGAGGATCTGCGTGCGCTGGAAGGGCACAAGCTGGGTCGAGGTGGCAAAGCTCAGCTGCCGTCCGTCGCCGAAGTCGAGGATCGCGCCGGTCAGCCGGTCGGTCTCCAGCACCGGGTCCCGGTCGACCAGGGCGACGGCACGGAGCGGCTCGCTGCCGAAGACGAAACGCGACAGGAGCACCGCGTAACAGCCGACGTCATAGAGCGCGCCGCCACCGATGTCGGCCTTGTTGCGAACGTTGTTCGGGTCGACATTGTAGTAGCTGAGTGTCGTCTGCATCAGCGCGACGTCGCCGATCTCGCCGCTGGCGGCGATCTCGCGCACACGCAGCCATTGCGGATGCTGGCGGACCATGAAGGCCTCGAGCACCTGCCTGCCGCTTTTTTCGCGCGCCGCCACGAGCTGGGCGGCCTCGTCCGCATCAAGGGCGATCGGCTTCTCGCAAAGGACATGCTTGCCGGCGGCGAGCGCCTTCAGCGACCAGGGCACGTGCAGGTGGTTTGGCAGCGGGATGTAGACCGCCTCAATCTCGGGATCTTCGAGGAGCGCCTCGTAGCTTCCGTACGAAGTCGCAAGCCCGAAATGCTCGGATGCGGCCGCCGCCTTGGTGGCATCGCGCGAGGCGAAGCCGCGCACCGTGCTCGATGCATCCTTCAGCATGCCGGGGACGACCTTCTGGATCGCGATATTGGCCGCGCCCATGATGCCCCAGACGAGTTTTTCCGCCATGTCACTTCCCTCCCAGGATCGCCCCGGAAACGGGGCATGAGGGGTTTAGCGGCAAGCGTCGCGGGCGTCGAGCCCGGAGCCTCAGCCGCCGCTGCGGATCACGTCCTCGATGTTCATGGGATCGAGCAGGACAGGGCTGACGCGCACGCGCGCTGCCGCCGGCGCGCTGCGATGCACCGGTGCAGGCTCAACCACCGGATCGGGGGCAAGCGTCACCCGCCCGAACACCGGCTGCGATCCCGGCTCCGGGATGACCGCCGGCTCGAACACCAGGTCTGCCGGCGCTTCGGACGAAGGGCGGATCTCCTGCCGGACGGCCTGGCGCTGCGGCGGATCGTAGGGCAGGCGCCCGGCGCGTCCGGCCGCCTCTCGCCGCGCCACGTCGGCCTGCGACGACGTGGCGTCCTTGCGCTTTTCGTAGAAGGCGTTGCCCCCGGCGATCGTCACATAGTGCATGTTGGAATAGGGATAGGAGTAGCCGGCGGTGTGGAAGAACATGGCGCGGCCGACCGCGGGATGCTTGCCGCCCTTCAGCACCAGCTTGGCGGTCTTGGCGGCGAGAGCCCGGCCGGCACCCATCGGCTTCGACAGGACGCCCGGCGCAAACTGCTTCTTTTGCCCGACGACGCCGCAGACGGTCTTCGGGTATTTTCCCGACTTCATCCGGTTCATCACCACCGTGCCGACGGCGAGCATGCCCGCTTCGCTCGAGCGGTTCGACTCGAAATACATCACCCGTGTCATGCATTCCTCGGCGCTCATCATCGTCGGCTGGCGGGCACAGGAGGCCAGCATGCCGAGCGGCGGGAGGAGGAGAAGGAACAGCGCGAGCTTGCGGCAGGGAACGATGGGCATGGGCTTCCAGGGCCACGAAAAGGGAAGCCGCATAATACGCGTCAGGGACTTAAGAGATGGTGAGCGGCAGAGCGGGCTTCGCGTGCCCGCCGGCGGGACAAGCCCGCTGCAGCCTGTGAGTCCCACCGCAAGCCATCGCCGCCCGCTCCCGCGCTGGTCATGAGGGTCGTCTTCCGCCCGCCGTTCGACCGGCGACAGAGGGGCATTCAGGGCCGCGGAGGCATATGACTTACGGAGGTCTCCCCGATCCCCGCGACCGGATCGGATGCGGGGCGGGGCTACCGTTGTTCAGGCGAACGGCGGGCCGGGACCGCCGGCACAGCCTCCGGTGGAGGCAGATCCTGCCGGGTATGATGGAGGAACCACAGGCTGAAGGCGGCGAGGTAGAGATAGGCAGCCAGTTCCAGCGATTCCTCCAATTCGATCTGAACGACATGCTCGGCGAACTCGGCCCCGGCGAGAATGGCCATGACGACGAAGGACGGCCAGACCCAGCGGAGCGCCGTGGGATGGAGAACCTTGCGCCAATCCAGCGGTCGCCACAGCAGAGCCAGCACGCAGAGGACGGCGCATGCGATGACGACCGTGTTCTTGCCGCCCGCTGTGAGGCATAGGCCCCCGTCGTAGAAGGCGCTGCCGCAGCGCGGTATCTCGCGCGTCGTCGCCGTCACGATCGCGCCGAACGAACCGACGCAGAAGAGCGCACGCGCACCGCTCGACTTCAGAAAGGTGGCTGCGAAGAGCACCGCGGTCACGGCGAGGCAGATCGCCTGCACGTATTCGATCGCGCCATTTTCAGTGAAGAAGGACCGTATCTGCTCCGTGCCGGCGGCAAAAGTGCCGAACAGCAACGCCAGAGCGGCGATGACGATGCCGCCGATGATCCAAGGGAAGGGGCGAGGTGTCGGCGTTCCGACCAAGGATGTCCGCATGACCGGTGATCGCGCCGGGTCATGCGCTAATTCATTGCAGAACAAAAGCAATCCTCTGTTGCGGCCCCGGTCGGGCGGCTGGGTTTCATCCGGAAGGAGAGGTGGCACCGTAGGGGGGGGCGCCGAGTATTCCAACCCATTCCGGCGCGAAATATCGGAGAGTGCACGCACTCCGTGCGTTTTGTCGGCTTGCCGCCGCCCGATCCTCGTTCAATCCCGTTGCAC
This sequence comes from Aureimonas sp. SA4125, assembly GCF_019973775.1. Classification (NCBI taxonomy): domain Bacteria; kingdom Pseudomonadati; phylum Pseudomonadota; class Alphaproteobacteria; order Hyphomicrobiales; family Aurantimonadaceae; genus Aureimonas; species Aureimonas sp. SA4125. Next base: position 3,908,872 of record NZ_AP025032.1, on the reverse strand, counting down.
TCGGCCCTTGAAGGGACCATGTGCGTGCGACCACTTGTCACCCGAGGATAGCCGGAAGATGCGAAATTCAGGATTGTCCATCGTGGCGGCCGTAATGGTCGCCCTCGCGTCTGCCGCCCCCGTCGCCGCCGAAGAAGTCGGCGAGATCGCCACCGATTGGCTTGGCAACGACATCAAGATCGAAGCGATCAGCGATCCCGAGGTGCAGGGCATCACCTGTCATGTCAGCTATTTCGACCGCAGCGTCATCGATCGCCTGCGGCAGGGCAACTGGTTCGAGGACCCCTCGAACTCTTCGATCGCCTGTCGCCAGACGGGACCTGTCGTCATCGGCGAGATCGATCTCGACAAGGACGGCGAGGAGATCTTCTCGACCCGCCGTTCGCTCATCTTCAAGGCGCTGGTGGTCAAGCGCATCTACGACAAGGCGAACGATACGCTGATCTATCTCTCGCATTCGCGCGAGATCAAGGAAGGCAGCGCCAAGATGGCGATCTCGACCATACCGCTGTTTGCCGCTGCGCCGACCTGGACGAACGGCAAGCCGCAATAATGCGACGGCTGCCGGATCGGGCGGGATGAAATTCCTCGGGAAAGGCGCTCAGCTGCCCGCCAGCGCTCTTTCGGCAAGACGTATCCAGTAGGACGCGCCATAGCTGATGGCGCGATCGTCGAAATCGTATTTCGGGTGATGCAGGCCCGCGGTGTCGCCATTGCCCAGGAAGATGAAGGCGCCCGGGCGCGCCTCCAGCATGTAGGAAAAATCCTCCCCGCCCATGAGAGGCGCCACCGCCGTGTCAACCTGCGACGCCGGCACGATCTCGGCCGCGACGGCGGCGCAGAAATCGGTCGCACCGGCATGGTTGAAGGTCACGGGATAGTGCCTGTCGTAGGTGAACTCGATCGTGACACCATGCGCCGCACCGATGCCGGCGGCGATCTCGCCCATGCGCGTCTCGGCCATATCGCGCATCGCCGCCGTCAGCGCCCGGACCGTGCCCGAAACGACGGCGGTCTCGGGAATGACATTGCTGGTGAAACCGGCATGAAACTGCGTCACCGACACGACGAGCGACTGCAGCGGATCGGTATTGCGCGCGACGATCTGCTGCAGGGACTGGACGAGGGCGGCACCGGCGACGATCGGATCGAGGCCCTGCTGCGGAATGGCGGCATGGCTTCCGCGGCCGCGGATGGCGAGGACGAAAGTGTCGGTCGAGGCCATGATCGGGCCGGCGCAGATGGCGAAATGGCCGAGCGGCAGGCCGGGAATGTTGTGCATGCCGTAGACCTCGTCGATGGCAAAGCGCTCCATCAACCCGTCATCGATCATCGCCTTGGCGCCGGCGCCGCCCTCCTCGGCCGGCTGGAACACGACGACCACGCTGCCCTCGAAACCGCGCGTCTCGCAGAGGCTCTCGGCCGCGCCCAAAAGCATCGCCATGTGGCCATCATGGCCGCAGGCATGCATGGCGCCCGGGCGCAGCGAGGCATAAGCGGCGCCGGTCTCCTCGACGATCGGCAGGGCGTCCATATCGGCCCGAAGAGCGATGCGCCGGGAGCCGGGGCCGCTGCGGCCGTGGATGACGCCCACGACCCCGGTGCGGCCGATGCCCGTGACCACCTCGTCGCAACCGAAGGCGGTCAGCTTTTCGGCGATGTAGGCGGCGGTGTCGTCGACGGCGTACAGGATTTCCGGGATCTGGTGCAGTTGCCGGCGCCAGCCGGCGATGTCGTCCTGACGATCTGCGATGCGGTTGTTGACGGGCATGGAATCCTTCGCGCGGCATCGTGGCGGTTGGCGGCAGCGGAGAGAGATCGCAGCCGCAAGTCGCCTGCACCTTGCCATGACGCTGCCATAGAGGCGAGATAGGCGCGAAGAATGCATTCTCGAACTGTTCACCGAAGGACCGGATTGTGAATATCACGGAGGGCGCGGCGCGGCGCTTGGCTACCACGCTTTCTCTTGTCCTGGCTGTCGCCTTCGGCTCGGCCTCGGCAAGAGCCGAGACCTCCGTGGTCGTCGACGTCGATACCGGCAAGGTGTTGTCGACGAAGGATGCGACGGCGCGCTGGTATCCGGCGTCGACGACCAAGCTGATGACCGCCTACCTCGCCCTGAAGGCCTTGAAGAGCGAGACGGTCACGCTCGACAGCCCGGTGGTGATGACGCGCTATGCCGCCGGCCAGGCGCCGAGCAAGATGGGATTCGAGCCCGGGACGATCCTTCGCCTCGACATGGCGATGAGGATGATGCTGGTGAAGTCGGCCAACGATGTCGCCGTCGCGATCGGCCAGGCGCTCGGCGGCGGCTCGATCGAGGCTTTCGTCGGCATGATGAACGCCGAGGCGGACAGGCTGGGAATGAAGGACACGCGCTTCATCAACCCCAACGGCCTGCCGGGCCCCGGGCAGTTTTCCAGCGCCAAGGACCTCGCGATCCTGGCCATCCGCCTGCGCCGCGACTTCCCGGCCTTCAGCGAGATTTTCGGCGTCGAGGCGATCTCGACCGGCAACACCTTGCTGCGCAACACCAATGCGCTCCTCGGCCGCTACGAGGGCGCCGACGGCATGAAGACCGGCTACATCTGTGCTTCCGGTTTCAATGTCGTGGCCTCCGCCACCCGCGGCAAGCGCACGATCGTCGCCGTGGTTCTCGGTGCTGAGGGTACGATCGTGCGGGACCGGATGGCCGCCGAGCTCCTCGAGAACGGGTTCCGCACCGATCCCGCGAAGATGGGCACGCTGGTCGAGGCGCTGCCTGCCTCCAGCGGCCCCCCGGCCGACATCAGCAAGGAGATCTGCTCGCCGGCCGGACAGCAGGAGCGCGCCAAGGAGCGCCAGGCCGAGGCGGCCCGCGCCGAGAAGACATCGGGCTCGCCCTACCTGCACGAGATGAAGCGCGAGCCCGCGACGGTGCCGGTCAGCGTTGGCGGCGCAGCGGCGGGCGACACCTTCGTTGCCGGCATCACGCAGATCCCGGGCTACGGCATTCCGCTTCCGCGGTGGCGCCCCGACATCGAGCAGGAAGCGCCGACGGGCGGAGACAAGGCGAAGGCGATCGGAAGTCCGCTCGATCCGGCGACAAGCAGTCCCGACCAGCCCGAGAGCGAGAAGGTCGGGCGTCTGTCCAGCAGCATCGGAGAAGACGGCCTGCGCGGCGGGATGACGAATTGACGCCGACCTTATCGACCAGGACCCCGGCCTTCCCGATCCGCGTCACCATCCTCACCGGCTTCCTCGGCGCCGGCAAGACGACGCTCCTGAACCGCCTTCTCGCCGATCCCGGCGTCACCGACACCGCGGTCATCGTCAACGAATTCGGCGAGGCCGGGATCGACCATCTCCTGGTCGAGACGGCCCGCGACGGGGTGATCGAACTTGCCGACGGATGCCTGTGCTGCACCGTCCGCGGCGAGGTCGTCGACACGCTGGCCGACCTAGCCGAGCGGATGCAGACGGGTCGGATCGCGCCGCTTGCCCGCGTCGTCGTCGAGACCACGGGCATCGCCGACCCGACGCCCCTGATCGCCGCGCTGATGGGACATCCGGCGCTTGTCGCCGCCTATGCGCTGGACGGCGTCGTGACCGTCGTCGACGCGCTGGCCGGACCGGAGAATCTTGCCGCACGCCAGGAAGCGCGCCGACAGGTGGCGGTCGCCGATCGCATCGTCCTGACGAAGAGCGACATCGCACCACCGGAAGCCATGTCAGCGCTGGCGGACATGGTTCGCCCGCTCAATCCGCGGGCACCACTCCTCTCGGCTGCCGGCGAAGCGGGGCCGGGCGCCCTCTTCGGCTGTGGCCTCTACGATCCCGCGACGAAGACCGCCGATGTCCGGCGCTGGTTTCAGGACGAGGCCGAGCCCGTCCTTGCGGGACATGACCATCGCGGGCACCATCATCACGCGCATGCCGCGTCCGTCGCCGGTCACCGGCATGACGGGGCGGGGCGGCACGGCGACATCGGCACTTTCTCGATCCAGCATCCGGCGCCGATCCCCCGCGCGCAGATCGAGGCCTTCCTCGATCTGCTGCGGGACTTGCAGGGAGCAAACATTCTTCGAATGAAGGCCGTCGTCCTGACAAGCGAACAGCCGCTGCGGCCGCTCGTTCTGCACGGCGTGCGCCAGTACCTGCATCCGCCGGCGCTGCTGCCGGCCTGGCCCGAAGGCGTCGCGCCGGGCTCGCGCCTCGTCCTCATCGGCGAGGGGCTGAACGAGCGGCTCGTGCGCGATCTTTTCGCCGCCTTTGTCGGCGAGCCGCGGGTCGACGCGCCGGATCGTGCGGCGCTGACCGACAATCCGCTCGCCGTGCCAGGCATGTCGTTCTGACGCGGCAACTGGTCGTGCCCGCGACCCCGGCGCTGCCGACTGACATGCCTTTCGCCTGCAAACCCGGAAGGTGCCCATGGACGCTCCCGGCAGCAATGCGCCCTGTCGAGCGCGGCCAGCGGATCGTTGCCAGCGAAACGTGAGACGGGACGCCAAAAGCTCTTCCTGATACCGCGATTTTTGTCACGGCCATCACCCCGCCCTATCTTCGGCCCTCCCTTGCTTGAAGCCATGGCACCGCGCCAGCGGCACCCGTCGAACCGGACTTCCCATGAGCGAAACCTTTACCGACCCGCAGACGATCATCGACTTCTGGCGCGAGGCCGGGCCCGATCGCTGGTTTTTTGCCGATGCCGACTTCGACAGTCTGATCCGGCAACGCTTTCTCGACATCTACGAACGCGCCGCGCTCGGGGAACTGGATTCCTGGACCGAGGAGCCGAACGGCGCCCTGGCCCTCGTCCTCCTCCTCGACCAGTTTCCGCGCAACATGTTTCGCGGTCACCGGCGCATGTACCAGACTGACGCGAAGGCGCTGCACCTCGCGCGCGAGGCCCTCGCGCGGGGCGACCACCTGGCCGTCGGCGACGACGTCAACCAGTTTCTCGTCCTGCCGCTGATGCACGCGGAGGATCTCGCCATGCAGGATGCCTGCGTCGCCTTGATGGAGGAGGTCGATCCCGACAACCTCTCCTTCGCGCACGAGCACCGCGAAACCGTTCGGCGCTTTGGCCGGTTTCCTCACCGCAACGTGATCCTCGGACGCCCTTCGAGCGAGGAAGAGCTCGAGTTTCTGAAGGCGACACAGGGGACGGACACGGCGCACTCGACCAAATCTTAAACCTCGACTGCTAGTTTCGTTCTGTCCGGTCGCGAGACCGCCGGGGAGAACGGACAGACGTGATGCCGTCGACGGAAAGAATGGCGGGCCGGTGGATTTCGGCACCGCTGATGGAACGGCTTCGACCGGCCTTTGCCGGCATCGACGCCGTGCTGTCGGGGCGTGGCGAAAAGGCCGTCGCCGGCCGTATCGCGCTCTTTGCCTTTTCGGTCCGCGTCGTCTCGGCGATGATCGCCTTCTTCAGCCAGGTCGTTCTCGCCCGCTGGATGGGCAGCGCGGAATACGGCGTCTTCGTCTTCGTCCTCGTCGCCGCCGTCATCGTCGGCGGTCTGTCGTGCCTCGGCTTCCAGACCGCGGTCATCCGGTTCGCGCCGGAATACCGGGTAACGCAGCAGCTCGATCTCCTGCGCGGGATCCTCGTGACAAGCCGCCTCTTTGCCCTGGCATCGTCCGGCATCATCAGCCTGCTTGGCCTTGCGGCGCTCTGGCTGTTTCAAGACAGCGTGCCACATTACTACCTTCTGCCGCTCGTCATCGGGGTCTTCTGCCTGCCGGTGATGGCACTGGGGGAAGTGCTCGACGGGACGTCGCGAGCGCATGCGCTTGCGGGACTCGCGCTGCTGCCGACCTTCATCGCCCGGCCGCTGCTGATCATCGCCTACATGGCGCTGGCGGTGGAATTCACCGGGCTTGCCGCCGATGCGGTGACGGCTGTCGGCAGTCTCGTCGCGGCGACCTGGACGACGACGCTTGTCCAGCTCTTCATGGTGCGCCGAACGACCGACCGTCGGGCGGGGAGCGGACCGCGGCGGATCGATTTCCGCACCTGGATGGCGATGGCGCTGCCGATCTTCCTGGTCGAGGGATTCTTCAACCTCCTGACCAATGTCGACATCCTGATGGTCGGGCATTTCCTGCCGCCCTCCGACGTCGCGATCTACTATGCGAGCGTGAAGACCCTGGCGCTCGTCCACTTCGTCTATTTCGCCGTCAAGGCGAGCGCCGCGCAGCGCTTCTCGCACTACCACCATGCGGGCGAGCCGCTCGCGTTCGAGAGCTTCGTGCGCGAAACCATCCGCTGGACCTTCTGGCCCTCCCTGGCGATGGCGATCCTGATCCTCATCGGGGGCGAACTCCTTCTCGGCCTCTTCGGTCCGTCCTTCGACGCCGGCTATCCGCTCCTGTTCATCCTGATCATCGGCGTTCTGGCACGCGCGGCCGTGGGGCCGGCGGAGAGCGTCCTCACCATGTCGGGGGAGCAGAAGGCCTGCGCGGCCGTCTACTTCATGACGATCCTCCTCAATATCGGGCTGAACGTGATGCTGATCCCTCTCTACGGCCTCTACGGGGCGGCCTTTGCCACGGCGCTGGCGATGATCTTCGAGGCCACATCGCTGGCGACGGTCGCCTACCGGCGGCTCGGCCTGAAAATGTTCATTTTTGCCGGGCCGTCGCGCGCCCGCCCTTCGGGAGAAGACGGATGAGCGCCAAGCCGCTTCTCGACGAAATGCTGGCCTCGCCCAGCGCCGCGCCGGCGATCGGTCTTCTCGATCAGGGACGATGTCTCGACAATCCGGTCATCAACCTGACGCTCGGCGACGGCGATCGTGTCCGGCGGTTCTCGACCTACCTGCCGGCCGCGGCCTTCGATCTCGAAGCCGAACTCGATTTCCTCACGCGCCGCGCGATCGACCACAACGTCTTCTTCGCCCCGCAATTTCTCATCCCCGCCATGCCGCGGCTGGACGAGCGCCATGTCCGGCTGATGGTCATCCGCGACGAGGGGCCGCAGCGCAGCCGCCTGCGCTTCCTGATGCCCTATTCGATCGAGCGCACCGGTCTGTTCGGCGGCCCGCCGGTGATCCGCGCCTGGACGCACCCCTTCGGCCCGCTGGGAACCCCCCTGGTCGATTCCGACGATCCCGACGCCACGATCGGTCATCTTCTGGAGACGCTGTCGCGCAAGGACCTCGGCTTCCCCTCCGTGCTCGTCCTTCCCGACATCCGCATCGAGGAGCCGTTCGCGCGCACGTTGATGTCGACCGCCGAGCGGCTGGGGCTTCCGGTCTCCGCCGCCCACAGTTTCGACCGTGCCGCACTGGATGCGTCGCCCGGCGCGTCGATGGCCAATGTCCTGTCGTCGAAGCGACGGCGCGAACTGCAGCGGCAGCGACGCCTCCTGGAAGCCAAGGGCTGCGTCAGCTTCGACATCGCCCGCACTCCCGACGCGATCCGGCTGGCGATGGAGGAGTTCCTGACGCTCGAGGCGAGCGGCTGGAAGGGGCGCGAGCGCAGCGCCCTCATCATGGATCGCTACCGCGCGGCCTTCGCCCGCGAGAGCATCCACAAGCTCGCCGACAAGGACCGTGTCCGGATCTTCACCCTGAGGCTCGACGGCCAGGCCATCGCCAGCCTCGTCGCCTTCGTCATCGGCGGAGAGGCCTTTGCCTGGAAGATGGGATTCGACGAGACCCACGCCGCAGCCTCGCCGGGGCTGCAGATGATGGTGCTGGCCACCGAGGCCCTGATCGCCGACCCCGACGTGACGCGGGCCGACTCCTGCGCCGTTCCCGACCATTTTTTGATGAACCGGCTCTGGAAGCAGCGTCTGCCGATCCAGACGCTCGTCGTCGGACTGACGCGCGAGTCGGGCCGCGCGGTGGAGCGCGCCGCCACCGGGCTGGATCAGGTCCGCCGCACCCGCAATGCGGCGCGGCTGATGCGCCAGCGCGTGAAGGCGATGTTCCAGCGGGGTTAGGCTTTCGCGGGCGTAGCGCCATCGCCGGCCGCCGCTCATGGCGCGGGTCGCCGAGCCGGCCTCAAGGTGTCGGATCGCGGGTCGCTGCTGGTCGGTCGCTGTGTATTGTGAAGAGGGTGTCTGGCGCGTCCCGATGGGAAGCAGTGGTGCGGGCGGTCGGAATCGAACCGACACTCCTTGCGGAACCGGATTTTGAGTCCGGCGCGTCTACCAATTCCACCACGCCCGCACGGCGCCTGCCCCGGCACGAAAGTGTCGGGGCCGCGGCGCCCCGTATACGACACATGCCCTGCGATTGCCAGATCAAGCTGGCCTTCCAGCCGACTTTTGACGGGCGTCAACGCGGTCGCGAGGCTGTTCCTCGCCATGGCCGCGGTGCTAGAGCAGGGCTCACAGGCACTGGCCGGCGCGCCGGCCCATTCCAGGAAGCAAGACCCATGGCAGCGCCCTCCCGTCTCGCCCGCCCGACCGGCTCGATGCAGACGATCGGAGCGGCGGTGCTTCTCCTCGGCTCCGCGGCGACCGTCGGCACGGCGCTCCTCTTCGAGCATGTCGGCGGCTACATTCCTTGCGCGCTCTGCCTGCAGGAGCGCTGGCCCTATTATGTCTCGATCGTCCTCGCCGCCGTCGCCCTGGTCGCAGCCGCCGGGCGGGCCATGCCGTGGATCGTTCGCGGCCTGCTCTGGCTGATCGCCGCCGCGATGCTGGTCGGTCTCTGCCTTGCCATCTATCACGCGGGCGTCGAATGGCATTTCTGGGCAGGACCTTCCGGCTGCGCGGCCGGCAATGCCGACCTGAGCGGCGACCTCCTCTCGACCATCGACACCATCCGCCCGCCCGCCTGCGACACGGCCGCGGGGCGTTTTCTTGGCCTGTCCTTCGCTGGCTGGAACGTGGTGGCGTCGCTGCTCTTTGCAGGTCTCGCCATTGCCGCGGCAACGGGCCGCGGGGAGCGCCGCGTCTGAGGCAGAGCGTTACAGAGTGGGTTGCAAGATCCGATGTCCAGATGATGCGATAGGCCAGACCATGGAGCGCGCGCATTTCGTGCGCTGGCGAAAGTCCGCAGGCGCGCCCTAAGCCGTTTCAGACGACAGGTACTCGGCCAGGGCGTCCGCGGCACAGAGCGAAGCGGTGTGGGTCCTGCCGGCCTGCTGGACGTCCAGGAGTGCCAGGGCGACGTCGCCCGTGACGGTCTCGGCCGTGGACCTGCCGACATTCGGCTCATTGCCGCTCTCGGCCGGGGCGGTACCGTCGGCGATCGGCTCTACGGCGATGATGACGCCCTCTTCTTTCGGGTCGCGGGGATTGTCGGAGGGTTGCTCGAACACCGCCGCGATCCTGCCGGTGGCTGACACGGCGCTCATGAAGGCTCCTTCCGCCTGATGGGGAGAAGCTCGCCGCGGTTTCTCGTCCGCGCCGGGCCCGCCTGCCGGTGCAACATCGTCTCCGACGCCCGTTCCCGCCAAGCGCTCCGAGGACAGGCTTTCGTATCAGTCGCGGCTTGCACGAGCCTGTCGAATCACCGGCACGTATCCGAACGACCGGCGGAAGACATCACCCGAATGGCCGGGGGTTGGTCGCCTCGGCGATGCACCTGAAACGGCGCGGCTATTCCGGATCCAGCTCGGAGTCCCAATAGAGGTAGTCGAGCCAGCTCTCGTGCAGGAAGTTGGGCGGGAACAGGCGACCATTGTTGTGAAGGTCGTGCACCGTCGGCTGATACGGCTTCTGGTGCGGCAGCATGCCGGCATCGCGCGGCATCAGCCCGCCCTTCTTCAGATTGCAGGGCGAGCAGGCGGCGACGACGTTTTCCCAGGTGGTCAGCCCGCCCTTGGAGCGGGGGATGACGTGGTCGAAGGTCAGGTCGTTCGGCGAATGGCAGTACTGGCACTGGAAACGGTCGCGCAGAAAGACGTTGAACCGTGTGAAGGCCGGGTGCCGGGCGGGTTTCACGTAAGATTTCAGGCAGACCACCGACGGCAGCTGCATGCTGAAGGTCGGGCTGCGGACCGTCTGGTCGTATTCGGCGAGGATCGTCACCCGGTCGAGAAACACGGCCTTGATCGCATCCTGCCAGCTCCACAGCGACAGGGGGTAGTAACTCAGGGGCCGGAAGTCCGCGTTCAGAACCAGCGTCGGCGACAGGTTCTGAGCTACTGCAATCGTCAAGGACAGTCTCCTTCACCAAACGACTTGCGTCTTCTTGCAGGAACTATGGTGTCCTATCGTGTCGCCTTTGTGAAGCCTTGGGGAAGGCGCCTGCTGCGCTTGGCCACAGCCGGTGTCGCGCCTGCCCGCGCCGCCTCGTTCTCAGCCGCCGGCAAATCATCGCCGCGCCGGTTCTGGGCGCCGGTCGCGGCGTCGACGGGCGCTGCGTCGCGGCGGGTGAGAACGGCGTAGTAGCCCCAGAACAACCGGGCTGCAGCCGAGCGGTGCGGCGCCCAGTCGCGCGCCAGCGCCACCAGCGGCTTCGGCTTCGGCCGCTCGGCGAGGCCGAGCCCGTGCGCGACCGCGATCTGCAAGGCGAGGTCGCCCGCCGGAAAGATGTCGGGATGGCCGGCCGAGAAGAGGAGGAAGCACTCGGCCGTCCACGGTCCGATACCGGGAAGCGCGATGAGCTCGCCGATGGCCGCGTCCGGCGAAAGCTCCGTGATTCGCGCGAAATCCAGCCGGCCGTCGAGACAGGCTTCGGCCAGGGCCAGCGCGGTCCTCTCCTTCACGCGCGACATGCCGGCGAAGCGGAAGTCGGCATCCGTCGCGGCGAGAATGGAGCGGGGGTCGTCGAGATCCATGGCGGCGCCAAGACGCGTCAGGATCGCCACGGCGCTCGCCCGGGACACCTGCTGGCCGACGACCATGCCGATCAGGCCCCTCAGCCCGCCGGGCGTCGCACGGACGGGGAGGGGGCCGGCGATCTCGACCAGGGCGGCCAGACGCGGATCGATCAGGGAAAGCGCCGCAAGTTCCCGTGCGATGTCGTCTTCTGTCAGGATCATCGCTGCTGCGCCCTGGTGCTTTGGCCTATATCCATTCCGCTGAATGCCTCGAGGAGGTTGCGGAGTGCAATCCTGCATGGACGAATACCGACCGGTCTACCGCTTTGCCCCAAGCCCGAACGGCGAGCTGCACCTCGGCCACGCCTTTTCGGCGCTGCTCAATCATGGCCTGGCGCGGACCGAGGGCGGGCGCTTCCTGCTGCGCCTGGAAGACATCGACAGAGCGCGGTGCTCGATCGCCTACGAGCAGGCGATCGAGGACGATCTCGGCTTTCTCGGTCTTTCCTGGGACGGTCCGCCGCGCCGGCAGTCCGAGCATTTCGGCGACTACCGCGCGGCCCTGGACGCGCTTGTCGATGCCGGCCTCGTCTATCCCGCCTTTCTGTCGCGCAGCGAGATCCGTGCCTTTGCCGAGCGCCATTTCGAGGAGACGGGCACCCCCTGGCCGAGCGATCCCGACGGCGCGCCGCTCTATCCCGGGCTCGACCGGCATCTCCCGGACGCCGAACGGCATGCCCGGATCGCGGCCGGCGAGCCGCACGCCTTCCGGCTCGACATGGCGAAGGCGCTGTCCGGCCTCGGCCGGCTGTCCTTCATCGAGACCGGCGCCGTGCCGGACGGGGAAGCGGCCGAGATCGTCGCCGATCCCTCGGCCTGGGGAGACGTCGTCCTCGCGCGCAAGGACGTGCCGACGAGCTACCACCTCGCGGTCGTCGTCGACGATGCGCTGCAGGGCGTGACGCATGTCGTGCGCGGCCGCGACCTCCTGGCCGCGACCTCCGTGCACCTCGTGCTGCAGGCACTGCTCGGCCTGCCCCGGCCGATCTACCACCATCACAACCTCATCCTGGGACCCGACGGGCGAAAACTGTCCAAGAGCGCGCGCGACACCTCGCTCGGATCGATGCGCGCGGCGGGCCTCACCGCCGAGGACATCCGGCGGATGGTCGGACTGCCGGCTACTGCGGCGGTGGCGGGCGCGTGATCAGCCGAGGATCGCCAGCCACACGGCGAGGGTGACGACGGAGAGGAGCGTCGAGACGAGGATCGAGGTTGCAGCGAGCTTTTCGCCGGATTTGAAATAGCTGGCGAAGAGATAGCAGTTGACACCCGCCGGGCTCGCCGCGGTGAGGACGGCGACCTTCAGCCAGAGCGCCGGCAAGAGCGCGGTGCCGACGAGGTAGACGACGGCCGGCATCAGCACCAGCGACAGGGCCGAGATGACGACGGCGCTGCCGATGTCGCCGCGCAGGCCATAGCGGGTCAGCGACATGCCCATGGCAAAGAGCGAGACCGGGCCGGCCGTCGAGCCGAGGAGCCGCACCACGTCCTCGACCGGGCCGGGGAGCGCCAGGCCGGTGACCCGCCAGGCGAGGCCGCAGAGGATGCCGACGATGATGGCGTTGCGCGACAGGTTGACGGCGATCCGCCCGATCGTCGAAAGCGCCGAGCCAGCCGGCGCCGCGTTGCCGCTCTCGGCCGCATCGAGCCTTGCCGCGCGCTCCATCAGGAGGGTCGCGACGGTCATCATGACGGGCATGTGGATGGCGATGATGAGGAACAGCGCCTCCAGCCCCGTATCGCCATAGGCGCGCTGCACCGCGGGAATCGCGATGAAGACCGTGTTGGCAAAGCTGGCGGAGATGCCGGCGATGATGCCGGTGCGCCGGTCCGTGCCCATGAAGCGGCGTACGAGGATCGTCGCCGGCGCCCAGGTCAGGGCGACGCCGAGGAAATAGGCGAGCCACAGGAAGAGGGGATTGGCGCCCGCGAAGTTGGCGGTGGCGAGCGTGCGGAACAAGAGCGCCGGTACGGCAATGACGAAGACGAACTTGGCGAGGCCCTCGCCGACCGAATCGCCCAGCAGCTTCAGCCGCGCGGCAAGAAAGCCGACGGCGATGACCGCGAAGATCGGCACGATGACGGTGAGGATGATCTGCATGGCGGTGCGGCGAAAGCCTCGTGTCGTGCCGGCCGGTCGGTGCCGATTCCCGTCGGCCCTCGGCGGCGCAGACGGCTGTCTGTCCGTGTCTGCTGCGGTTTGCCCGGGATGAACAGACAAGAGGGGTCAACGCGGCCCGGAAGTCGTCGGCGCGTTGCCCTCCGGCAACAGACGCGGCGGCCCGGACGTCGCATAAGGCGAGGCGGCTGCCGCCGCGCGACGGGGGCCGGCCTGAAGGCCCCCAGAACAGGCCGATCATGCCCCGTCTGCTTCCCTATTTTCCCGCCATCTTCGTCGTCCTCTGGTCGACCGGCTTCATCGGCGCGCGCTACGCGATGCCGCATGCCGAGCCCTTCAGCTTTCTCGCCTTGCGCTTTGCGCTGGCGCTCGTCCTCCTCTCGCCCGTCGCCTTCATGGTGCGCGGCGGTTGGCCCGGGCGCAGACCGGCGCTGCACGCCATGTTCGCCGGCGGCCTGATCCACGGCGTCTATCTCGGCGGTGTCTTCTTCGCCGTCCGGCACGGCTTGTCGGCCGGCATCGCGGCGCTGATCGTTGGCCTTCAGCCGCTCCTGACGGCGCTCCTCGCCGCAGCCTTCCTCGGCGAGACGATCCGGCCGCGGCACTGGCTGGGGCTGGCGCTCGGCCTTCTCGGCGTCGCTCTCGTCGTCGCGCCGAAACTCGGCACCGGGGCCGGCCTCTCGGGTTTGACGCTGCTGCCGGCACTTCTGGCGGCGCTTGCCATCTCGGTCGGCACGATCTGGCAGAAGCGCTTCGTCGGCGGCGTGGATCTCCGGGTCGGCACGGCGCTGCAGTATCTCGGTGCGCTGGTGCCGATGGCGTTCTGCGCCGTCGCCTTCGAGAGTTTTCGCGTCGACGTCACGGCTGAGCTCGTCTTCGCCCTGGTCTGGCTGACCTTCGTCCTGTCGATCGGCGCCGTCTTCCTTCTCCTGTTTCTGATTCGCGAGGGGGCGGTGTCAGAGGTGTCGTCGCTGATGTACCTGACGCCGGGCGTCACCGCCTGCATGGCGTTCCTTCTGTTCGGCGAGACGCTGGCGCCGATCCAGCTCGCCGGCATGGTGCTTGCCGCCGCCGGCGTCGCCGCGGCGACCTGGAAACGCGACGTGCCCCCTGTTTCGCAGGCGTGACGCAAGGTCCACTCGCCTATCGCGCCGACGCAGCCTATATCCGGTGCGACGGCAACCGGAACGATGCCCCAACCGGAACGATGCCCCAACCGGAACGATGCCAATGTCCGATATCCTGTCCATTCTCGCTTTGGTCGCCATGGCGGCCGTCACGGCGGTCCTCCTGATGGGGCTCTTCAACATGATGCGCGGCGGCGACGGCAACCGCTCGCAGAAGCTGATGCGGGCCCGCGTGATGCTGCAGGGCGTCGCGGTGCTGATCATGGTCGGCGCGCTCTGGCTGGCACGCTGATGGTCAAGCTCAACAAGATCTACACCCGCACCGGCGACGACGGCACCTCGGGCCTTGGCACCGGCGAACGGCGGCTGAAATCGGACCTGCGCTTCGAGGCGATCGGCACCGTCGACGAGTTGAACGGCACGATCGGCATGGTGCGCCTGCATACCGAGGGCGAACTCGACGCCATGCTGGCGACGATCCAGAACGACCTTTTCGACCTCGGTGCCGATCTCGCCACGCCCGAGACCGGCGAGAAGCTGCCCTATGAGCGGCTCGCCATCATTCCGTCACAGGTCGAGCGGCTGGAGCGCGAGATCGACGCGATGAACGCTCGCCTCACGCCGCTGACGAGCTTCATCCTGCCGGCCGGCTCTCCCGCCGCCGCGCATCTTCACCTCGCGCGCACCGTCGCACGGCGCGCCGAGCGGCTGATGGTCGCCCTGTCGCAGGCGCCGGGCGAAACGGTCTCGGAAGCGGCGCTGACCTACGTCAATCGCCTGTCCGACCATCTCTTCGTCGCCGGCCGCATCGCCAACGACGACGGCCGGGCGGACGTGCTCTGGGTGCCGGGCGCGAGCCGGTAGCGAAGGCAACTGACCAACCGGCTCCGACTGCCGCGACGATGCCGTCTCCCCGGTTGATCGTCGCGGTTCTGTCGCCTGCCGCATCGCGACCCACCACGAGGCAGCCGCATGACATTTCGGAATCTCCTCCGGTCCCTGTCGCTCGTCTGGATTCTAGCCTTCGCCGTCGCTGTCATGCCCGCCGCCGCACAGGACGCGGCGGCGCCAGAGACCGACCCGATCGTCATTCTCGACCAGCAGGCAGCGGAACTGGCCGCCATCAAGCGGGCGGCCGACGCGGAGACGTCGTCCGACGAGAAGGCGGAGCTGCGCGATCGCGGAATGGTGGCGGGCAGCACCGCCAATACGGCCGTCGCCCAGCTCGTGCCGCAGCTCGCCGAGATCGACGCGCGCATCGCCGAACTCGGTCCCGTCCTCGACGACGAGGCGCCCGACATCAAGGCGCAGCGGCAGCGGCTCGATGCCGAACGCGGCGAGCTCGACTCGACGATCAAGCGTGGCCGCCTGTTGGCCGCGGACGCCAAGGAAATGATCGACCGGATGATCCGGGAGATCAACGAGGCCTTCAACCGCGACACGTTCAAAAAGGTCGCCTCGCCGCTGTCGCCGACCTTATGGGCGGATCTCGCCGGCAGCCTGTCAGACGACAGCGCGCGTTTGAGCGATTTCGTGCGCGTTTCCGTCCTGGCGATCCCCAAGGCGAATATCGGCCTGCGCCTCGTCTTCCTCGCTGCCGGCCTTGTCCTTGCCGCGATCCTGCTCCTGCCCGTCCGGCGGGGGCTGCGCCAGGTCGGACGGCGCTTTGCCGTCGAGCAGGTGCCGGGCACGCGCGCCCGCAGGTCCGCGCTCGCACTCTGGTTCGTCGTCGTCGGCACGCTGACGTCGACCCTTGCCTTCCTCATCGTCTACCAGGCGCTGAACTGGGGTGACTTCCTCACCCGCTGGACGCGACCGCTTG
Organism: Aureimonas sp. SA4125; assembly: GCF_019973775.1. Taxonomy (NCBI): domain Bacteria; kingdom Pseudomonadati; phylum Pseudomonadota; class Alphaproteobacteria; order Hyphomicrobiales; family Aurantimonadaceae; genus Aureimonas; species Aureimonas sp. SA4125. The sequence goes on along the minus strand of NZ_AP025032.1, from coordinate 3,893,034 downwards.
CCGAGACGCTGGCGATTACCGCCGGCATCGGCGGCTTCATGGTCTCGCTCGGCGCCGGCCTGCTTCTCTCAGGGCAGCCCTCCTGGCGGCTGCCGCCGATCAGCGACGAAGCCGTCGGTCGCCTGCGTCCCTATCCCGGTCTTGCCGCGATCCTGACTTTCCTCAGCGTCCTCCTGATCGAGGGCGGCAAGGCGGTCGGCGTCAGCCCGACGGCGGCGATCTTCCTGAACTATGCCGTCACCGCAAGCTACTGCATTCTCATCTCGACCCTCCTCATCGGCCTGATGCGCTACCGCCGCACCCATCCGGAGGGAGCCGAGCCGAGCGCGCAAACGACCATCGCGACCGTGGCGACGCTCCTCGGCTGGGGCGCCGTCGTCATCGCGCTCGTCGCGGCGCTCCAGGGCTATGTGAATCTTGCGCTCTTCGTCAGCCGGCAGACGATCTGGACGGCGATCGTTTCGGCCGCGACCTATCTGCTGCTGATCGTCGTCGACGACGTCTCGACGACTTTCCTGTCGGGCGAGAGCCGGCTCGGGAGATCGCTCCACGCCGGCCTTGGCCTGCGCAAGGCGCAGGTCGATCAGCTCGGCGTCATCGTCTCGGCGCTGCTGCGGCTCGCCATCCTCGTTGTCGCTGCCATCCTTCTGTCCGGACCGCTGGGACCCGGCGCGAGCTCGCTCTTCTACCAGTTCGGCAATTCCAGCGAGATCCAGATCGGCGGCTTCAGCATCGTCCCCGGATCGATCCTGAAGGCGACGATCGTCCTCTTCGTCGGCATCGCGCTGATGCGCGGCGTGCGCCGCTGGCTGGACGATCGCTTCCTGCCGGCCACCGACCTCGATCCCGGCGCGCGAAATTCCGTCTCGACCATCGTCAGCTATGCCGGCATCATCCTCGCCGGCTTCTGGGCGCTATCGACGCTCGGCATCGGCGTCGAACGGATCGCGCTGGTCGTCTCCGCCTTGTCTGTCGGCATCGGCTTCGGCCTTCAGGCGATCACCCAGAATTTCGTCTCGGGCATCATCCTCCTTGCCGAGCGTCCGGTGAAGATCGGCGACACGGTCCGTCTGGGAGCCGACGAGGGGGAGGTTCGGCGCATCAGCGTCCGATCGACCGAGATCCAGATCGCGGACCGTTCGACGCTGATCGTCCCGAATTCCGAGCTGATCACGAAATCGATCCGCAACATGACGATGGCGAACCCCCTCGGTCGCGTCCAGATCGGCTTCGCGACGCCGCTCGACGTCGATGCGGCGGCCGTGCGCGATACGCTTCTCGACATTCTCGGCACGCATGAGGCGATTCTCGCCAGTCCGGCTCCCAGCGTCTTCATCGACGGGATCGAGGAGAGCAAGGTCGTCTTCAAGGCGTTCGCCTTCGTCGCCAGCCCCGGCTCGGTCTACGCGACGCGCAGCGCCATTTATTTCACGCTGCTCGAGCGGTTCAAGGCAGAGGACATCAAGCTCGTCGTGGCCTGATCGCGCGAGCGCGGCGACATCCCGGCAGGAAGCGGCGCGAGGCCCCGAGAGGCAAGGCCGGCCTTCCCAGCGACTGCCGCGCCCCGGCGGGGGTGGACCTGCGCCCTCAGGCGACTGTCCCGCGGCCATGCCATTGCCTTCCAGTGCCAGCCAAGTTTTGATGGCACGACCCATGCGGCGAAGGCGTCAGAATGTTCCTCCCCTTCTATGACGACAACCGGCTGAAAGGGATCCGCTTTCAGTATCTGACATTGGCGCTGATCGTCGCCAATGTCGTGATCTGGGTGTTTTTCTCGGCAACGGGGGAAACCGGGGCCTATCTCTCCGGCTTCGAACTGTCCTACGGCTTCATCCCTTCCGTCGTGAACGACTACGCGCAGTTGCCGGCGGAATATCACGTGCAGCCGACGGCCTTCTCCTTCGTCACCTATTCATTCATCCATCTCGATTTCTGGCATCTGCTCGGCAACATGCTGTTCCTCTGGGTCTTCGGCGACAATGTCGAGGATGGCTTCGGGCACGTCCGCTTCGTCCTTTTCTACATGCTGTGCGCGGCCGCTGCGGCCGGCGCGCATGCGTTGACCCTTCCCCAATCCGACAGCTCGCTTCTCGGCGCCTCCGGCGCCGTCTCCGGCATCGTTGCGGCCTATCTGATGCTGAGCCCGAGGGTGTGGATCTGGGTGCTGGTGCTCGGCCGTTTTCCCCTGGCGCTGCCCGCCTGGATCCTGCTCCTGGTCTGGATCGCCTACCAGTTCACCATGCTGGCCCTCGGCGACACGGACGTTTCCTACGGCGCCCATGCCGGCGGCATCCTCGCCGGAGCCCTTTTGACGCTGGTACTGCGCCGGCGCGGCGTGCCGCTGTTTGCACCGCCTGCGCAGAGTTTGTGACGGGACCGGAGGACCGCGTCGCGAACAGGCGCACGGCTGCCGCGGCAAGACTTGAAAGCGGCGGGGCGAAAGCCCAAAAACACCGATGATCACGTTCGGATTTTGACCTTCACGTCAAACTGCAATAACGCAGGAGCGCGTTTCGCGCCGAGAACCGAGACATCCCCGGGGGATGGGGACAGCGGTTCCGGCGCGTCCAGGGATTGCCCGGCCAGGCCGGGCCAGTGGGAGTTGAGGCATGAAGATCCTCGTCGCCGTCAAGCGGGTGGTGGACTACAACGTGAAAATCCGCGTCAAGCCGGACGGCACGGGCGTCGATCTCGCCAATGTGAAGATGAGCATGAACCCCTTCGACGAGATCGCGGTCGAAGAGGCGATCCGGATGAAGGAAAAGGGCATCGCCACCGAGATCGTCGCCGTCTCCGTCGGCCCGCAACAGGCGCAGGAGACGCTGCGCACGGCGCTCGCCATGGGTGCCGATCGCGGCATCCTGATCAAGACCGACGGCGTCACCGAGCCGCTTGCCGTCGCCAAGCTCCTGAAGGGCGTGGTCGAGGCCGAGAAGCCCGACCTCGTCATCCTCGGCAAGCAGGCGATCGACGACGACTGCAACCAGACCGGCCAGATGCTGGCTGCGCTCCTCGGCTGGAGCCAGGGAACCTTCGCCAACAAGGTCGAGCTCGAGGCCGGCAAGGCAATCGTGACGCGGGAGGTCGACGGCGGCCTGCAGACGCTGGAGCTGACGCTGCCGGCGATCGTCACGACCGACCTTCGCCTCAACGAGCCGCGCTACGCCTCGCTGCCGAACATCATGAAGGCGAAGAAGAAGCCGCTGGAGGAGAAGACGCCGGCCGATTACGGCGTCGACGTCGCGCCGCGGCTGACCGTCGTGAAGACCGTCGAGCCCCCCAAGCGCGGCGCCGGGGTGAAGGTCGCCTCGGTCGACGAACTGATCGCCAAGCTCAAGAACGAAGCCGGCGTCCTCTGATCGCCCGAAGGAAATTGCCATGACCACGCTTCTCCTCGCCGAACATGACAACCACACGCTCTCCGACCTCACCGCCAAGGCGCTGACGGCCGCGCTCGCCCTCGGTGGCGAGGTGCACGTCCTCGTCGCCGGCGAGGGTGCCGCCGCCGTCGCGGACGCCGCCGCCAGGCTTTCTGGCGTCGCCAAGGTGCTCCTCGCTGAAGCGACCCCTTACGCCCATCATCTGGCCGAGCCCCTCGCCGATCTCATCGTCTCGCTCGCCCCCGGCTATGAGGCTGTCGTCGGGCCGTCGACGACGACGGTGAAGAATGTTCTGCCGCGTGTCGCCGCCCTCCTCGACGTGATGCAGATCTCGGACGTCACGGCGATAATGGGCGCCGACACGTTCGAGCGGCCGATCTACGCCGGCAACGCCATCCAGACCGTCACCTCGGCCGATGCCAAGAAGATCGTCACGGTGCGCACGGCGTCCTTCGCTTCGGCCGCCGAGGGCGGTTCGGCCGCGATCGAGAAGGTGGCCGCCGCAGCCGATCCGGCGCTCTCGACCTTCATCGAGGATCGCCTGGCGACCAGCGACCGGCCCGAACTCACCTCGGCGAAGATCATCCTGTCCGGTGGACGGGCACTCGGCTCCAAGGAAAAGTTCGACGAGGTCATTCTGCCGCTCGCCGACAAGCTGGGCGCGGCCATCGGCGCCTCGCGCGCGGCGGTGGACGCGGGCTATGCCCCGAACGACTGGCAGGTCGGCCAGACCGGCAAGGTCGTTGCCCCCGACCTCTACATCGCCGCCGGCATTTCCGGCGCGATCCAGCACCTTGCCGGCATGAAGGACTCCAAGGTGATCGTCGCCATCAACAAGGACGAGGAGGCGCCGATCTTCCAGGTCGCCGATTACGGCCTCGTCGGCGATCTCTTCACGCTGCTGCCGGAGCTCCAGTCGAAGCTCTGAGTCGCCAGGCGAAAAAGGGTCTCCGTCGGCCGGTGCGACGAGGAGAGCCAGGGAGCATCGGGCGATTTTCCTCTATCGCCCGATGATCGCCACGCTTCAAACGCGCCGAGACCCAGCGAACTGTCGTCGCTGGCGAGCGGGCGGCATCGCCCATACCCTTCGCGGGGCGGTGCGACCAAAGACCGAGCGGTGTCGGCTACCGTCCCGCGCCGCCGTGTGAGAGAGTGACGCCCGCGGCCGACATTTGCGGGCAGAGCGATGGTCGCGGCGCTGCGGCGCGGACCGTCGGACAGGGATATGCGGGCATCATCGCCCGCCATTGGTGTTTGGTATCGGGATCATGGCGGAAAAGCTGAACAAGATCGGGGTCGTCGGCGCCGGCCAGATGGGCACAGGCATTGCCCATGTCGTCGCGCTCGCGGGCTACGACGTCACGCTCTACGATGTCTCGCCCGAGCGCGCCGCCAAGGGACTCGAGCAGGTCGAGCGCACGCTCGACCGGCAACTCGCCTCGGCCAAGATTTCCGCCGCGGAGAAGGCTGCGGCGCTTGCCCATGTCTCGGCGGCCAGCGGCGTCGCGGACCTTGCCGACATGGATCTCGTCATCGAGGCGGCGACCGAGGACGAGACGGTCAAGCGCAAGATCTATGCGACCGTCTGCCCCGTGCTGAAGCCGGACGCCATTCTCGCCACCAACACGTCCTCGATCTCGATCACCCGGCTCGCCTCCTCGACGGACCGGCCGGAGCGCTTCATCGGCATCCATTTCATGAACCCGGTGCCGGTCATGAAACTGGTCGAGCTGGTGCGCGGCATCGCCACCGCCGACGCGACGTTCCTTTCGTCAAAACAGTTCGTCGCAACGCTCGACAAGACGACCACGGTCTCGGAGGATTTTCCGGCCTTCATCGTCAACCGCATCCTGCTGCCGATGATCAACGAGGCGATCTACACGCTTTACGAAGGCGTCGGCTCGGTCGAGAGCATCGACACCGCGATGAAGCTCGGCGCCAACCATCCGATGGGCCCGCTTCAGCTTGCCGACTTCATCGGGCTCGATACCTGCCTGTCCATCATGCAGGTCCTGCACGACGGACTGTCGGACTCGAAGTACCGTCCCTGTCCGCTGCTGGTGAAATATGTCGAGGCCGGCTGGCTCGGCCGCAAGACCCAGCGCGGCTTCTACGACTATCGCGGGGAAGTGCCGGTCCCGACGCGGTAGACTGCGCGACGCATTCTTCTCTCGTTTGGGGAGAAGGAACCCCGAAGGGGCGGATGGGGGAGGACAGTCAGGACACGGCGCAATTTTGCCGGGTGGCGTCTGCCTCGCGCCCCAGCCGAATTTCCAAGGCTCCGAACTTCTCAGGATAGTCATTCCCGGGCTTGACCCGACAACCCATGCCGCGCGGCATCGATGATCAGACGGGGGGTCAGATTGCCTCTTCCTGAGCCGAAGTGGCTGCGTATGGCGATAGCGCATGGGTCCCCAAGCCCGAGAATGACTATCTGGCGACGAAAGCGCCTCGCCGTGACTGGCTCGAATCTCAGCCGCCTTCGCGTTGCGCCACGATGAAGACCCTGGGAAACGCCATCAGCCGCTTGTCATCCGCCCGCGCGGGATAGGCCGCGTCGATCCGCGCCTGGTAGCGCGCGATGAAACCCGAACGCAGCCCTTCCGGGAGGGCGTCGAGGAAAGGCCGCAGGCCCGTCGCCTTCAGCCATTCGACGATCGCTTCGGCATCCGCCATCGGGTGGTGGTAGGTGGTGCGCCAGACATCGACGCCCGCGGCATCGGCCGCCAGCATGTCGTAGTAGGCATCGAGCGTCGGCAGCCGTGTCCGCGCTTTCGCCACGTCGCCCATAGGGGCAGCAAATTCCCTCTCGGCCGCGGTCTCGCGCATCGCGGCGTGCGAAGGCTCGTCGAGATTGTCCGGCATCTGGATGGCGAGGATGCCGCCGGGGGCGAGCGAGGCGAAGAGACGCGGCAGCAGCGCGGCGTGGTCCGGCACCCATTGCAGGACGGCATTGGCGAAGATGAGATCGGGCGGCGTGTCGGGCATCCAGACAGTGATGTCAGCCTGCTCGAAACGCAGGCCCGGCAGGCGCCGGCGCGCGGCGTCGATCATCGCGGGCGAGCTGTCGAGGCCGAGAATGTCCGCCGCCGGCCAGCGCCGAGACAACAGCTCGGTCGAATTGCCGGGGCCGCAGCCGATGTCGACGATGTGCCGAGGCTCGCGCAACATCACCCGCGAGAGCAGTTCGTGCGCCGGCCGCGTCCGCTCGTCCTCGAAGCGCAGATAGAGATCGGGCTGCCAGTCGGCCGGCTCGCGTTTCGCGCTCATCAGCCGTTCCTACTGCGTCTTCAGCAGCCGTTCCAGATACTCCCGCTCGAGCTGCGGCGACAGGGCGTCGCCGAGACGGTTGCGGATGGCATCGAGGATGCGGCGGGCGCGCTGGGTGTCGATCTCGTCGGGGACCTCGACGTCCTGACCGAAATCCGCGCCCTGAGTCGACTGAGGCCGTCCCAGCGGATCGCGGCCCGAGCGCTGCTCGCCGCGACCGTAGCCCTGGCCCATCTGGCCTTGGCCGGGCTGCTGGCCCTCGCCCTGCTGCATCGCCTGCTGCATCTGCTGCATCATGTCCTGCGCACCCTTGCGCAGGGCATCCATGGCCTTGCCCTGCTGGCCGACGGCATCGCCGTCATTCCCTTCGCCGAGCGCGGTTTCCGCCTCGCCCATGGCCTCGCCGGCTTCGCCAAGACCTTCGCCGGGCTGCATGCCCATGCCCTTCATCGCTTCTTGCAGCTTTTCCAGATCCTCGCGCAGTTGGCCCTGCTGCTGCTTCAGCTGGTCGAGCTGCTTCTGCAGTTCCTCGGCGCTCATCTGGCCGGGCTGCTGGCCTTCCTGGCCCTGTTCGCCCTGCTGCCCCTCTTCGCCCGGATCGCCGTTCTCGTTCATCTGCTGCTGCATCTGCTGGCGGCCGAGGTCGTAGGTCTGGTCCTTCAGCGCCTGCTGCTGGCGCAGCATCTCGCCGAGCTTGTCCATCTGCTGGCGCATGGCGTCCTGCTGGCCACCCTGCTGCTGCTGGCCGGGCTTCATCGCCTGGAGATTTTGCATCATCTCCTTCAGCTGCGACAGCAATTGCTGGGCGGCCTCCTTCGAGCCGGATTTTGCCAGCTCCTCGATCCGGTCCATCATCTTGTCGAGATCCTGCGGGCGGATTTCCTGGGCGTTCTGCATCTGCTGCTGCGACATCGGCGGCTGGTTCTTCATCGCCTCGGCCAGCGCCTGCATGTATTCCTGCATCGCCTCGCGAAGCTCCGCCATCAGCTTGTCGATCTCGGCGTCGCTCGCCCCGTCCTCCAGCGCCTTGGCGAGGTTCTCCTGGGCGTCGCGAAGCCTCTTCTCGACGAGGGACAGGTTGCCGTCCTCGATGCCGAGGGCGATCTGCCACATGAAGTCGACGGCCGAGACGAGTTCCTCGTCGCTCTCGGCATGGGCGATGCGGCTGCGCACGGCGCGCAGCGCGAGATAGTCGCTGGGGTTCGCGATCGTCTCCTCGCCGCGAAGCGTCACCGCATCCAGCATGCCGACGACCGTCGGTGCGGCGTTGGCGTCGAGCGCCAGCATCCGCCGCTGCTCGATCACGGCGCGGGCGAGGGGCTTGGTGAAGGAGCGCTCGGGAAGCGTGAAGATCTTCGCCTCGGAGCGCCCTGCCTGCCCGGCATCGTCGGTGACGGCGAGGGTCAGGGCGATGCGGGCTCCGGCATAGGGGCTGTCGGTCAGTTCGCTGACCGTCCGGCCCTTGGACTCGGTGCCCTTGGCGCGGCGCGGCAGAGCGAGGTTGATCTCCGGCACGGCGATCAGCGGCCGGGCACCCGCCGCGACGGGTTCCTTCACCTCGATCTCGGCCAGGCCCTTGCGCGCGCCATAGTCGTCGGCGACGAGATAGGATAGTTCCAGGGCGCCATTGCGCGTGACGCCGGGCTCTGCGGCGTAGGCGATGGTCGGCGGCGTGTCGGGCGTGACGGTGAAGGACCAGGTGCCGAGCGTGCGGAATGTGGTCGACAGCGCGGCCGAACCACTGGCCTCGAGGCTGAACTCGTATTCGCCGGCGCCGGCCGCGTCGGTCGCATCGGACGCCTCGGTCGGAGGGGCGGGCTCCGCCACGGCAGGCTCGCCGTCCGCGGATTGCGCAGTCTCGCTCTCGCCTGGCGCTGCCGGATCGACTTGCCCGCCGGGCGTGATCGTCATCGGCTCGCCGCCCGACGCCGGAGTGTAGACGAGGGCCGTCTCCGTGCCATCGGAAATGCGGACGGACAGCATGCTCCCGGTCGGAACCTCGATCGGCGCCGGGGCGCCCGTCGCCGTGGTTTCGGTCAGGAAGATCGGGGCGCGGCCGGTATAGGCGGGCGGTGTCACCCAGGCATCGACGCGTCCCTCGGCGCCGGGCGCCGCCATGGGGGCGGTGAAGACGTCGGCGACTCGGCCGCCGCCGGAGCCGAAGGAATAGCCGAAGGCGGTGAACAACAGCAGCGCCAGCATCGCCCTAAGGGCAAAGGGATCGAGCCGCTCGGTGCGGGTCCGCGGCGCACCGCCGGAAAGGTCGCGAAGGCGCGCTGCCATGCGGTCCTGGTGTTCGCGCCAGAGCGCGGCACCGAAGGCGTCCTGCACCGCGGGCCGGTCACCCTGGGCCTGGAGCGGCTGATGGGCGAGGTGGCTGGCCGTCTCGATCCGGCGGTCGGTCTCGTCTTCGCCCGGCCAGCTGAACCCGCGCAGATTCCAGGCGAGAAACCCTGCCCCGAGAAGGAGGGCGGCCAGCACGGCCCAGCGCGCTACCATCGGGAGGGCGGCAAAAAGACCGAACCAGGAAAGGATCAGAAACAGCGAGGCGAGGCCGGCAAGGCCAAGAAGCGTCGGCCACAGACGCTCGACCACGAGAGCCAAGCGGGTGCGGCGCCGCGTCCAGGGCAGGCCGACCGGTGCCGGCCGCCGTTCTGCCATCCTCATGGAATCCTTGGCCATCCGGCGTGCTCTCGTTTTCGCTGTCGAACCTGCAGGTTAACAGTTTTTACGGCGAAGGCGAGGCGGTGACCGATCTGTGAAGTTGTCGTCAGACGCCATCCAGCCAGGGCGGCAGCCGGTCGAGGGCGATGAGCTCCTCCAGCGTCTGGCGCGGGCGGACGGCGAAGAAGGCATCGTCCTTGACCAGAACCTCGGCGATCAGCGGCCGTGAGTTGTAGGTGCCGGACTGCACCGCTCCATAGGCGCCCGCCGAGGCGATCGAGATCAGGTCGCCGGCGGCGAGTCTCGGCAGGGACCTGTCGTGCGCCATGAAGTCGCCGCTCTCGCAGACCGGGCCGACGACATCGGCGACGATCCGCTCGTCGCTCGACGGTTCGGCAACGGCGGAGATTTCGTGCCAGGCGTCGTAGAGCGTGGGCCGGACAAGATCGTTCATTGCGGCGTCGACGATGACGAAGACCTTGTCGCCGGTGTCCTTCACGTAGAGGACGCGCGAGACGAGAATGCCCGCATTCGCGGCGATCAGCCGTCCCGGCTCGAAGATCACCTTGCAGCCGAGATCGCGAACGCGGCGCTTCACCGTCTCGGCATAGGCCGTCGGCTCCGGCGGCGGGCTGTTGTCTCTGCGATAGGGTACGCCGAGCCCGCCGCCGAGGTCGACATGGGTGATCGCATGTCCTGCCTGCCGCAACGCCCTCACGAGGCCGGCAAGCCGCTCGAAGGCGATGTCGAAGGGTTCGAGCTCGGTGATTTGGCTGCCGATATGCATGTCGATGCCGGCGACCGCGATGCCCGGCAGATGGCGGGCGCGGTCGTAAACCTCGATGGCGCGGTCGAAGGCGATGCCGAACTTGTCGGACTTCTTGCCGGTCGAGATCTTCGCATGGGTCTTGGCGTCGACGTCGGGATTGATGCGAAAGGAGACATGGGCCGTCTTGCCGAGCGCCGTGGCGCGGGCCGAAAGGAGGTCGAGCTCGGGCTCCGATTCGATGTTGAAGCAGAAGATGCCGGTCTTCAGGCCAAGGTCGATCTCCTCGGCCGTCTTGCCGACGCCGGAGAACATGATCTTTTCCGCCGGAACGCCCGCCGTCAGTCCGCGCATCAGTTCGCCGCCCGAGACGACGTCGACGCCAGCGCCGAGACCGGCGAGCGTCTTGAGGACGGCCTGGTTGGAATTGGCCTTCATCGCGTAGCAGACGAGGGCGTCGATATCGGCGAAGGCGTCGGCGAAGACGCGGTAGTGCCGTGTCAGCGTCGCCGTGGAATAGCAGTAGAAGGGCGTGCCGACGCTGGCCGCGATTGCCGGGATGTCGACGTCCTCGGCATGAAGGACGCCGTCCCGGTAGTGGAAATGGTTCATGACTTGTCTCCGGAGCGCTGGCGCGTTCCGTTCGATTCGGAGAAAGGATGATCGGCCGGCCGGCCGCCGTCAGTTCAGCAGGAAATCGAGCGGGAAGGATTTCTTCGCGGCATTCGGATTGTTGCTGACCTCGGCGGGCGAGATCGTCAGGCTGCTGTCGCTGCTGCCGGAAGGGCCTGCCGTGGCGCCAAGTCCGTTCGCGCGCTGGAAGTTGGCGACGCTCGCCGGGGCATCCTCGTTCGGCGTCCTCGATTCGCCGATGGGCGTGTTCTGGGGCTGCGGCGCGACCGGCAGGTTCTTCCGGCCGCAGCCTCCCAGCGCCAGCGCGGCCGCCAGCACCAGGATCGAAAGATTGAAGCGCATCATTCCGTCACCCATCATCGACGCTCAACGGCGGCCACGTTGTTGATACCTGCTCCGGCCGGAGAAATCACCTCCTGCGCCTGATGCAGGCGCCGGCGCCAGTCGGCGATGGCGCTGCGGACATTGTCGGGCGCCGTCCCGCCGAAGCTGACGCGGCTGCGCACCGACGCATCGACGCCAAGGACGGCATAGACAGCGTCCGTGATCCGCGGCTCCAGGGCCTGCAACGCGTCGAGCGGCAGATCCTCGAGCCCGACCTTCCGGCTCTCGGCCAGCGCGACCGCCCGGCCGGTCACGTGATGGGCCTCGCGGAACGGCAGGCCGAGCTCGCGCACCAGCCAGTCCGCGAGGTCCGTGGCGGTGGAAAAGCCGTGGCCGGCGGCGGTCCGCATGGCCTCGACGTTGACGGTCATGTCGCCGACCATGCCGGTTGCCGCGGCCAGCGCGATCTCGAGGCTGTCGATCGCGTCGAAGACCTGTTCCTTGTCTTCCTGCATGTCCTTGGAATAGGCGAGCGGCAGGCCTTTCATCACGGTCAGCAGCGAGATCAGCGCCCCGTTGATGCGGCCGGTCTTGGCACGGACGAGTTCGGCCGCATCGGGATTGCGCTTCTGCGGCATGATCGAGGAGCCGGTCGAGAACGCGTCGGAAAGGCGGACGAAGTTGAACTGGGGGGTCGACCAGATGACGATCTCTTCAGCGAGACGCGACAGATGCACGGCGGCGATCGCGGCCATGGACAGGAATTCGAGCGCGAAGTCGCGATCCGAGACCGAGTCGATCGAGTTGCGCGTCGGCTCGCGAAAGCCGAGGGCGAGGGCGGTCGCATGGCGGTCGATGGCAAAGCCCGTGCCGGCGAGCGCCGCAGCGCCGAGCGGCGACTCGTCGAGGCGCGAAATCGCGTCGACGCAGCGCGAGCGGTCGCGCGCCGCCATCTCGACATAGGCGAGACAGTGGTGGCCGAAGGTGACGGGCTGGGCGACCTGCAGATGGGTGAAGCCCGGCATGACCGTCTCGGCATGTTCCTCGGCCCGGGCGAGCAGAGCTTCGATCAGCCGGCCGAAGGCGGCCTCGGCGTTCTGGAAGGCGGTCTTCACGTGCAGGCGGAAATCGACGGCGACCTGGTCGTTGCGCGACCGCGCGGTGTGCAGGCGTCCGGCGGCGGGGCCGATGATCTCGGCGAGCCGCGCCTCGACATTCATGTGGATGTCTTCGCGCTCCCGCGAGAAGGCAAAGTCGCCGGAAACGATCTCGGCGCGGATCTGTTCGAGGCCGCGGGCGATCTCGGCGCCGTCCTCGCGCGAGATGATGCCCTGGGCGGCCAGCATGGCGGCATGTGCCTTGGAACCGTCGATGTCCTCGTGGAAGAGACGCTTGTCGAAATCGATCGAGGCGTTGATCTCCTGCATGATGGCGTCGGGGCGCGCGGCGAATCGTCCGCCCCACATTTCATTGCCCACCGGTCTCTCGGTCATCGTGCTACTCGCTCATCAAACACAGGCACAAAGGTCGCATCGTCATGCCGGAACAAAACCGCCCCGTCCGCTCGCCGCGCCGTTTCCTGCAGGTCGGCGTTCTGGCGCTCTGCGCGGGCATCGTCGCCGGTGTCGCCGGCATATACGTGAATCACGCGGGCTCTGGCAATGAAGCGGCCGCAGCCTGCCCGGCGGACGACCGGCTGAAGCAGGCGCTGCTGGCGGCGGCGACGGGCGAGGTTGCGGCCGTCGCGCCGCTTGACCAGCCCTTCGACGTCTCCAGCGTGGCCTTCGAGGACGGCAATGCGAAGCCGATGACGCTCCGCGACTTCGCCGGCAAGACGCTCCTGGTCAATCTCTGGGCGACCTGGTGCGTGCCGTGCCGGCAGGAGATGCCGGCGCTGGACGCGCTCGAGGCGCGGGAAGGGGGAGCGGATTTCGGCGTGATCCCGATCAATGTCGATCTCGGCGTGGCCGACAAGCCGAAGGCTTTCTATGCCGAGGCGAACCTCCGGTCGCTGCCGTTCTTTCGCGACCAGACGATGGCGGTTTTCAACGACCTGAAGTCGCAAGGCGTGACGATCGGCCTGCCGGTCAGCCTTCTCGTCGACGAAGCGGGATGCGCCCGGGCGGTGCTGACCGGTCCGGCGGAGTGGGCAAGCCCCGATGCGGCGCGCCTGATCGCGGCGATGCGAAGCGACGCGGTCTGACCGCCCTAACCGTATCGGCGGATCTCGATCGGCGCGGACAGGTCGACGCTATCGATGCGCGACAGGGCTGCGCCAACGGCCCGGCGTATCTCGGCGACGGTAAACGGCTTGTCGACGACGCCGAGAATGATGCGGGCGAGGTCGTCGGCGGCCTCCCGCTGCTCGGCATAGCCCGTCATCAGGAGGATCTTCAGCTCGGGCCACTGGCTGCTGGCCGCGTGGGCGAGTTCGATACCGGTCATGGCCGGCATCCGGATGTCGGACAAAATGAGGTCGAAGGCGCCGTTGGCCGCGACGAGGGCTTCGAGGGCGTATTCGCCGTCCTCGGCGGTTGCGACCTGATGGCCCTCCAGACGCAGGGCGCGCGTCACCAGAAGGCGCACACCCTCGTCGTCTTCGACCACCAGTATTCTTGCCATGTCATGTCCTTGCCTCGATCGCACGGGCAGGCGCAATCCCGGTTGAATCCCGCCATGATTGTCCTGGCATGGCGAGCTTTCCCGAAACTGGCGTCGGCTCCGCTGCCGGTATGGACGGATTCTAGGGGCGTGAACCTTAACAAAGCGCGACGCCAATGCCTCGACTTGTCTTCATCCCCAGGTCCAGCGCCCCTCCGGGCGCTGGCCTCAGTCGAGGACGCGCCCGACGAAAGGCAGTTCGCGAAAGGCATGAGCGACGTCCATGCCATAGCCGACGACAAAATGGTCCGGGCAGTCGAAGCCGACGTAATCGGCGGCGATGTCGGCCTTGCGCTTCATCGGCTTGTCCAGGAGGACGGCGATCTCGACACCGGCGGCGCCGCGCGACAGCATCAGGTCGTGCGCAAACTTGAGGGTACGGCCTGATTCGAGGATGTCGTCGATCATCAGCACGGTGCGGCCCGTCACGTCGGTCTCGACGTCCCGCAGAATGCGGACCTGCCCGCCCTCGGTGCCGGCGCCGTAGCTGGACAGCGAGATGAATTCGACCTCGGGCGCCAGACCCGAACGGTGCATGGCACGAATGAGATCGGCGGCGAAGACGAAGGAGCCCTTGAGCACGGCGACGACGAGAAGCTCGCCGGTCACACGGCCGGCGATCTCGCCTGCCAGGCGCTCGACCTCGACGGCGATGGCTTCCTGTGAGAACAGCGTCTCGATGGGGCGGCCGCGGACGGTTATCATCGTGGCGACGGTCCGACGGCGTCGATCCTGACGTCGCCGATGAAGTCGACGCTGACATCGCCGCGCGAGCCGGCGGGAACCGCGACGGTCGAGCGGAAGAGGAGGGCGCCGCCCGAGGCAAGCTTTTTGGTGCCCGGTGCGAGCATGCGCGTCTGCGTGACGCCATCGGCGGACTTCAGCGCGATGCGGAGGGCAGGCACGAAGCCGGCCTTCGCTGCGGAATTTTGGATCCTTCCCTCGACCGACAGGACCGCGGCATCGCCGCGCGGCACGATCCTGGCGCTGAGTTCCGCGACGCGGAACCCGCCGGCCTGGACGCCTGCGACGGCCGAACCAACCGCCTCCTCCGGAAAGAGGAACAGGACGGCCGGCAGGAGGAGCGCCAGTGACAGCGCGCCGAGCCCGGCAATGCGCCCGTTGCGCGGAACACTGCCGCCGGTGTCCTTGAGAAACAGAGTCAGCCCGCTCGCGCGCGTCGGCGGGGCAAATTCCTGCGGCGGCTGGAACAGGAGGTCGAGGTCGGGGCGCCTGCGGGCCGGCCCGGCGCCCCGTGCCATGGGGTGCTGCGGTCGCTCGAAGGCAGGGGCGAGCCGGATCGACAGCCGCGCGTCGGGCTCGGCTTCCGGCGGCGCCATGGGGGCGGCGGCCGCTTTGGCGCTCGCCGATTTGACGCCCTGCCGTGCGGCGACGACAACGGCTTCACCGTCGATGACCTTGGATGATCTCGGCCAGGCGTGGCGGGTGGCGGTCGAAGCCGATGTCTCGGTCATGGCGATCCCCTACTGTTCAGGAAACGGTAAGGATTTATGGTTAACGAAGCGTGAAGCGGCGTCCCTGACTTGTCGCGGGGCTCCGGCCCGAAACGGCCACAGTGGCCGCGTTGAGAGGTCCGGCGCGGCGCCAGGCGCTGGCGCAGGCTTCCGGTAGCGGCCGCGACGGCGCAGAGACACGAGGGAGTTCCGGGTGATTCGTTTCGAGAATGTCGGTCTGCGCTACGACATGGGGCCGGAAGTGCTTCGCGACCTGACGTTCGAGATCAAGCGGCAGTCCTTCCAGTTCCTGACCGGACCCTCGGGCGCCGGCAAGACCAGCCTCCTGCGCATGCTGTTCCTGGCGCTGAAGCCGACGCGCGGACTGATCACCATGCTGGGCCGCGACGCATCGACGCTGTCGCGCGCTGACCTGCCGGCGATTCGTCGGCGCATCGGCGTGGTCTTCCAGGACTTCCGCCTGCTCGACCACATGACCACCTACGAGAACGTCGCGTTGCCGCTCCGGGTCCGGGGCAAGGAGGAGGCGAGCTACCGCCAGGACGTCATCGACCTCATCAAATGGGTCGGGCTGGGCGAACGGATGCATGCGCTGCCGATCGTCCTCTCCGGCGGCGAGAAGCAGCGCGCGGCGATCGCCCGGGCGCTGATCGACCAGCCCGACATCCTCCTCGCCGACGAGCCGACCGGCAATGTCGACCCGCCGCTGGCGCGCCGCCTCCTGCGCCTGTTCATGGAGTTGAACCGGACGGGAACCGCCGTCATCATCGCCACGCATGATCTCGGCCTCATGGACCAGGTCGAGGCGCGCCGCCTGATCCTTTCCGACGGCAGGCTCGAAATCTATGATTGAGGGCGTCAGACGCGCAGCAGTGAGCGGCATCGGTCAGATCGCCGGGATGGCGCGCAAGCGCGATTCCCGGCAGACGCCGATCGTGCCGCCGGGCAACGTCGCCGGCCGGGCGCTGATGACGGTGATCGGCATCATGACCTTCCTGGCCAGCCTGACGCTCGGGGCGGTGACACTCGTCTCCGACACCGCCTCCGTGTGGGAAAGCCAGATCTCGCGCGAGATCACCGCGCAGGTGCGTCCCGACGACGGGCTGGACATGGCCGCGGCGCTCGAGACGGTGCGCCAGATCGCGCTGGCGACGCCCGGCATTGCCGGCGTCGAGGTGATGGACGATGCGGCGACGGGACGCCTTTTGTCGCCTTGGCTCGGCGAGGGGCTCGACCTCGAGGATCTGCCGGTGCCGCGCCTGGTGCTCATCGCCATCGACGAGAACGCGCCGCCCGACTTCGCCGCCTTGCGCAACCGGTTGGTGGCCGCTGTGCCGCAGGCCAGCCTCGACGACCACCGCGCCTGGGTTTCGCGCCTCGTCACCATGGCCAATGCGACGGTTCTGGTCGGCGTCGCGATCCTGGCGCTGGTGATGATCGCCACGATCCTCACCGTGGTCTTTGCCACGCGCGGCGCCATGACCGGCAATCGCCACATCATCGAGGTGCTGCATTTCGTCGGGGCGCGGGCGGGCTTCATCGCCAACGAGTTTCAGGGCCACTTCCTGCGCCTTGGCCTTGCCGGCGCCATGGTGGGGGGATCTCTTGCCGTTCTGGTTTTCTTGATGATGGGTCTCTGGACACGCTCGAACCAGGCGACCCCCGAAGCCGATCAGATCAGTGCCCTTTTCGGGTCGTTCGCGATCGGCTGGACCGGCTATGTCGGCGTCGCCATTCTCGTCGCAACCGTCGGTGGCCTCACGGCGTTGACCTCGAGACTGACCGTCAAGCGGCAACTGGCGGCGATCGACATGATATCGCCCGTCGAAGGCTAGGCCGAACGGCCAGTCCGAGGGGCGGAAGAATCCGTTAAGGAAATGCGCCCACTCTTCACGATACGAAACGGGACCGTTGATCGATAAATGTCTTCCCTCCGCTCTCCTTCGCTGTCCCTGACCGAGGCCGTCGCGGCCTTGCGTGAGCAGGCTGCGACGTCAACGCACCCGGACGACGGGCGTGAGCGGACTGGCCATCGCGTGGCGGGTACAGTGCGGCGAGGGCTCTTCGGCATGCTCGCGCTTCTCGTGGTCATGACGGGCTACTTTGCCGGCGGCTTCATCCGCTTCACCCAGGAAGTGGCCGAAATGGCGCCCCCCCAGCGCGTCGCTGCGGCCGATGGCATCGTGGTCCTGACGGGCGGCGCCCTGCGGGTCGACCAGGCGATCGATCTCCTGAAGGAAGGTCGTGCCAAGCGCCTTCTGATCAGCGGCGTCAATCGCAGCACCAGCGTCGGCGCCCTGTCGAGGCTGACGGAGACCGACCGGCGTTGGTTCGATTGCTGCGTCGATCTCGACTACGACGCGCTCAACACGATCGGCAATGCCGAGATGACCGACATCTGGGCCCGCGAGCAGGGGTTCGACGCTCTGATCCTCGTCACCTCGGACTATCACATGCCGCGAACGCTGCTGGAGTTCGAGCGGTTCTCGCATGTATCGGTGATTCGCCCGTATCCCGTTGCGCGGGACGATCTCTGGGCAGGGGACGCGCTCCCGAGTGGGCTCGGGTTGAAGGTTCTGCTGACGGAATATGTCAAGCTTCTGGCGACGCGTTTGCGGCTGGCCGCCGGCGTCGAGGCGCCTGTCGCGTGGAGCGGCACGATCACGAACCCCCACCGCGCATCCTGATCGCGGTGAAAAGCTGGCACCAAGGGACGCCATCGTGCATTGGTGCTCGCGCAACGGGGAACTCCAGAAGCTTCGCCTGACGCACCCGACAAACCGGAATCCGTTTTCGCGATGACCGCCTTCCGCTCGCTTGTCTTCACCGCCCTCTTCTATCTGAACCTTTTCGGGCACATGGTGATCTTCTCGCCGGCCGTGCTCCTCGGCCCCGACCACGTGATCTGGTGGGTCACGCGGAGCTGGGCGAAAACCAGCCTCTGGCTCTTGAAGGTCGTGACGGGAACACGCGCGGAGATCACCGGGCAGGAGAACATTCCCGCCGGCGCGGCCCTCATAGCCGCCAAGCACCAGGCCTTCTGGGAGGTCTTCGCCCTCGTTCCCGAACTCGACCGGCCGACCTTCGTCCTCAAGAAGGAGCTGATGAGTATTCCGCTGTTTGGATGGTATGCGCGCCGTCTCGGCATGATTCCCGTCGACCGGGAAAAGCGCGGGGCGGCGCTGAACTCGATCCTCGTCGGCGCGCAGAAGGCCGTCGCCTCGGGGCGGCAGATCATCATCTTTCCCGAGGGCACCCGCACGGAGCCGGGCGCCGAACCGGAATACCGTCCGGGCGTCCACTTCCTCTACAGCCGCCTCGGTGTCCCGCTGGTTCCCGTCGCCCTGAATTCCGGCGTCTACTGGCCGCGTGACAGCTTCGTTCGCCGGGAGGGAACTGTCCGGGCGCAGTTCATGCCGGCAATCATGCCGGGTCTCGACCGCCATGCGCTGCTGCGTCAGGTGAAGGGAGCCATCGAGGGCCGGTCGCTCGACCTGCTGCGCATGGCCTATCGGGAACGCGACGACCTGCCGATCACGCCGGTGATCGCCGAAAGGCTGCGCGAGGAGTCCTGACGGTCAAAGTCGGGCGACCACCGCTTCCAGCCAGGGATCGCGCAGCCCCATCGCCCTGATCTCGGCCAGCGAGGAGCGGACATACTCGGTGTTGGGGCCAGACTGTCCGTGCGCCCGGGCGACGACCTCGGCGGCATGCTCGATGGAGACCGCGCCAGCATACTGGCTGTGGCCGCGGTCGACGACGAAGGCGACCGCGCGCACCGGCCGCCCGTCGAGGAGCCGCACCGATGCCGTCACCTCGCGGTAGACGTTGGTGACCAGCTCGCGTCCTCTCAGATAGTCCAGCACCGCCTCCCGCTCCTCGTGACGCACCCGGAAGGCCATGCCGACGCAGGAGCCGCCGCGGTCCAGCCCGAAGACGAGGCCGGGGCGTTCCGGCGTGCCGCGATGGACATGCGAGCGAATGCAGAGCGCGCGGTGATAGCCCGCCAGGCGAGCCTTGGCGCGTTCCTCGAAGGCAAAGCCGGGTCGCCAGATCAGCGAGGCATAGCCAAAGACCCATAGATCGTTCATTGCGTGACGGATGGCCTCGTAAGGTCTGTTGGGACTGCACAAAAGGGATAGACATGACGCAGTCAAGGGACGGAACCGACCGGAGTGCGCAGCGCGCCTTCGTCTGGATCTTGGTGGTCGTGATCGTGCTCGCCGCCGCGCTCACCGGCGCTTGGTATTACCTCGCCAATCGGCTGGACGTCGCCGTCCGAGCCGGTATCGAGACGGCGGGCGGGCAGGGCGTCGCCATCGCCTGCGACAACCGCTCGGTCTTCGGCTATCCGTTCCGCCTCGGTCTGCGTTGCGACGCGATCCACATCGACGCGCCGGCGGGGGATTTCAGCGCCGGCGGCGGGGCGCTTCGCACGGCGGCGCAGATCTATCAGCCGAACAAGGTGGTCGCCGAACTCGACGGGCCTGTTATCATCGACGCCGAGCGCGTCCCGCCGCTCGACATCCGCTGGACCCTGGCCCAGGCGAGCATGACCTTCCGGACCCGCGGCCTCGACCATTTCGCGCTGCTTCTGGAAAACCCGGTTCTCGCCCTCAGCGAGCCGGCGAATTCGCGCCGCCCCCTCGTCCAGTCCGACCGTCTCGAAGTCCACGCCCGTCGCCGCAACGACAGTCTCGACCTCGCCGTCACCGATCGGGGCGTCAGGGTTTTCGGGCCGACGCTGGTCGCCCTTCCCGCCTTCGACACGAGCGTCGATCTCACCGTCGAGGGGGCCGCGGACTGGCTGGACGGCCGGCGCGACGGCACGACGCTGGGTGAGGCGCTGGCCGGCAAGACCGGCGTCCTGCGCTCGCTTCGGCTTGACCTGGGAGGGGCAAGTGCCGGCAGCGCGGAGGTCTCCGGCCCGTTCCGTTTCGCCGACGACCATACCCTCTCCGGTGCGTTCGACATCGTCGTCAGCGACCCCCAGGCGATCGCCGCCCTCGTCGCGGCGGTCGCCCCCGAGGCGGCCTCGATCGCCGGTTCGCTCGCCTCGGGCGTCGCCTTCGCCGGCACGACGGAGAATGGCCGCACGACCATCCGCATCACCGTCGCGGACGGTCAGGCGATGCTCGGCGTCATTCCCCTGGGGACACTGCCGCCTCTGCACTGACCTCGGGGCCTTGCGCCGACGCCGCCGTCTTTGGCGACCCGGCATCGCCGGCGGCTCGGGTGAGGGGCTGGCGGCCGAAATTCGGCGCGTCGGTGTCCTGCCCGGCCTCGACGATGGAGCGGCGGATGGCACGCGTGCGGGTGAACAGCGCATGCAGCGCATCGCCGTCGCCCCAGCGGATCGCCCGCTGCAGGGAGGCGAGGTCCTCGGAAAAGCGCGCGAGCATCTCCAGTACCGCGTCGCGGTTGTTCAGGAAGACGTCGCGCCACATCGTCGGGTCCGACGCCGCGATGCGGGTGAAGTCGCGAAAGCCCGAGGCGGAAAATTTCACTACTTCCGACTGCGTCACGGTCTCCAGATCGGCGGCCGTGCCGACGATGTTGTAGGCGATGAGGTGCGGCACATGGCTGACGATCGCCAGCACCAGGTCGTGATGCTCCGGGGTCATCGATTCGACCCGCGCCCCGCAGGCCTCCCAGAAGGCCGTGAGACGTCTTGTGGCTTCAGGCGCGGTTCCCAGTACCGGCGTCAGGATCGTCCAGCGGTTCTCGAACAGTTCGAGAAAGCCCGCATCCGGGCCCGACTGCTCGGTTCCCGCGAGCGGATGAGCGGGAATGAAATGCACGTTCTCCGGCAGCAGCGGCTGCATCTGCTCGATCACCGAACCCTTGACCGAGCCGACATCGGAGACGATGGCGCCGGGCTTCAGCGCGGCGACGATCTGCTTCGTGACGGCGCCGGAGGCGCCGACCGGCACCGACAGGATGACGAGATCGGCGTTGCGCACCGCATCCGCCGGGTCCTGGTGGAAACTGTCGCCGAGCCCCAGTGCCTCTGCGCGCGCCAGCGTTTCGGCGCTGCGCGTCGAGATCGCGACGTGGCGGGCGAGGCCCCTGTCGCGGATGTTGATCGCGATCGACGAGCCGATGAGGCCGATGCCGACAAGCGCAATGCGGTCGAAGAGGGGCTCGCTCATGTCGTGGGACGCCCGAGAAAATCGGCGAGCGCGGCGACGACGCCGCGATTGGCCTCCTCGCCGCCGATCGTCAGCCGCATCGCGTTGGGAAAGCCGTAACCGGTGACGCGGCGCAGGATGAAGCCACGCTCGGTCAGGAAGGCGTCGGCCTCGGCGGCGCCGAACCCCGGCGCGTCCAAGAAATGTACGAGCAGGAAATTGCCGACGCTCGGCGTCACCTTGAGGCCGAGCCCCTCCAGGCACCCTGTCAGCCAGTCCAGCCATTCGCTGTTGTGGGCGACGGCCCGCTCCACATGCGCCCGGTCGCCGATCGCCGCAGCCCCCGCCGCGATCGCGAGGGCGTTGAGGTTGAACGGGCCGCGGATGCGGTTCAGCGCGTCGACGATGGCTTCCGGCGCGTACATCCAGCCGACGCGCAAGGCGGCAAGGCCGTGGATCTTGGAGAAGGTGCGCGTCATCACGACGTTCTCCGCCTCCGACACCAGCTCGATGCCGGCACCGTAGTCGTTGCGGCGGACATATTCGGCATAGGCCGCGTCGAGGACGAGGATGACATGGCCCGGCAGCCCGGCATGCAGCCGCCGCACTTCGTCGAAAGGCAGGTAGGTGCCGGTCGGGTTGTTGGGATTGGCGAGGAAGACGAGCCTGGTGCGTTCCGTGACGCAGCCAAGAATCGCGTCGACGTCGGCACGCGCGTCCGTCTCGGACGCGACGACGGGCATGCCGCCGGCGGCGCGGATGTAGATGTCGTAGACGAGAAAGCCGTGCTCGGTGTGGATGGCCTCGTCGCCGGGCGACAGATAGCCGCTGCAGAGGAGGCCGAGCAGCTCGTCCGAGCCGTTGCCGCAGAGGATGTTGGCGGCGTTCAGTCCGTGCGCCTCGGCGATCGCCTGGCGCAGCGCCGTCGCCTGGCCGTCCGGATATAATTCCAGATGCGTCGTGGCTGCCAGCATCGCCTCGACGGCGCGCGGCGAAGGGCCGATGGGCGTCTCGTTGGAGGAGAGCTTGTGCAGGGTGATGCCGGCCGGCGCCGCGCTCTTGCCCGGCACATAGGCCTCGATGTCCAGAATGCCGGGCTTGGGGGCCGGGAGCGCGCCAGGAGTCATGATCGTCGTCCTTCCAGGAAGGGAATTCGGCCGTGCCGAGCCTTGGCGTCAGGCGTCGATGCCAAGGGGTGCCGCATAGCCGCCGACCGCCCTGATGTCGAGACCCGCGGCAGCCGCGGCCTGCTGCAGGGAAGCGGCGTCGGCGGTGGCGATCAGGAGGGAACTGCTGTCCTCCCAGTGCTCCTCGCCGAGGGTCTCGGCAGTCCCGTCACCGAGGAGCGGACTTGCCATAAGGGTGGCGACGGCACGCGACGGGCCGGAGACCACGAGGCACTCGATCTCGAAGGGCACGGGATCGGCCAGAGGCGGCGCCAGAACGAGAGCGGGGGCGCCGGCCTCGCGGTCCGCAGCCTCGAAGAACGGCAGGCGGGCGACGACCTGTCCGCTCGTCAGCCCCTCCCACCAGGCATCGGCCTTGTCGCCGAGCATGACGACGCCCAGCCGGTCGCCGCCCTCCTCGATCCATTCAACGACGTCGTCGGAACTGGCGCAGGACAGGAGCGGCACGGAGAATCCGAATGTGAAGCGGGTGGTCTCCACGGCCGCCACGCAGTCGCCCGTCGTCGACACCGCGACCTCGAACGGCGCCTGCAGGGCGGTGAAGGTGGAGATGATCTCGCGCCAGAGGTGCTCGATCGCGGTCAGCGGCAAATGTCCCTGGTGGCGCTGCGCCAGGCGGCGCATCATGTCGGCCTCGCGGCCCGGGCGGAAGGCGGCGCCATTGCGCGCGGTGCCCTTCACCTCGATGAGCTCGTCGATCACCATAGCGCGCTGCATCAGGAGGCGGTGAACCGACTCGTCGATCGCGTCGATCTTGGCGCGCAGTTCCGCGAGCCTCGAAGGGTCCGCAGCCGTGAGGGCCGTCATTCTCCACCTCTCTCAATCCCGGGCATTGACGGTCCTTCTACCGGGCGCGGGGAGGGTTGCAAAGCCATGCGGCCATCGGCGAGAACTTGCGTTGACCGGCGGACCGTGATGTTGGTCGGCCGATCGATTAGCGACGACGGATTTCTGGCTTCATGACGATCATCGCCCCTTCCCCGCCGGCTGAGACGGAGGACGTCGCCCGCCGCGAAGCGCGTAAGCCGTCGAGCCTCGTTGCCCATTTCGGCGCCGACGAACCGCTGAAGCTCGACGCCGGCCGCGAACTCGCGCCGTTCCAGATCGCCTATACGACGCATGGCACCCTCAACGCGGCGCGGTCGAACGCCATCCTGATCTGCCACGCGCTGACGGGCGACCAGTATGTCGCCAGCCCCAATCCGGTGACAGGCAAGGCCGGCTGGTGGTCGGCCCTGGTCGGCCCCGGCAAGCCCGTCGACACCGACAGATACTTCGTCGTCTGCTCCAACGTCATCGGCGGCTGCATGGGCTCGACGGGGCCGGCGTCGATCGACCCGGCCAGCGGCGAGCCCTATGGGCTGGACCTGCCGGTACTCACCATCCGCGACATGGTCCGGGCCCAGGCGATGCTCGTCGACCGGCTCGGCATCGACACGCTGTTTGCCGTCGTCGGCGGTTCGATGGGCGGCATGCAGGTGCTGGAATGGACGGTGAGCTATCCCGGCCGTGTCTTCGCCGCGCTGCCGATCGCCACGGGCGCGCGCCATTCCTCGCAGAACATCGCCTTCCACGAGGTCGGTCGCCAGGCGGTCATGGCCGACCCGGACTGGCAGGCCGGGCGCTACATCACCGCCGGCACGCGCCCGCACAAGGGCCTGGCCGTCGCGCGCATGGCCGCGCACGTCACCTATCTCTCGGAGGCGGCACTGCAGCGGAAGTTCGGCCGCAACCTCCAGAATCGCACACAGCTCGGCTTCGGCTTCGACGCCGATTTCCAGATCGAAAGCTACCTGCGCTACCAGGGCATGACCTTCGTCGACCGCTTCGACGCCAATTCCTATCTCTACATGACCCGGGCGATGGATTATTTCGACATCGCCGCAGACTATGGCGGCAGTCTCGCCGACGCCTTCCGGAACACGCGGACGCGCTTCTGCCTCGTTTCCTTCACGTCCGACTGGCTGTTCCCGACCGAGGAAAACCGCGCCGTGGTGCATGCTCTCAACGCCGCCGCGGCATCGGTCTCCTTCGTCGAGATCGACACCGACCGCGGCCACGACGCCTTCCTCCTGGAAGAGCCGGATTTCTTTGCCGCGATCGGGGGCTTCATCTCGTCGGCGGCGCGCATGCGGGGGATCGCCTGATGGATGCGCGGACCTCGGGATTGCCCGCCGCGACGACCAGCGCCGTTCTCGCCGAGGCGGCGCAGCGCATCGACCTGCAACTCATCGCCGATCTCGTCCGGCCGGGAAGCCGCGTCCTCGACGTCGGCTGCGGCGACGGTTCGCTCCTGGAACTGCTGCAACTCCGTCGCCAGGTGGACGGGCGCGGCATCGAGCTCAGTCAGGCCGGCGTCAACGAATGCGTGGCGCGCGGCCTCTCCGTCATCCAGGGCGATGCCGACCGCGATCTCGTGCACTATCCAGACGACGCCTTCGACTATGTGATCCTGTCGCAGACCATCCAGGCGACGCGCAATCCGAAGGTCGTCCTGTCGGAACTGCTGCGCATCGGCGAGCGGGCGATCGTCTCGTTTCCGAACTTCGGCCACTGGTCGATCCGCCTATCGCTCGGTTTCACCGGCCGGATGCCGGTGACCAAGAACGTCTCCTATGCCTGGTACGAGACGCCGAACATCCACTTCTGCACCATGCGCGACTTCGTCGAACTGACCGAGGAGATCGGCGCCAGGATCGAGACGGCGATGGCGATCAACGCGACCGGGCAGAAAATGGGCATGCGCATGCCCTGGGCCTTCTGGAATCTCTTCGGCCAGCAGGGCGTGTTCGTGCTCAGCCGGTAGCTGTTCAGCGGCCCTTCGAGGGAGCGCGATGCGGATCGAGTTCGACAGTGACGAGGACGCGGCCAACTTCGAAAAACACGGGCTCTCCCTGGCACGCGCGGTGGGAGATCCAGGCGGTCGTCGCCGACGACCGGCACGACTACGGGCAACTCCGTTTCCGTGCGTTCGGTCTGATCGACGACGCCACCCTTGCCTTGTCTAGGCAATACGCGAGGGACATATCACGGTGATCAGCCTTTGCCGTGCTCATGGAAAGGAAGTGAAGCGCTGTGTCACGCGCTCCCGATCCGATCATCGATGACGACAACCCGGAGTGGACGGCCGACGATTTTGCCTGAGCTCACTCCGCTGCCGATCTCCCGCCGGAAGTTCTGGCGGCCTTTCCCCGGACTGCAGCTGGCGTCGGGGGTAAAGTTGCGGTTCCGATCAGCGCCGACATTGTCGGGTTTTTTCAGGCCAGCAGCGGCGACTGGGAGGAACGCATCGATGCGGCACTTCGCAAGGCTTCTGACGGCCAGTCGAGGCCCCCAGCCGACGGCAGGGAGCCCTGCTCAGAGCGCTCCTCGGAACGCTCGCTTCAGAGATTGACCGCCTTCATCCCCGCCTCGGGGTAGCGCGTGCCGGCTGCGGCGCCCGGCGAGAAGGCGTCGGCGAGTTCTTCGAGGTCGTCGGCGGACAGTGTGACGGTGGCGGCCGCGGCGTTCTCCTCCAGATACTTCGTCCGCTTCGTGCCGGGAATCGGGACGATGTCGTCGCCCTGCGCCAGCACCCAGGCCAGCGCCACCTGCGAGGCCTTGACGCCATTGCGGGCCGCGATCGCTTCGACCAGCTGCACGAGCTTCAGGTTCTTCTGGAAGTTCTCGCCGGAAAAGCGCGGCGAACCCTTGCGGAAATCGCCTTCCGGCAGGTCGGCTTCCGTCTTGAAGGCACCGGTCAGAAAGCCGCGGCCGAGCGGCGAATAGGGCACGAAGCCGATGCCGAGTTCGCGCACCGTCGGCAGGATCTCGTCCTCGGGGTCGCGACTCCACAGCGAGAATTCCGTCTGCAAGGCCGTGATGGGGTGTTCCTTGTGGGCGCGGCGAATGGTTTCCGGCGCGGCTTCCGACAGACCGAGATGCAGTACCTTGCCCTGTTCGACGAGACGTCCCATGGCGCCCACCGTCTCCTCGATCGGCGTCGCAGGGTCGACGCGGTGCTGATAGTAGAGGTCGATGACCTCGACGCCGAGGCGCTTCAGGCTGGCTTCGCAGGCGCTTTTCACATAGTCCGGCCGGCCGTTGATGCCGAGCCGCTCGCCCCTGGGGCCGCGGACATTGCCGAACTTCGTCGCCAGCACGACGCCTTCGCGGCGGCCCTTGAGGGCCTGGCCGACGAGTTCCTCGTTGCGGCCGACGCCGTACATGTCGGCTGTATCGAGAAAGGTGACGCCGAGATCGAGGGCACGGTGGATGACGCTGATCGATTCGGCATCGTCTCCTTCGCCGTAGAATTCCGACATGCCCATGCAGCCGAGGCCGAGAGAGGAGACGACGAGGTCGCGGCCGAGTGTACGCTTTTTCATGGCGTTTGCCTTCCAGGAATTTGGGTAGTACCGGGAGACACATAGCGCGATGCGGGTCGAGGTCAGCCCCCGCGGGATGGCTTCGGCGGTTCGCCGCCCTCGCGCCGCGTCGCTCCCGCGCCCTGGGGCACCAGTACCGGCTTGATGATCCGCCGCCGCTCGCGCCGGGCGCTGGCGACGGGCACGCCGCGATAGACCTCCTTGGTCGCCTCGATGACGATGACGCCGGAAAACAGCGGCCACAGCTGCCGGCCGAAGCGCTCCAGCGCCGGAGCCAGACCCAACAGCGTGCGGCGCTGGAAGGGCGGAAACAGCAGGGCTTCGGACCAGGCGCAGGGCGTGAACATCGCCGCGCGCAACAGCTGCATCAACTGGCCGCGCGACCAGGGCCGTCCGGAGCCGAAAGGCGTGTGCTCGAACCTCGTCCAGACGCCGCGGCGGTTCGGCACGACGATGACGATCCGTCCGCCCGGCGCCAGCACCCGGCAGCATTCGCCCAGCATTTCGAGCGGGCTTTCGGCGAATTCCAACGCATGGACGAGAAGGAGGCGGTCGATCGAGGCGTCGCCGAGCGGCAGTTCTTCCTCGCCGACCAGCGCCGTCAGCGAGGCGCCCCCCACCGGCCAGTTCACCGCGCCCTGGCTCGCCGGCATAAAGGCCAGCGCCCGCTCGCAATCCCCGGCGAAGCGATCGAGATAGGGCAGGGTGTAGCCGAGCCCGAGCAGCCGCTCCTGCGGAATGGATCGCCACATCTGCATCAGCGAAGCGGCGACCGCCCGTTCCGCCGCGATGCCGAGAGGGGAGGCGTAGAAATCTCTGAGGTCGACGATATCGGCGTTCATGCTCAGGGGAAGACGCCTCCGGACGATCAGCGGGCCTTCGCTATAGCCTGATCTCCGAAGGCCGTGTAGCCCCGCGGTCGCCCGGGCAGGTCGGCGCGCCGTGCATCCTCCCTCCAAACGGACCGCCGGCGCTCTACCTTGCGGGATGACGAACCCGCAAAGGAGCAGCCTCTTGGCAGAGACCCTCATCCGGCAATTCATGTGCCGCAGCGACAATTTCGGCGTCCTGGTCCACGACGCCGCATCCGGCGCCACGCTGTCCATCGATGCGCCCGAAGAAGCGCCGATCGTCGCGGCGTTGGAGGCAGAAGGCTGGCGCCTGACCCACATCCTGACGACGCACCACCACGCCGACCACGTCGCCGCCAACGAGGCCCTGAAGGCGCGCTACGGTGCCGAGATTCTCGGTCCGGAGAAGGAAAGCGCGAAAATCCCCGGCATCGACCGGACGGTCACGGGCGGCGACCGGCTGACAGTCGGCGGCATTGCGGTCGAGGTGATCGATACGCCCGGCCACACCATCGGCGAGGTCTCCTACTATCTTCCCGAAGCCAGGGCGCTGTTTGCGGCCGACGCGCTGTTTTCGCTCGGCTGCGGCCGCCTCTTTGAGGGCGACGCGGCGATGATGTGGGAATCCTTGCAGCGCTTGCGTACGCTTCCCGACGACACCATGCTCTACTGTGGCCACGAATACACGACGACGAATGCCCGCTTTGCCGTCGACGTCGATCCCGGCAACACCGCGCTGCGCAATCGCGTCGAGGTGATCGAGCGGCTGCGGATCGCCGGCAAGCCGACCCTGCCGGTTTCGCTCGGCGAGGAAAAGGATACCAATCCGTTCCTTCGGGCCGACAACGCGGACCTGCAGGCGGAAATGAAGATGGCAGGCGCGGACCCCGTCGCGGTCTTTGCGGCGCTGCGCGAGAAGAGGAACGGTTACTGATGAGCTCCAAGGCGCTTGCCATCGTCCGCCAGTTCGACCTGAAGCCGCATCCCGAGGGCGGCTGGTATCGCGAGACCTTTCGCGACACGGAGGTCGACTCTGCCGGGCGGCCGCGCTCGACGGCGATCTACTACATGCTGGAAGCCGGCGACACGTCGGAGTGGCACCGCGTCACCGACGCCGCCGAGGCCTGGCACTGGTATGCCGGCGCGCCGCTCGTGATCACCGTCTCGTCGAACGGCCACGACGCTTCAGCGCACCGTCTGGGACCGAATGTCGAGATGAACGAGAAGCCGCAATTCGTCGTGCCGGCCGGCTGGTGGCAGACGGCGACGAGCCTTGGCGAGTTCACCCTCGTCGGCTGCACGGTCGCGCCCGGTTTCAGCTTCGACAGCTTCGAGATGGCGCCCAAGGACTGGCGCCCCACGCCGCGGACAGCTCAGGGCTGACCGGTCCGGGAGGTGGCGCGGCGCCCAGTGCCGCGCCATCGCCGCATGCCGGTCAATCGGTGCGAAAGCCTGGCTTCCGGGCGGCGTGCGCGGCCCGCCGAGCCACGAGTAGCCGCGCAAACAGCGGCAGCGCCGCCAGCGCCGCGCCGGCGGTGATGAGACCTGCCGCCAGGAAGATCGAGACATTCGTCTCGGCCTCGCCGGCCAGGACGAGTACGAGCGTCGACATGAGAGGCGCGGCATAGCTTGCGGCGCCGAGAAGCTGGATGTCGCCGTGCTTGACGCCATGGTCCCAGACATAGAAGGCCGCGCCGACCGGCAACAGGCCGAGAAGGACGACCGACGACCATTCGCCTGTCCCGGACGGCCAGACCGTCGCCTCGAACAGTCCGTGGGCAAGGAGGGAGAGGACGGCGGTCGCGGCGCAGAAGCCGGTCACGATCTCGCTCGGCACGCTGCCGAAACGTCGCGACAGCAGTGAGTAGCCTGACCAGAACAGGGCGCAGAGCGCGGCGAGGCCGTAGCCGAGGGCGTGGTTTGCAGAGAAATCGAGCGAGGCCCGCCCGGCAATGATCATCGCGGCCCCGGCAAGCCCGAGCAGGGCTCCGGCGAAGTGGAACCAGCGCAGCCTTTCGCCCGGCAGCATCGCCGAGCCGAGCACGATCAGGAGCGGCCAGAGATAGGCGACGAGGCTCGCCTCGGCGGCGGGCGCATGGCGGAGTGCGGCGAAATACAGCGCGTGATAGCCGAACAGCCCGACGATGCCGAGCGCCCAGACCGGCGCGGGCTGGCGAAAGGTCTCGCGCAGCGTGACGCCGCCTTTCGGGCGCGCCGCCAGCCAGGTCACCCCCACCAGCGTTCCCAAGGCGAAGGTCATGGCATTCATCTGGAACGGCGGCACCGCGCCGCTTCGGGCCGTCAGCAGAGCCAGCAGCGACCACATCAGGATCGCGGAGAAGCCGAGGAGGGTCGCCATGTCTGTTCCCGGATCAGCTGCCTGCCGGTAGCAGGCCGAGAGCCCGATGCGATAACCGATAAGCCGCGCAAAGCCCATCGTTCACATATGCCGGCGCCGGCCGACCTTTCGACGGGTGCTGACAAGCCAAGATCTCAGTGCCAGTGCCAGTGCCAGTGCCAGTGCCAGTGCCAGTGCCAGTGCCAGTGCCAGTTCGGGCGCATGCGCCGAATGGCGCGGCGCCGGAAGAGGCAGGTGGCGTGGCCGCGGCTTGTCCCGTCCATCGCTCCGGGCTAGGACAAGGCGGTCGATCTGCCCGGAAGGCTGCAGGTGCGTCGTGGCCTTGCCGGTGGTGGCGGCCCCCGAAAAGGCCTGTCATGCCCGAGACTGCTGTTCCCCTTGATCCCTCCCGCCGGCCGGGCGATGAGGCACCCGCTCGGCACACTTCAGGAATACGGGTCCGGCTGCACGAACTCTACCACGGCCGGACGAAGCGGGCCCAGCGTTTCCAGATGACCGTGGTGGTCGTCGATCTCCTGGCGATCGCCTTCTTCATCGCCACGCCGGTGCTGCTCGACACCGGCGCCTTCCTGTGGATCGACTACGCCGTCGCGGTGCTGCTTGCCGCCGACATCGGGGCAAGAGGCCTCGCCAGTCTCGACGTCATGCGCTGGCTGCGCCGGCCGACCGTTCTCGTTGACCTTCTGATTCTGGCGACGCTGCTCGCTCCCTACTGGCTGGCGAATTTCGGCTTCCTCAGGATCCTGCGGCTCTGGTCGATATCGCGCAACGGCATCATCTGGATCCCGCTGCGCCGGCACGGGCTCCAGCGCTGGGAGGATACGGGGCGGGCGATCGTCAACCTGATCACCTTCCTGTTCGTGGCCACCGGCTTCATCTACACCAGCTTCTTCCGCGCCGGGTCGGGACTGTCTGGCTATATCGATGCGCTCTATTTCACGGTTGCGACGGTGACGACGACCGGCTTCGGCGACATCACGCTGCCTGGCCCCTGGGGCAAGCTGACCTCGATCATCACCATGCTGATCGGCATCTCGCTCTTCGTCCGGCTCGCGCAGCTGATCTTCCGGCCCTACAAGATCGGCTTCAGCTGCCCGCAATGCGCCCTGCAGCGACACGAACCCGACGCCGTGCACTGCAAGGCCTGCGGCTTCCGCCTGAAGATCCCGGACGTCGACGACTGAACACCGTCGGCGGCACCCGGCGACTATCGGCGCCGCGCCTCCGAGAGGGACCCCTCCGCGCTCAATTCTTGGCGAACATCGAGGCGCGCAAGGTGAGCGGGCCGATCTCCGTCGGGATCTTGGCATAGACAGGCGCGAAGATGCCGGTGTCCTTGATCGGCGCGAACCAGAGTTCGATCGTCTGGCGCTGGATGAACTTCATGCCGCGGGAGGCGGCGCGGTAGCCGCTGACGGGCTCGATGCGGACATTGCAGACGACGACATCGCCCTTGTAGCCATCGGTCGAAAATGGCCGCGTCCCGCCGGGCGAGAGCACCAGATCGAGCCGCGACCAGCCGTCGAAGAAGGGCAGGCGGCGCTTGCACAGCGATTCGGGCGTCGCCTTGCCCTTCAGCATCAGACCGCTCAGCGGATCGACGACGGACGACAACTGGCTCTGGGAGACGGGCACGTAGTCCTTTTTCGGCTTCGTCACCTTCGGGGCGACCTCGGCCGTCGAGACCTTGCCGGACCGGAAGGTGACGGCGCTGCGATAGGTCTTCTTGTCGCTCGAATAGTCGAGCCCGTAGCTGTGGGCGAAGAGCTTCGTGCCCTGGATGCGGCCGGCGACGCTGCTCTTGCCCTTGATCCTTGTCACGATGTCGGCAAGGCCGCTCGAGGCAAGCGTTCCCTCGACGCGGTAGGCATCGCCCCTGATCGTCGTGTCGAAGGAGGCGCGGCCGACCGGCAGGCCGATCAGCGAGACGTCATACTGCGTCGACATCGCTTCGGCGGCTGCCGGCATGGCCGAGACGGCGGCGAGCAAGAGAGCCAATGCGAGTGTGGGCCGGGTGCGGGCGGGCTGCATGATGCTCTTCCTCGATTCTGGAGCGTCGCTCGGCGCAGCTCTGTCGTCACTATGGGCGAGCCTCGGTCCGGCGTCACTCGTCTGGCAAGCAATTCTGGCGAAACTCCGCCTGTCCCGCATTCATTGCGCCGTTGCATTGGCCCGTTCGGCTTGACGAGGACGGGAGGCCGGCTTATACGGGCGACGAATTCCGATCATGCCCCGCGGATGATCGATCGTGCCTGGCCGACGCCGGTGACGATCCGCGGCGGACGTTACGAGCTTGAAAGGTGTATCCTATGTCGCGCGCTTGCGAACTGACCGGCAAGGCCGTCCAATACGGCAACAATGTGAGCCACGCGAACAACAAGACGCGTCGTCGCTTCCTGCCGAACCTCAGCGCCGTGACGCTGATCTCGGATGCACTCGGCCAGCGCTTCCGTCTTCGCGTTAGTGCCTCGGGCCTGCGCTCGGTCGAGCATCGCGGCGGCCTCGACGCCTTTCTCGTGAAGGCCGACGAGGGTGACCTGTCGCAGCGCGCCCGCCTGCTGAAGCGCCAGATCGCCAAGAAGCTTGCCGGCGACGCCACCGCCGCCTGACCAATCCGGCTTTCGTCCCGCAGGACGATCGTCTTCCGGGTGCCTTCGGCGCCCGGATCTCTGGTTCCATCACCCAGGTTAAAAAAAATGACTTCTCGATTTCCCGCGCTCCCTGTCGCGGCGATGACGCTGATCGTCCTCGCCTCAAACGTGCTCGTCCAGTTTCCGCTCAGCGGAAAGGTCGGCACGCTCGCCCTCGGCGACATCCTGACCTGGGGCGCCTTTACCTATCCCTTTGCCTTCCTCGTTACCGACCTCACCAACCGCCGCTACGGCCCCGTGGTGGCGCGTCGCGTCGTCTATGCCGGCTTTGCCGTGGCGATTCTGACCTCGATCGTCGTACCGCCCATCCTCTTCGACGCCGGCCTCCTCGGTTACCCCACCGCCGGCGAACGGCTCGTGCGCATCGCCTGCGCTTCGGGCGCTGCCTTCCTGATGGCGCAGCTGTTCGACATCGCCGTATTCAACCGCCTGCGCCGCTCCAGCTGGTGGCGTGCGCCAGCCTTCGCCTCACTTACCGGTTCCGTGGTCGACACGCTGACCTTCTTCACCCTTGCCTTCGCACCCTTCTTTCTGTTGCTCGGTCCCGGCGACGAATTCTCGCTGGCGAACGCGCCGCTGCTCGGCGTCATGACGGCGGAAGCACCGCGTTGGATCTCCTGGGCGCTCGGCGACTTCGTGGTGAAGGTATTGATCGCCGTCTTTGCGCTGGTCCCCTATCGCATTCTGATGCAGCGCGTCGTGCCATATCGCCCGGTCGGCACGGCGGTCTGAGCGAGGCGTTCGTTCAAGTCCATCATGCTCGTCATCCTCGGGGTATTGGTCCCGGGAATTCATGCCGTGACGAGGGCGCAGGATTCGGCGCCGGTTCGGGGCGTGACCGCTGAGGAATGAACCCCCGCGCTGCACGCGAGGGTGAGGAGTTGGACGGATCCGCCCCATCGCAGGGGCTGGCTTCAGGCATCCAAGCCCCATGAACAACCATCAGATCTTCACGAAGGTCCCGGACCGTCGAGCACGAATTCCAGATAGAGATTGCGCTGGAAAAACGAGCCGTTGTTGTCGGAGACGAGGGCGAGATAGGTTCGGCCATCGGCACCGACCGTGACGTCCATCCCCTCCATGTTGTCGATCTGCTGGGCAAAGCCAGCTTCCATCAACACGGGACCGTCGACCAGCGCGCCCGGCCGGATGTCGCCGCCGGCGATGCGGCGGATGCGCATGCCGATGCGGCCGAAACCCTGGTAGCGGCGTTCCAGAAGAAGCAGATCGCCATCCGGCAGGAAGGCGCCATCGGTGACGCTCCAGGGCGTCTCGCGCACGACCTTGAACTTCCCGCCAGCAGGTCCGAGGATGGCGGCGAAGAGATTGCCGCCGCGGTCGATCGACTGTTCGGTGACGATCACCGTGCGGCTGGCGCGTCCGGCTGTACCGCCGTCGACGGCGATCGTCTCGATGCCGGCATTGCCGCGCAGTTCCCGCCGCGGGATCGGCTGCGCAACCGCCGACGGCCGGTCGTCGAAGGGTTCGGCGGCGTTCGCAAAGGCCTCGATGCGATGGTCGCGCTCGAAGGAGACGAGGGCGCGGCCGCCGGCGATGGCAAGGCCCTCTGCATCGGCGAGGCCCTTGCGCCGCGTTCGCGGTTCGCCGTCGGGTCCGAGGATCGGCGCGATCGCGGCCGCCTCGATTCCCTTCGGCCGGCCCTCTGCATCGCGGGCGATCGCACCGGAAAACCAGTAGCCGGTGTCGGTGACGGCGAGAAAGCGCGCCCGTCCGGGCAAGAGCCGAAGGGCCGAAACCCCGGCAAGCCGGCTGTCGGTGGAGGAGTAGCTGAAGCCCCCGACATAGCGAAGGGCGCCGAATCGGGTCAGGGCGGCGTCCGAGTCGAAGCTTCTGATCGGCACGGCCGTCACGGATATGTCGCGCTGCTGCGCAGCGGCCGAGGCGGGGACGAGCACCGACGAAGCCAGCACCAGGGCAGCCGCCAGCGGCGCCATCCGGCGCTGCTTCATTTCACGGTGCACCGTCACCGCCGTGCGCTGGCGCGGCGCTGCGGACGGCGGCGCTGGGTCTCGTCGGCAAAGAGGTCGGCGAGCTGCTCGGTCATGGCACCTGCCAGTTCCTCGGCGTCGACGATCGTGACCGCCTTGCGGTAGTAGCGCGTGACGTCATGGCCGATGCCGATGGCGAGGAGCTCGACCGGAGAGCGCGTCTCGATCTCCTCGATGACACTGCGCAGGTGCCGTTCCAGATAGTTGCCGGGATTGACCGAAAGCGTCGAATCGTCGACCGGCGCACCGTCCGAGATCATCATCAGGATGCGCCGCTGCTCGGGACGCGCCAAGAGGCGGTTGTGCGCCCAGATCAGCGCCTCGCCGTCGATGTTCTCCTTCAAGAGCCCCTCGCGCATCATCAGGCCGAGATTGCGCCGGGCGCGGCGCCAGGGCGCATCCGCCGACTTGTAGACGATATGGCGAAGATCGTTGAGGCGGCCGGGCTTCTGCGGCTTGCCGGCCTTCAGCCAGGCCTCGCGCGACTGTCCGCCCTTCCAGGCCCTGGTGGTGAACCCCAGCACCTCGACCTTGACGCCGCAGCGCTCCAGCGTGCGGGCGAGGATGTCGGCGCAGGTCGCCGCCACGGTGATCGGCCGGCCGCGCATCGAGCCGGAATTATCGATGAGGAGCGTCACGATGGTGTCGCGGAAGGCGGTGTCGCGCTCCTGCTTGAAGGAGAGCGGCTGCATCGGGTCGGTGACGAGGCGGGTCAGACGCGCACTGTCGAGATAGCCCTCTTCGAGGTCGAAATCCCAGGACCGGCTCTGCTGCGCCATCAGCCGGCGCTGCAGCCGGTTGGCGAGGCGACCGACGACGGAGTGCAGCGTCGTCAGCTGCTTGTCGAGGAAGGCCCTGAGACGGTCGAGCTCGGCCTCGTCGCAGAGTTCCTCGGCGCCGACCATCTCGTCGAAGGTGGTGGCGTAGACCTTGTACTCGGGATCACCGAGGAGGTTGGACATCGCCTGGTTAGGGCGACGCGATTCGCCGGGGGTCTCCGTCTCCTGGCTGTCGTCGTCGACCGGATCGTCCGCGGAGACCTCGGAATCCTCGGCCTCGGCGGCGTCCTCGCTCTCGGCCTCGGACTGGCTGTCCTCGGCCTTCGCCTCGTCCTCGCCGGCATCCTTCTCGGCGCCGCCATCCTCGTTGTCGCGGCTCTGGTTGTCGCCCTTCTCCTCGTCCTCGCCCTCGTCCTGTTCGTTCTCATGGCCGAGCTCCTCGGCCATCTCCATCGCGGCGAGAAGATCGCGCATGGTGCGGGCAAAGGCGTTCTGGTTGTCGACGGTGGCGGCGAGCCGCTCCATCCGGTCGCCGGCCTTGGCCTCGATCCAGTCGCGCCAGACGTCGACCACGGCTCTGCCGCTCGGCGGGATCTCGCGGCCGGTCAGGCGCTCGCGCACCATCAGCGCGATCGCGTCTTCCAGCGGCGCCTCGGCGCGGTCGGTGACGTCGGACAGATTGGAGCGGAAATACTTGTCTTCCAGCATCGCCGCGAGATTGTCGCCGACGCCGGCCATGGCATTGGCGCCGATCGCCTCGACGCGGGCCTGTTCCACGGCGTCGAACACGGCGCGGGCGGCCTTGCCCTCGGGTGACAGGGTCGCGTGGATCTTGATGTCATGGCGGGCCCGGCGCAGTGCCATGGCATCCGACAGGCCGCGGGTGACGGCGATGTCGTTGCGGGTGACGCGCTTGGGCAGTTCAGGCAGGCGGGCGCGCGGCCCGTTCAGCCCCGGCTTCTCGCTGGCATAGGTGACCTCGAGTTCGCTGTCGCCGGCGATCGCCCGCATGCAGCCGGCCACGGCCCGACGAAACGGCTCACGATCACCGCCGCCCTTGGCGCTGCCGGGTTTGGAGTTGTCGCCGATGCGGGCCATGCTGCTATCTGGGCCTCATTCTCGTGTGTCGTGGCGCTGTCGCCCTGCGTCGCTCATTGCGATTGCCGATGGCAGATGCTCGCGTGCTCGCCAACGACGCTTCCGTTTTGTCATCCTCGGCCTGAGGCCGGGGATCCACGCCCTGGCGTCGAACGCTGGCGGCACGGTGGACATTCCCGGCACGCTTTCTCCCGCTCCAACAGCGGAGGCCTTTCGGCATGGATCCCCGGGGCCAAGGCCCCGAGGATGACGAAGCGGAGAAAACACTCCGATACGTCAGGTCAGTCCAGCACCACGTTCGCACTCGACTCCGGCAGTTCCTCGCCGAACGCCCGCTGGTAGAACTCCGCCACCAGCGCACGCTCCAGGTCGTCGCACTTGTTGAGGAAGGTCAGGCGGAAGGCGAAGCCGACATTGCCGAAGATCTCGGCGTTCTCGGCCCAAGTGATCACCGTGCGCGGGCTCATGACGGTCGACAGGTCGCCGTTGGCGAAGGCCGAGCGCGTCATGTCGGCGACGCGGACCATCTTCGAGACGATCGGGCGGCCTTCCTTGGTCTGGAAGTGTTTCGCCTTGGCCAGGACGATGTCGACTTCCTTGTCGTGCGGCAGGTAGTTCAGGATCGTCACGATCGACCAGCGGTCCATCTGGGCCTGGTTGATCTGCTGCGTGCCGTGATAGAGGCCGGTCGTGTCGCCGAGGCCGACCGTGTTGGCGGTGGCGAAGAGGCGGAAGGCGGGGTGCGGCGTCACGACGCGGCTCTGGTCGAGCAGCGTCAGGCGGCCGGACGCCTCCAGGACGCGCTGGATGACGAACATCACGTCGGGCCGGCCGGCATCGTATTCGTCGAAGACGAGCGCGACATTGTGCTGGTAGGCCCAGGGCAGGATGCCTTCGCGGAACTCCGTCACCTGCATGCCGTCCTGGACGGTGATGGCGTCCTTGCCGACGAGGTCGATGCGGCTGACATGGCTGTCGAGATTGATGCGCACGCAGGGCCAGTTGAGGCGCGCGGCGACCTGCTCGATATGGGTCGACTTGCCCGTGCCGTGGAAGCCCGAAACCATCACGCGGCGGTTCTTGGCGAAGCCGGCGAGGATGGCCAGCGTCGTCTGCTTGTCGAACAGATAGTCGGGATCGACCTCCGGAACGTGCAGGTCGGGCTCCAGATAGGCCGGCACGATCAGGCTGCTGTCGAAGCCGAAGGTGTCCTTGACGGAGACCGTTGTGTTCGGGAGCCGGGCGACGTCCTGGACCGCTTTGTTCATGCTACCTCCAAGGGCCCGCGCGCCATCGACGCGGTGCCATCAACTTACGCGAACCGGGCGCGGCCTCTGCCGTTCCCGACCGATAGCGGCGCCGAAACGCCGCCGACCATCCGCCGCAGGACTGCATCTCCCGCCATCGTGACGTGAGACGTCGCGGCAGGGCTGAGGCCCCAGCGTTCAGCGATTAACAAAAACCCGACTGTTTCAAGAGCTTGTAGGCCTGGATGACCTCGCGCAGCCGGTCTTCGTGCCCACGATCGCCGCCATTGGCATCGGGGTGGTATTGCTTCACCAGGCTTTTATAGCGCGTTCGGATCGCCTCACCAGACGATTCTTCGGTGAGATCGAGCGTGGTGAAGGCTTTCGACTCCAGCGAGCGCACCTTCTTGGTCTTGGATGCCTGGCGCACGCGTGTGGCGTCGTCGCCGAAGAGATTGAACGGGTCCTTCGCCTTGCCGCTCCAGCGCCGCGCCGCCCGCGGCGGCGCCTGGGTGGCGGAAGCATCGCCGGCCGCCGCGCCCATGGTCCAGGTCGGACGGTTGCCCGTCAGCGAATCCTTCAGATAGGTCTGGATGTCGGTGTCGTTGAGACCCGAGAAATAGTTGTAGGACTTGTTGTACTGGCGGACGTGATCGACGCAGAAATTGAGGTACTGGCCCTCGTGATCACGGCCGCGGGGGGCCCTGTGGTTGCCCGGCTTGTCGCATCCGTCCCAGGCACAGTCAGGCACGCGGGCCTTCTCTGCCGCAGCCTCCCGGGCCGGTTTGACACGTATTCCGTCGAAATATTTTGAATCGAGCTTCATCGCGTGGATTATGGTGACCTGACTGGGGGCGAACAAGAATTGACAGAACGGAAAAACCCCTCCACCGCGAAGGCGAAGCACCGGAAGGACGGTGTTCCACCCTCCTCCTTATCTGCAGTTCTCCTCTCATGCCATCGGAACCCGGAATGACCCTGTATTCTCGCGACACCATCGAAGCCAGGCTGCGGGAAGTGTTTAGCCCAGAAAGCATTGCCGTCGTCGACGAAAGCCATCTGCATGCGGGCCACCATCACGGCGCCAGCGAGCATCACGCCGGCTTCGACGGCGCGGCGGGCACGCATTTCCGCGTCACGATCGTCTCGGCCACCTTCGCCGGCCTTTCCCGTGTCGAGCGGCATCGGGCGGTGAATCTCGTTCTGGCCCAGGAGCTTGAGTCGGGCGTGCACGCTTTGGCGATCGAGGCGAAGGCGCCCGGAGAGCCGCTCCGGCGGTGAACGCCCAGATGCCGCCACGAAAGCTCGAAGCGCCGCGGGCGCACCGCCGCAGGGTGCTGCGCCGGCGGCAGATGGCGACCGGGCTCGGCTTTGCCGCCGCCCTGTCTTGCCTGGCCGGCATGACCGACGCCATCGGCTTTCTCGTCGCCGGCGACTTCGTCTCCTTCATGAGCGGCAATACGACGCGGCTCGCCGTCGCGGTCGGCGAAGGTCTGGGGGCCCAGGCACTTCATCTGGCGCTGCTTG
Organism: Aureimonas sp. SA4125; assembly: GCF_019973775.1. Classification (NCBI taxonomy): domain Bacteria; kingdom Pseudomonadati; phylum Pseudomonadota; class Alphaproteobacteria; order Hyphomicrobiales; family Aurantimonadaceae; genus Aureimonas; species Aureimonas sp. SA4125. The sequence goes on along the minus strand of NZ_AP025032.1, from coordinate 3,853,655 downwards.
TCCTCGTCTTCGTCGTCGGCAACAGCGCCGGCGTCGTCTTCGTGCACCTCACCGGTCGCCGCCACGCGCTGATCGTCGGTCTCGTCGGGGCCGTCCTTGCGCTTGGAGGAACCCTGCATCTTCTCGGTTTCACGAGGGCGGCGACGCTCGCGGTGGTGTTCGCCATGGGGCTCGTCAACGTCGCGGTCGAGCGCGTCGACGGCCATGCGCTCGGCGTCACCTACGTTACCGGGGCGCTGTCGCGCTTCGGCCGGGGTATCGGCCGTTGGCTCGTCGGCGCGCCGTCGGGCCGCTGGTGGATCGAGATCGTGCCCTGGACGGGCATGCTCGTCGGCGCCGTTATGGGAGCGCTTGCCGTCGCCGCACTCGGGCCGCCCGCAATCTTTGTCGCCGCTGCCTTGGCCGGCTGTCTCGCGGTCGTCTCGGGCCTCATTCCCCAGCGCTGGCGCAGGCATTATTTCGGATAATGGCCACCGGACGGCCGGAACGAGAGGCCCCCAGGCCCCATCCAGGCCCATCAGGCTTCCCGGCGCAACTCGTCCGCGAGAAACGCCTCCACGGCCGCGGGATCGACGTCGCGGGCGACAAAGGCCCGGCCGATGCCGCGGGTCAGGATGAAGACCAGACGCCCGCGGCTGACCTTCTTGTCCTGGGAAATGCCGCGCATCAGATCCTCGACCGAGAAATCCGTCCCGGAGATCTGATCGATCCGCGTCGGCAGGCCGGCCGCTTCGAGATGCCGCTCGGCCCGCACCGCATCCTGCCCGGTGCAGAGGCCGAGACGGACCGAAAAGCGGTGCGCCAGCGCCATGCCGATCGAGACGCCCTCGCCATGCACGAGCCGCGCGGGATCGTAGCGGCAGGCGGCTTCCAGCGCGTGGCCGAAGGTGTGGCCGAGGTTGAGGAGTGCCCTTGCGCCGTCCTCGCGCTCGTCGGCAGCGACGACGGCGGCCTTGGCCCGGCAGCTCTCGGCGATCGCCTGCGCCCGCTCCGCCCCGCCAGCGAAGATCTTCTCGCGATGCTGTTCCAGCCAGGCAAAGAAATCCGGACGGTCGATCAGCCCGTATTTGACCACCTCGGCATAGCCGGCAGCGAACTCGCGCGGGCTCAGCGTGTCGAGGACATCGGTGTCGGCAAGAACGAGCGACGGCTGGTGGAAAACGCCGATGAGATTTTTGCCCTGCGGCGAGTTGATCCCGGTCTTGCCGCCGACGGAGGAATCGACCTGGGCCAGCAGCGTGGTCGGGATCTGGACGAAGCGCATGCCGCGCCGGACGATCCCGGCAACGAATCCGGTGAGGTCGCCGATGACGCCGCCGCCGAGCGCGATGACCGCGTCGCCGCGTTCCAGCCTTGCAGCAATCACCGCCTCGACGGCTTCCTCCAGATGCCTGAAGGATTTTGTCGTTTCGCCCGCGGGCAGGACAAGCTGCGAGACGTCGATGCCGGCGCTGCCGAGCGAGAGCATCAGCGCATCGAGGTGAAGGCCCGCCACCGTCGCATCCGTGACCACCATGGCGCGGATGCCGGGCAGGCGACGTGCGATCTCGGTGCCCGCCCCGGCGAGAAGCCCGGCGCCGATGAGGATGTCGTAGCTGCGCTCGCCGAGATCGACGCGGACGCTCTGATGGGAAGGCGACGTCTCGGCCACGAGGGTCATGCGGGATCTCCCGGAAGGAAGCGGTCGAGCGCGGCGATGATCTCCTCGGCGATCACCTCGCGGCGGACATTGCGCGAGACGATGGTGATGTCGGCTGCGGCATAGACGGGGTAGCGCTTGTCGATGAGGCTCAGCATCACGGCGCGCGGATCGGCGGCGGCGAGGAGCGGACGGTTGCCGCGGCGCTGGACACGATCCATCAGGACGTCGACATCGGCCTTCAGCCAGACCGTCACCGCCCGCTCGCGCAGGATCTCACGCGTCTCGGTCGCCATGTAGGCGCCGCCGCCGGTGGCCAGGACATGGGGTCCCTCGCGCGCGAGCCGCGCCACGACGCGGGCCTCGAGCGCACGGAACTCCGGCTCGCCGTAGGAGGCGAAGAGTTCGGCGACGCTCATCTGCGCGGCGGTCTCGATCTCGGTGTCGGTATCGTGGAAGGGGAGGGCGAGCATCTGCGACAGTTTCCGGCCGACCGTCGACTTGCCGGCGCCCATCAGGCCGATCAGCGTGATGCAGCGGCCACCGAGACGCGTGGCGATGTCGAGGTTATCGTCCAGGCGGGTTTCGCTCCTCATCGTCCTACGTGGTCTTCCCCCAGGAGAATTTTGTTCTGGGAGACAGGAAATCGGGGCTGGCGTCAAGGCGGGAAGGGGCCGCGCCGGTTGTGGCTTCGCGCTTGCGCCACCGGCTGCATTCTTTAAAGGAAGGGGAGCGAATGCGTCCCGCTCAAGCGGACCTGAACCGCCGTGTCCTCGAGTCAGAATGGCCTTGTCGTCATGCCAACGCTTGTCCGTCTCCTGACGACGCTCGTTCTCGTTTGCGGACTGATCCTGGCTGCCATGGCCGCGCTCGTCTTCTTCGTCGAGCCGGCCCAGCATCCGGTCGAAATCATCCTGCCGCTCGACCAGTTGCAGCCGCCGCCCGCCGAGGGCGAGCCGATCATGCCGCTGCGTCCATGACGGGTGGAGAGAAGGGCAGGCCGAGCCCGGCAGCGCGGCCCGCCAGCCGTGACGGCGTCGACATCGAGACCTTCATCGAGATGATGGCGGTGGAGCGCGGCGCTGCGGAGAACACCTTGTCCGCCTATCGCCGCGATCTCGACGACAGCAGCGACTTTCTCGGCTCCCGCGGGACGAGCCTTGCCGCGGCATCGAGCGACGACATCCGGGCCTTCGTCTCCGATCTCGCCGCGCGTGGCTTCGCCGCCTCCAGCCAGTCGCGGCGGATGTCCTCGCTGCGCCAGTTCTACAAGTTCCTCTACGCCGAGGGCATGCGCGGCGATGATCCGACCGGGCCGATCGAGACGGCGCGCAAGGCACGCCCGCTGCCAAAGATCATGAGCGAGGACGAGGTCGACCGCCTGATCGACGCCGCCGCGGCGTCGGCGGCCGATCCAGACGTGACGGGGGCGGCGCTCGCCCGCGCGCGGCGGCTGCATGCCCTCGTCGAGCTTCTCTATGCGACGGGCCTGCGCGTCTCGGAACTCGTCAGCCTGCCGCGTTCGGTGCTCCGGCCGAAGAATCGGCTGGTGATCGTTCGCGGCAAGGGCGACAAGGAGCGCATGGTGCCGATCGGCGAGCGTGCCCGCGACGCGCTTGCGGGTTTCGCAGAGGCGCTTGCGGCGCTGAAAGCGCCCGGCATGCCGTCTCCGGCCGAGCAGCCCTGGCTGTTTCCGGCTCTGTCGGAAAGCGGTCATCTGACCCGCCAGGCCTTTGCCCGCGACCTCAAGGCATTGGCGGCGCGCGCCGGGATTCCCGCTGCGCGCGTTTCTCCGCACGTGCTGCGGCATGCCTTCGCCAGTCATCTTCTGCAGAACGGCGCCGACCTCCGGGCCGTGCAGGAGCTTCTCGGCCATGCCGACATCTCGACGACGCAGATCTATACCCATGTCCTGGAAGAGCGCCTGATCCGCCTCGTCACCGATCATCACCCGCTGTCGGAGACGAGCCGCGACTGACCCCGCACCGCGGCCCGGCTGGCGGTCGACGGCATTTCTTGACAAGACGCGGGCACATCGTCAGTTTGCGCCGCACTCTGACCCGCCTTCCGCCGGCGGCCGACAAGCCCCGCTGACCTCACGAGAGGTGCCGGGGATCTCCCTGTGTCGAAAGGACGGCTTCGGTCGCTCATGCACAACTATCTCGACTTCGAAAAGCCGGTCGCCGACCTTGAAAGCCAGATCATCGCGCTGAAGGGGATCGGCGAGAACAAGGATGGCGTCGACGTCACCGAGGAGATCCAGCGGCTCGAGAAGCGGTCGCACGATGCCTTGCTCGACCTCTACAGAAAGCTGACGCCCTGGCAGAAGACGCAGGTCGCCCGTCACGCCGACCGGCCGCATTGCCTCGACTATGTCGAGCGGATGATCACCGACTTCACGCCGCTGGCCGGCGACCGCTTCTTCGCCGAGGACCACGCCATCATTTCCGGCTTCGGCAGGTTGGACGGGCAGTCGATCGCGATCATCGGCCAGGAGAAGGGGTCTGACACCCAGACCCGGCTGAAGCACAATTTCGGCATGGCCCGCCCCGAGGGCTACCGCAAGGCTGTCCGCATCATGGAGATGGCCGAGCGTTTCGGCATTCCGGTCCTGACGCTGGTCGACACGGCCGGTGCCTATCCCGGCATCGGCGCCGAGGAGCGCGGCCAGGCCGAGGCGATCGCCCGCTCGACGGAGGCCTGCCTCAACCTGAAGGTGCCGCTCGTGTCGGTGATCATCGGCGAGGGTGGCTCGGGCGGTGCCATCGCGCTGGCAGCAGCCAACCGGGTGCTGATGCTGGAGCATGCCATCTACAGCGTCATCTCGCCGGAAGCCGGCGCTTCGATCCTCTGGCGCGACGCGACACGGGCGCAGGACGTTGCCCAGGCGATGAAGATCACCGCACAGGACCTGAAGGGCTTCGGCGTCATCGACGAAATCGTGCCCGAGCCGATCGGCGGCGCGCATCGCGATGCCGGTGTGGCGATCGACACCACGGCAGAGCGCATCCGGGCGGCGTTTGCGGAACTGACGCCCCGCGATGGCGCGACGCTGCGGCGCGAACGCCGCGAAAAGTTCCTGGCGATCGGCCGGAATTTGTAAGTTCGCCAGGGCCGCTCGTCCCCTTTTGCGGCGATCGTGGCAGAACCGCCACGCTCGTGACCTAGCGTTACCGCTCGACCTTCGTCACAATGGCGTCGTCCTTGTGGGATCGAAGGGCGTATTCCGCGGCCGGGGCTGCGATGTTAACGCATCGTTAGGGCCCGCGGAGTCAAAACAAGAGACAAATTGTCTGAGTCCGAGCAAGGGTTTGCCAGGGTTCGGGCTGGTGCCAGCGGTCTGTGCGGCCGTGGGGCAGGATGGATGCAAGGGGCAGCGGGGTTGAAGCCCCCTGCCGAACAGGGGGACGGGCATGCTCGTCAGACGTCTGATCACTGCCGCCGCGCTCGCGGTCAGCCTGTTTGCCGTCTCGGCCTGTCAGCCGGGCGCCGATTTCGGCGACCTGATGGGACCGCAGGCGCCGGTTCCCGCTGCCCTCATCAAGGTGATGAAGACCAAGGACATGGGGCTGACGTCGCCGATCCTGGTTCGTCTGTTCAAGGAAGAATCCGCGCTCGAGGTCTGGAAGCAGAAGTCGAGCGGCAAGTACGAACTTCTGAAGACCTACTCGATCTGCGCCTGGTCCGGAAAGCTCGGGCCCAAGAAGGCCGAAGGCGATCGCCAGGGGCCCGAGGGCTTCTACACCGTCGTGCCGTCGCAGTTGAACCCGGGCTCTCAGCACCATCTCGCCGTCAACATCGGCTATCCCAACGCCTATGACCGCTCGCACGGCTTTACCGGCCAGAACCTGATGATCCACGGCTCGTGCAATTCGTCCGGGTGCTACGCCATGGACGACTGGCAGGTCGAGGAACTCTACGCGCTCGCCCGTGACAGCTTTGCCGGCGGTCAGCGCTCGTTCCAGATCCAGGCCTTTCCCTTCCGCATGACACCGAAGAACCTTGCCCGGCATCGCCAGTCCGAGCACTACGCGTTCTGGAAGATGCTGAAGGAGGGGTCGGACCGTTTCGAACTCACCAAGCGTGTGCCGAATGTCGGCGTCTGCGAAAAGCGCTACGTCTTCGATCCCCTGCTGGAGCCCGGCCAGACCCTCCTGCCGGCAGGGCCCTGCCCGGTGGTCGAGGAGACCGTCGAGGTCGCCGCCAAGCGCCTGTCCGACCAGGCCGAGGAAGACAGGCTGTTTGCGCAGATGAAGCCGCACGAATTCGCGCCCGTCTCGACCTTCAGCTACAAGACCGGCACGCCGATCACCGCCGATGCCTATGCCGCCGAGCAGCACCGCCGCGAAGGTTTCGACCGTTTCGGCAAGCCGCTGAAGACCCGCAAGGCGACCGTTTTCGACGGCTTCACGAAGTAGTCCCGGCCGGGCCGCGCGTCGCCGGACCGCGTCGGCGGCCGGCCGTTCGCATGGTCATGGCGAGCCGACCGAACGCCAAGGCGCGGGATGGGCTGCGGACCTCCTCCCGCGGCTTGCCCCGTCGGAGTGCTCGGCCGACGAGCGCCGCAGCGAAGCCGTCGCGCTCAAATCGTCCTTCGTTGCCGGCACCGCGCCGGAAAGCGCCGCGCCACCGGCACTTCCCAGCCAGCGACGCCGATCGAGGCGGGACAAGGCCGGTTGCCGGCTCCATCCCGCATTCCGAGGGCGGCAACGCTTCAGTCAGCGCATAAAAAACCGGGACGCTGCCGCCCCGGTCCTTGAACGTGCCGCCTGCCGGCTCCCGCTCTCAGGCGAAAGCGCCGTGGCAGTGCTTGAACTTCTTGCCCGAGCCGCAGGGGCAGGGCTCGTTGCGACCGACGACACCCCAGAGGCTTGGATCCTCGTTGTCGGCGGACAGGCCGGTGGCATCGTCCTCGCCGGTCGTGGCATCGATGTGATGCGCCGTCATCATCGGCAGCAGATCGTCCTGAGACTGCTGCTGCTCATCCTGCCGCACGACCTCGACGCGCATCAGCTGCGCGGTGGTGCGCTCGCGCAGATGGCCGAGCATCGTCTCGAAGAGCTCGAAGCCCTCCGATTTGTACTCGTTCAGCGGGTCGCGCTGGGCGTAGCCGCGGAAACCCACGACCGAGCGCAGGTGATCGAGGTTGACCAGATGTTCGCGCCAGAGAAGGTCGATGGTCTGGAGGACGACCGACCGCTGGATGTAGGTCATCATCTCCGGCCCGAAACGCTCGGTCTTCTCGGCGAAGATGGCGTCCGCGGCGTCGAGGATGCGTTCGCGGATGACGGTCTCGTCGATGCCTTCCTCGTCGGCCCATTCCTTGATCGGCAGATCGAGGTTGAGAAGCTCCAGGCACTCCTCGCGCAGCTCGGCGGTCTGCCACTGCTCGGGATAGGCGCGCTCGGGAATATGTCGGGCGACGGCGGCCTCAATGGTCGCCTGGCGCATGTCGGTGACCGTCTCCGTCAGCCCTTCCGCATCCATCAGTTCGAGCCGCTGCTCGAAGATGACGCGGCGCTGGTCGTTCATCACGTCGTCGTATTTCAGAAGGTTCTTGCGGATGTCGAAGTTGCGCGCCTCGACCTTCTTCTGCGCCTTCTCCAGCGCCTTGTTGATCCAGGGGTGGACGATCGCCTCGTCCTCCTTCAGGCCGAGCCGGGTCAACATGGTGTCCATGCGCTCGGAGCCGAAGATGCGCATCAGGTCGTCCTGCAGCGACAGGAAGAACTTTGACCGGCCGGGATCGCCCTGACGGCCGGAGCGGCCGCGCAGCTGGTTGTCGATGCGCCGCGACTCGTGCCGCTCGGTGGCCAGAACGTAGAGGCCGCCGGCAGCCAGCGCCTGATCTTTCAGGCGCTTGATGTCGGTCCGGATCGCCTCCTCGGCGGCGGTCCGCTCCGGGCCCTCCGGCATGTCCTTCAGTTCGTGCTCGATGCGCATGTCGGCATTGCCGCCGAGCTGGATGTCGGTGCCGCGACCGGCCATGTTGGTGGCGATCGTCACCGCGCCGGGCACGCCCGCCTGCGCGACGATATAGGCCTCCTGCTCGTGATAGCGGGCGTTCAGCACCTGAAAATTCTTCAGCCCGCCCTTGGCCAGCCGCTCGGCCAGCATTTCGGACTTCTCGATCGAGGTCGTGCCGACGAGGACCGGCTGGCCGCGGCCAGCCGCCTCGTTGATCTCGTTGGCGATCGCCTTGAACTTCTCGTCCGCCGTCCGGTAGACCTCGTCGTCCTCGTCGATGCGCTTGACCGGCAGGTTCGTCGGGATCTCCAGCACATCGAGGCCGTAGATGTCGCCGAACTCGGCCGCTTCCGTCGACGCCGTGCCGGTCATGCCGGCAAGACGCTCGTACATGCGGAAATAGTTCTGGAAGGTGATCGAGGCGAGCGTCTGGTTCTCGGGCTGGACGGTGACGCCCTCCTTGGCTTCCAGCGCCTGGTGCAGGCCTTCCGAATAGCGCCGGCCCGGCATCATGCGGCCGGTGAACTCGTCGATGATGACGATCTCGTCGTTGCGGACGATGTAGTCCTTGTCGCGCTGGAACAGCGTGTGGGCCTTCAGCGCGTTGTTCACATGGTGGACGATCGCGACGTTCTCGATGTCGTAGAGCGAGGCGCCGACGAGATGGCCCGCCGATTCCAGCAGACGCTCGAGCTTCTCTGTGCCGTCCTCGGTGAACGAGACCTGGCGTTGCTTCTCGTCGAGCTCGTAGTCCTCGGGACCGAGCTGCGGGATGAAGGCGTCGATGGTCTTGTAGAGATCGGATCGGTCGTCGAGCGGGCCGGAGATGATGAGCGGCGTGCGCGCCTCGTCGATCAGGATCGAGTCGACCTCGTCGACGATCGCGAAGTGATGGCCGCGCTGCACCATCTGGCCGCGCTCGTACTTCATGTTGTCGCGCAGGTAGTCGAAGCCGAGCTCGTTGTTGGTGGCGTAGGTAATGTCACAGGCATAGGCGGCGCGACGCTGGTCGTCCGAGAGGCCGTGCGTGATGATGCCGACGGACATTCCGAGGAAGCGATAGACCTTGGCCATCCATTCCGCGTCGCGCGTGGCGAGATAGTCGTTCACGGTGACGACGTGCGCGCCCTTGCCGGCAAGCGCGTTGAGATAGACGGGTAGGGTCGCGACGAGGGTCTTGCCCTCGCCGGTCCGCATCTCGGCGATCGACTTGCGGTTCAGGACCATGCCGCCGATCATCTGGACGTCGAAATGGCGCATGCCGAGAGCCCGCTTGGCGGCTTCGCGCACTGTCGCGAAGGCCGGAACGAGCAGGTTGTCGACCGGGGTGCCGGCGGCGATCTGGGCTCGGAACTCGTCGGTACGGCCGCGCAGCGCCTCGTCGCTCAAGCCTACCAGCGAGGCCTCGAGCGCGTTGATTTCCCGCACGAAGGGCTCGAAACGTCGAACAACCCGATCGTTCGACGAACCGAGCAACTTGCGGGCGATGCCGCCGAGACTGACCATGAACAGGCCTTTCTAAAGATGAATCGAGACGCTTGCCGGTGGAGGGATCTACCGACGAGCGGCCGCAAAGCGGTCCAGACCTTGCCCCAACCGATCACGAGGCAGTGCCGCCATGCCGGCTTGCCGAAGCCAATTGCGCAGCAGGATCAGGGGCTTGCGTATCGTTCCGGCATAAGGCCCGTCCCCTGTCTGCCTGGGTCGCGACAGGGGCGCGGCTGGACTTTGACGACGCGAGAGAGATAAGAGGGGGGCAAAGCGATGTCAACGCCGCAGAGAGGCGCGCTCCGGCCCTTAAAAGACCGCAAAGCCAAGACTTTCAGAACCCGTTTTCAGGAAGATCTGGCAACGGGCGCCGGCTTCTTACCCCGAGATGACCCGAGGAACCTTCATGACCAAGACCATCAAGCTTCTGCTCGCCGCAACCGGCCTATCCCTGATGACGCTGGCCGTCCCGTCGCTGGCCGCCGATAGCGATGTCGTCGCCAAGGTCGGCGACCAGTCGATCACGGCAGGCGATCTCGACCTGGCTGCGCAGGATCTCGGCGAGCAGTTCAGCAAGCTGCCGCCCGAGCAGCGCAAACTCGCCGTCCTCTCGGCGCTGATCGACATCAAGTCGCTGGCGCAGGAAGCCGAGAAGGCCGGAATCGCGAAGGACAAGGTCGTCGAGGCGCGCATCGCCTTCCTGCGTGAGCGCGCTTTGCACAATGCCTATTTCCAGAAGCAGGGCGTCGACGCCATCACCGATGACGAGCTGAAGGCGCGCTACGACGCCGAGGTCGCCAAGATCAAGCCGGTCGAGGAACTGCATGCCCGCCACATCCTGGTGAAGACCAAGGAAGAGGCCGAGGCAATCATCAAGAAGCTCGACGGCGGTGCCGACTTCATGACGCTCGCCGCCGAGCAGTCGAACGGTCCCTCGGGTCCCGAGGGCGGCGATCTCGGATTCTTCGGCCCCGGCCAGATGGTGCCGCCGTTCGAGACGGCCGCCTACGCGCTCGAAGTCGGCAAGTATACCCAGCAGCCCGTGCAGACGCAGTTCGGCTGGCACATCATCCAGGTGACCGAGAAGCGCCCGCAGAAGCAGCCCGAGTTCGACGCGGTGAAGGAGCAGATCCGTCAGGTCATCATGCGCGAGAAGTACATGGTCCTGGTGCAGAAGGCGCGCGAGGAACAGAAGGTCGTCTACGTCGATCCGGCGATGAAGACCGCCGTCGAGGCGATGGAAAAGGCCGCCTCCGCTCCGCCGGCCGAGGGCGCGGAACCTGCGGGCGCTGCGCCCGCCGATGCCGCGCCGGCCACGGCGCCCGCGCAGTAAGCAGCCACCGCCGGACACTGACGGGCGCGCCAGCGATGGCGCGCCCCTTTTTCAATGACACTGGGATGGGGACTTCCATGAGCACAAGCATCTCGCCGCTGGCACCGACCGACTATGCCAACCTGCCGGCGATCGAGGGCCTGCGCATCGCGACCGCCGCGGCGGGCATCAAGTACAAGGGCCGGACCGATGTTCTGATGATGGTGCTGGACGCCCCCGCCAGCATCGCCGGGGTCTTCACCCGCTCGAAATGTCCTTCCGCGCCTGTCGATCTCTGCCGCGAGAACCTGAAGGGCGGCAGCGTTCGCGCCATCGTCGTCAATTCCGGCAATGCCAACGCCTTCACCGGACGGCGTGGCCGCGAGACGACGGCGATGACCGCGGTCGCCGCGGCGGAGGCGGTGGGATGCCGCTCGAACGAGGTCTTCCTCGCCTCGACCGGGGTGATCGGCGAGCCACTCGACGCCGCCAAGTTCAGCCATCTTCTGGAAGGGCTTGCCAAGGAGGCGACCGGCGCACGCTGGCGCGACGCTGCCGACGCCATCATGACCACCGATACCTATCCGAAGCTCGCAACCCGTGCGGTCGAGATCGCCGGCGTCACTGTCACGCTGAACGGCATCGCCAAGGGCGCCGGCATGATCGCGCCCGATATGGCGACCATGCTCTCCTTCCTCGCGACCGATGCGCCGCTGCCGGCGGCGACGCTCCAGGCCATGCTGTCGCAGGCGGTCGAGCCGAGCTTCAATTCGGTGACCGTCGACAGCGACACCTCGACCTCAGACACGCTGCTTCTCATCGCGACCGGCGCTGCCGCTTCCCGCGGGTGCCCGGAGATTTCCGATCCTGCCGATATCAGGCTGGAGGATTTCCGCTCGGCGCTCGCCGGCATGCTCCTCGATCTCGCCCGCCAGGTGGCGCGGGACGGCGAGGGCGCCCGGCACGAGATCCAGGTGACGGTGGAGGGCGCCGTCAGCGACGCCTCGGCCAAGCGCATCGCGCTGTCGATCGCCAATTCGCCGCTGGTCAAGACCGCCGTCGCCGGCGAGGACGCCAACTGGGGCCGCGTCGTGATGGCCGTCGGCAAGGCCGGCGAGCCCGCCGACCGCGACCGGCTGACGATCTCCTTCGGCGGGGTTCGCGTGGCGCTGAACGGCGAGCGCGATCCGGACTACAGCGAAGCTTCGGCCGCGGCCGTGATGAAGGGGCAGGAAGTGCCGATCCATGTCGCCCTCGGTCTCGGCAGCGGGCGCTGGACCGTCTACAGCTGCGACCTGACGAAGGACTATGTCGAGATCAATGGCGACTATCGAAGCTGAGAACCTGACGCAGCTCGCCGTCGTCCGGCGGCTGGAGGCCGCAGGCTTTCGCGCCTGGCCCGCGAGCCAGACGGAGTTCGACGGGACCTGGGCGGTCAGGCTGACCGCGGGTTTTCCCGCCAAGCGCCTGAACTCGGTCAACCCGCTCGACCGATCCGACCATCTCGACATTCCGGCAAGGGTCGAGCGTGCGGCCGCGCGGTTCAAGTCCTTTGGTCGGCCCTTTCTGTTTCGCCAGTCGCCGCTGGCGCCGCCGCAGCTTGTCCAGCATCTCGACGATCTCGGCTGGTCGTCCTTCGGCGAATCCATCGTCTTCTCGGCAGATCTTGCCGGTCTCGACCTGACGGATTGCGACCCCGACGTCGTGTCCGAGCTCACGCCGATCGGCGACGTCCATCGCTACATCGAAGCCAGTCTGGTCGTACACGAGCGGCCGGCCGAGCTGCGGGAGGGACTGACCGAGATCCTCGAATTGATCCGGCCGCCCTCGGCGCTCTTTCTGCTCGAGGAGGGAGCCCGACCGGTCGCCGTCGCCCTGGCGATCCGGGACAACGACCTTGCCGGCGTCCTCGATGTCGCGGTGTCCGCTGACCGGCGGCAACGCGGCATCGGCCGCGGCATCGTCACGGCGGCTCTGCGCCACACGCGGGCGATGGGGGCGCGTACCGCCTGGCTGCAGGTCGAGGCCGACAACGCGGCGGGGCTCGCCATGTATCGGAAGCTCGGCTTCGTCGAGGCCTATCGCTATGTCTACCGCGCGCCGCCTGCCTGAACCGCGTCGAGCCGGACCTCGCTCACGCAGCCTTTGCGGACCAGCCGGGGTCCGAGAGTTAAGGATCTCTTCAGCATGTCTGCAATCAGTCTGGTTCTCGTCGTCGCGTGCGCGCTGGTCGATGCCGATGGGCGGGTGCTCATCGCAGAGCGCCCGGCGGGCAAGTCGATGGCCGGCCTCTGGGAGTTTCCGGGCGGCAAGGTCGAGCCGGGCGAGACACCCGAGGAGTCGCTGATCCGCGAGCTTGAGGAAGAACTCGGGATCGTCACGAAGGCCGCCTGCCTCGCGCCGCTTACCTTCGTAAGCCATAGATATCAGGACTTTCACCTGTTGATGCCGCTCTATGTCTGCCGCCGATTCGAGGGCATCGCGACACCGCGCGAGGGACAAAGGCTGAAATGGGTCCGGCCGAAAGCGCTGCGCGACTATCCCATGCCGCCGGCCGACGCGCCGATCATCCCCTTCCTCGTCGACCTCCTCTGAGCGGCGAGCCCCGCCGCTGCCGCCCGCGGCGCGCCGAAAATGCCTGCCTCAGGTGCTAATCGATCCTGAAGGACCAGAGGACAGTTTAAGGCAATTTTCACCGCTCCCACGGCACAGTCAAAGTCGAGAAGGCGACGGCGGTCCGGTCCGCCTCGCTTTGCCAGACGGAGGTGTTCCATGAGAGATGTCAGTCAGAAGTCGGGGATTTCCGACACCCTCGTCGAAGCGCGTGGCGGCTTGTTTCGCGCCACGCTCCTGTTCGGATCGATTGCCGTCGCGCTGGCGATGATCGTCGTGCCGACCGCCGATCACCAGGCCAAGCTCGTGGCCGCCGAGCGCGTCAAGACGCTGGATACCGTCACGACGGGCTCGAGCGTCCGTTCGGACAAGAAACACTACGTGTCGCGCCTCAGCGTGCTGACGGACCCCGACAAGGGACCGTGCCTTCTCTTCCCGGATGGTACCCAGCGCGGCGCTTGCTGAGACGGCGTCACCGCGACGGCAGCCCGTGAAACTGCCCTCGTCGCACCCGGCCACGATGGGCCGCAGGCTGGCCCGCCAGCAGGCTGGCAGGTTTCGCCCCGTTTGCGCCCGGTCGCCGCTTCGGCGAGGCCGTCACGATGTTGGCGGACGGGACACCCGGGAACGGTCGGCGAGCGCCTCGCCGAGACTGGCCTTGGCGCTGCCGGGCTTCAGCGGCTTCTGCTGGCTTTCATGCGGCTTCCATCCGGAGAGATAGACGATGTCGAAGGTCGCGCGGACGCGGCCGTCGGCGTCGGCGAAACGCTCCTGGTAGATCTGCGCCGCGCGCAGGAAAAGGCGACGCGGCGTCGGCGTGCGGCTGCGGGCCGTCAGCGGGTTGGCCATTCCCATCGCGCGCAGGTCGCGCATCAGACCGAACATCGAATCATAGCGCACGGTGAGCCGGTCCTGGTCCGTCACCGGAAGGGCAAGACCGGCGCGCTGCAGCAGGGCACCGGCGTCGCGAATGTCGACAAAGGGTGGAACGCGCGGCGAGGCGCCGCCGCGGATTTCCGCCTCCGCCTCGAGAAGCGCGGTGCGCAACTCGTTCAGCGTCTCGCCACCGAGGAGCGCCGCCAGGAACAATCCGTCCGGGCGCAGCGTCCGCGCCGCCTGGATAAGGGCGCCGGGCGTGTCGTTGGTGAGATGCAGCGACAATGCCGAGACGACGAGATCGGCCGAGCCCTCCTTCAGCGGCAGGGCCTCTTCGTCGGCGACCACGGCAAGGCTGTCGCCGACGAGCGAGGCCAGGCGTTCCACCCGCACCAGCGTACCCACCTTGCCGCTCTGGCGGAGAAGCTCGGCCATCTCGCCGGAATGGCTGGCGAGGTCGATGCCGAGGGCGAAGTGCCGCTCGACCAGCGACAGTCGTTCGGCAAGTTCGGCGGCGACGTTTGCCAGAAGGAAGCGTGCCGAAGCCGCCGCGGGGTCGAGGGAGACGCGTTGCCGGCGGCGATCAAGGAGGGTGCGATCGAAGATCGGGGTGGCGCTCATTTAGTTTTTCCGTTGCTGCGACTTTCAAAGCTTGTAGCCGATGTAGGGCGGCGTATCGTGATGGCCTCGATCCTTTTTCCAGGAGACGGGCATGGCACTGTCGGTCCAGCGTGGCGCCGGGGTGATGTCGCAGATCGTGGCGAACCTGCTTTTCCCGCCAGTCTGTGCCGGCTGCCGGGTGGCGGTCGGCGGCCCGGATGCTCTCTGTGCCCGTTGCTGGACGCTCCTGCGCTTCATCGAGCGGCCTTATTGCGACGTGCTCGGCCTGCCCTTTTCCTATGATCCGGGGGAGGGGGCGGTGTCGCCGCAGGCGATCGCCGACCCGCCGCCCTTCGCTCGCCATCGCTCCGCTGTGATCTATGACGGGCTCGCCGCCCGTCTCGTCGCCGCGCTGAAATATGGCGACCGCACCGACCTCGTGCCGCTGATGGCCAGTTGGATGGGCCGCGCCGGCGAGGATCTCCTCGCCGATGCCGAGATCGTCGTGCCCGTTCCGCTGCACCGGGGGCGTTTATGGCGGCGGCGGTTCAACCAGTCGGCGGAACTGGCGCGGGCGCTCGTGCGCGGCGAGGCGGCGCGCGGCCGGGCGCTCGCCTCCGCGCCGCTGGCGCTGGCGCGGGTGAAGGCGACGCGCAGCCAGGTCGGGCTCGGGCGCCGGCAACGGCAGGAGAACGTGCGCGGCGCCTTCAAGATCGTGCCGGGCCAGCGCGCCGCGATCCTCGGCAGGCGCGTCCTTCTCGTCGACGACGTCTTCACCACCGGCGCCACCGTCGGCAGCGCCACCCTTGCGCTGATTCGGGCCGGTGCGCGGGATGTCGACGTCTTGACCTTTGCACGGGTTGCAGCGGAAGAATGAGGCGTCCATATCGGGGGGATAGCGGATTTCAGGACCAGCGCCATGACCGACGTCACCATCTATACCCGCCAGCTCTGCAGCTATTGCGCGCGGGCAAAGCAGCTTCTGGAGAAGAAGGGCGTCGCCTTCGAGGAGAAGGACGCCAGCCATTCGCCGGACCTGCGCAGGGAGATGATGCAGCGCTCGAACGGCGGCGCGACGTTTCCGCAGATCTTTATCGGCGAGACGCATGTCGGCGGCTGCGACGATCTCTATGCGCTGGAGCGTGCGGGCAAGCTCGACCCGCTTCTCGCCGCCTGATCCGGCCGTAACACGAGGGGCCGGTTGGCCCGAGGAAGAGACATGACCGTTTTCACCGCCGCCGTCCTGCAAATGCGTTCCGGCATCGATCCCGATGCCAATGCGCGCGATTTTTCGGCCCTCGTCGAGGAGGCGGTGGCCGGCGGCGCGCACTATGTGCAGAGCCCCGAGATGACGGGCATGGTCCAGCGTGACAAGGCCGGGCTGATGGCAAGGCTGAAGGACGGGCCCGAGGACGTCATCGTCCGCACCGCCGCCGAGCTCGCCCGTCGCTACGCCATCCACGTCCATGTCGGCTCGGTCGCCGTCGCCGTCGAGGGCGGCATGGTCGCCAACCGCGCCTTCCTGTTTCGCCCCGATGGCAGTCTCCAGACGACCTACGACAAGATCCACATGTTCGACGTCGATCTCGACAATGGCGAGAGCTGGCGCGAGTCGAGCACCTACCGCCCCGGCGGCAAGGCCGAGGTCGCCGATCTCGACATCGCGGGCGAAAAGGCTCGGCTCGGCTTTGCCGTCTGCTACGACATGCGCTTCCCCCAGCTCTTCCGGGCCGAGGCGCTCGCCGGGGCCGAGATCCTGACGGCCCCGGCCGCCTTCACCCGGCAGACCGGGGAGGCGCACTGGCACGTGCTTCTGCGGGCGAGGGCGATCGAGAACGGCGCCTTCGTCGTCGCCGCCGCTCAGGGCGGCGTCCACGCCGACGGGCGCGAGACCTATGGTCATTCGATCATCATCGACCCCTGGGGCAGGATCCTCGCCGAAGTCGATGGCGATGCGCCGGGCGTGGCCCTTGCGCGGATCGACACGGCCGATGTCGCGGCGGCGCGCCAGAAGATCCCGAACCTGCGCAATGCCCGCGACTTCAGCGTCGCGCCGGCGTCCTCCGCAGAGGCGGCCGAGTGATCACCTTCTCCCTGCGGTGCGAGCCCGAGGGGCATTCCTTCGATGGCTGGTTCCGCTCCAGCGAGGACTTCGAGACGCAGAACGCCGGGCACCTCGTCGCTTGCCCCGTGTGCGGGACGACGACGATCGACAAGGCGCTGATGCGGCCGGCCCTCAGCGGCACGAAGCGCGAGGGAGGGCCGCAAGAGGCGGCGAAGATGATGGCGGCGCTGCAGCACCTGGCGCGCGAAGCCCGCGCCAAAGCCGACTATGTCGGCCCCGCCTTCGCCGAGGAAGCGCGCCGCATCCACTATGGCGAGGTCGAGGCGCGGCAGATCTACGGCGAGGCCTCGCCACCCGAGGTCAAGGGGCTCGTCGAGGAGGGTATCGCCGTCATGCCGATGCCACCCCTGCCGGAAGACAAGAACTAGGCTTCCGGCCGCGAGCGCGCCGGCCCGCGCAGACCGACCTTCCCCAGACGCTGCCGCTTTCGCCGGCGCTTCCCAAATCCCGGAGTGTTTCGATTGGCCAAGACCTGGGCGAAAGCGCCATCCCCGTGCATCGACGTGTGCAAGTTTCGCGATGCCGGCCGCTGCGTCGGCTGTGCCATGACCAAGCCGGAGAAGAAGGCGTTCAAGCGCATCGGCAGGAAATCGAAGAAGCAGGCCTTCTTCCTGATGCTGGAGGAGCGGTTGGTAACGATGGGCAAGCTCGGCTACTGGACGCGCATGTACCGCCGCAAGTGCGAGCGCAAGGACGCGTCCTGTCCGCTCGACCGGCTGGAAAAGCTCGACCGCGCGGCCTAGGTCACTCCGTATCGCCAAGGAACCTTCCATGTCCGACACCGAACTCGACCGCTGGGCCGATGCGCCGAGCCCCTGCGTCGACGTCTGCAAGTACAAGCGCCAGGGCCGCTGCGTCGGCTGCGCCATGACGAAGGAGGAGAAGCAATCCTTTCCGCAGCATGGCAGCGGCGCGGCGAAGAAGGAATTCATCGAGGCGCTGATGGCGCGGCTGGCGGAGTCGACGCGCAATCCGGCCTTCTGGGTCATGGCCTATCAGCGCAAATGCGCGATGGAGGGAGTGGCGTGCCCGATCGGAGCGGAAGGGGAGTAAGGCGTCGCGCCGGATTGGGTGCGCGCCTGCAAAGCTTGTCAGATCGGGGTTCTGGAGATGCCGCGGCCGGCGCGAGCATCGCCAAGGCTCCGGTCGGGAGTTGTGGCTGCTGCAGAGACGTCCGGTCGTCGTGCAACCTCCGTCGGCCAGACCCCGTCTGCGCCTTGATCGGGCATGCCACGGTAAGGCTGCATTCTCGAATGGTCTCTTTGCCACCGGGTGCTAGGTTGGCGTCCAGGGCGTGCGTGCGCTCCAGGATTTCCCTGAACCGACCGAGACTGGCGAAACCTTTTCGAGAGAATGCAAACTGATGCCACCCCTTCCCTGTCACCGTGCCGCTCAAATAAGGGCGTTTCGCTGCCTCCGATGCGGGCCTGCAATGCCGCCTACGGCGTCGACCTGATGGGCGACACGATCATCGCAAGAGGTTCTCGACTGAGCCTTCGCGCCATGCCGATCGGCGCGGCCGTGGAGGAGCCGACGTCCCCCGACGTCGCAAAGCCATGACGCAAGCCCCCCAGACTGCTTCCGGCGATTCCCTCGACGCGCTCGCAACGACGGGGCCGCGCGGTAGAGGCAAGCCGTCGCTCGCGCTCTGCGTCCTGCTGTGCGCGGCGGCCAATGCGACCGCCGCGGTTCTTCTGCTGCTGTTCGGGCGTCCCCTTCTGCCGCAACAGGAGACATTGCGCCTGTGGAGCACGGGCTTTGGCGCGGCATCCAATTCGCAGCACCTGACGGATCCCTATTCCTTCATGCATGCGGTGTTCGGCGCAGGTCTCTGCCTCTTCCTCGACCGCCTGAAGCCGGACTGGCCGGTGCGCTCCAAGCTGGCGGTCGCGGTTCTCGGCAGCGTGCTCTGGGAGATCGTGGAGAACACGCCCATGGTGATCGACCTGTTCAACGCGTCGAACCAACCGGGCGCCTATTCCGGCGACACCATCCTCAATGCTCTCAGCGACACGGGGTTCGTCATGCTGGGGTTTCTTGCCGCCCGGTTCGTCGGCTGGCGTGGGACACTTCTGCTGGCCCTCCTGGTCGAGGTCGCGCTGTCGGCGACCATTGGCGACGGCTTCGTGCTGGGCATCTTGGCGGTGTTCGGCCTTTTCTGAGGCTCACGGCGTCGCGCCGGATCGTATCCCGCATGCGGGACATCCTCCAGAACGCAGGCGGCCCCGCCATTGCTGACGGGGCCGCTGCAATCGCCGAGAGGCGAAGTGCTATTTCAGGTGCGCGCGCAGCATCCAGGCGAACTTGTCGTGCGCCTCGATGCGCGCGGTGGCGAGGTCGTTGGTCGCCCAGTCTCCGTGCTGGTCGGCGATCTCGCAGAGCGCGGACAGCGTCGAGGAAATCTGCTCCTGGTCGGCGAGGAGGGTGGCGATCATCTCCTTGGCGTCGGCGTGACCGTCGTGCTCCTTCACCGCGCTGCGGGCGAGGTAGACGGAGTAGCGGCCTTCGGCATGCATGTCGAACTGCTTGATGCGCTCGGCAAGCAGGTCCTGGCCCTCGAAATGGTCCTCGTACATCTTCTGGAACAGCTCGTGCAGGGGTCCAAAGGACATGCCGGTGACGTTCCAGTGGAAGTTCTGCGCCTTCATCGTCTCGACGGAGGTCTCGGCCAGCGCCTGGGTCAGGCCTTCGACGAGCTCCTGCTTGGCGCTCGGGTCGATCTTCGCGGCTGTCAGTCCCATCGTCATCTCCTTATCGAACCACATGAGTCCGTTGTTTAGAATAATTCCAAACTAGAGAAGAGCCCGCGAATAATCAACCCGTCGTGATGAAATCCGTTCCGGTGTCCAGCATGCGGACCATGCCGGCCGAGAGGAAGCGCAGCCAGCGCTGCGCATCCGGCTGGACGCGCCAGGCGATGAGTGCGCGGGCTCCGCTCTCGTCACCGGCGCGCCAGGCGGCGGCCAGTCGGAGAAGCCAGATCTCGTCGTCGCTGACGGCCTTCGCGCCGGGTCGGTAGAACACCATTTCGCGCCGCGCCTTGTCGGAGAGGCCGCGGAAGAAGGCGATGGAGAAGCGCGAGAGCGAGACGTCGGGGTCGCCGGAAAGGAGGAAGCAGGCGCGTTCGAGATCGGGCTTCGGCGCGATCAGGCTGCGCAGCGCCAGCCAGCGCAGGCGGTCGAGCTCGAGCCGCTCGGCAACGCTGGGGGTAAAGCTGCGCGTGATCGCCGCGGCCGGACATCCGGGGAAAGCGAGGACCGTCGTCACAGACTCGGTCGCCGTCACGGTTGTCGCCTCGTTCTTCAGCGCTGCTGCCATGTCGCGTGAAACTCCCGCCGCCCTAAGACTTCTGCATCCAGTTCGCGCCCGAGGTATAAACTTGAGCGCTGCATGAAGCAATCGGCGCCGGGCGCGTCGCATGAGCGCCATCGACAGGCATGCGGCTTGGACCGCCGGCGCGAGATGTCAGCATGGCGGCTCTGCCGCGACCGCGTCAGCTGCGGCGGGCGAGGACCATGTAGTTGACGCTGAGGTCCGTCGAACGGCGCCAGGCGTCGGCGAGCGGGTGATAGACGACGCCGGTCTCGTCGATCATCGTCAGCCCTGCGGCCTCCACCGGGGCGCGAATCTCATCCGGCCGCACGAGCTTTGCATATTGGTGCGTCCCCTTCGGCAGCCAGCCGAGCACGTATTCCGCGCCGATGATGGCAAGGCCCATGGCCTTCATTGTGCGGTTGATGGTGGCGACGAAGAGGAGGCCGCCGGGCTTCACCATCCTTGCGCAGGAATCGAGGAAGAACGGCACGTCGGAGACGTGTTCGACGACTTCGAGCGCCAGCACCACGTCGAATGTCTCGCCGCCCTCGGCGATCGCCTCGGCCGTCGTCGCACGGTAGTCGATGGCCAGACCGCTCTGCGCGGCATGGATCCTCGCCACCTCGATGTTGGTCTCCGAGGCGTCGGCGCCGACGACGTGGGCGCCGAGCCGCGCCACGGGCTCGGAGATCAGTCCCCCGCCGCAACCGATGTCGAGGATGCGGAGGCCCTCATAGGGGCGCATCCCCGCCGGATCGAGGCCGAAATTGAGGCCGAGCTGTTCGCGGATGTAGGCGAGGCGCACCGGGTTGAACTTGTGCAGCGGCTTGAACTTACCCGCCGGGTTCCACCATTCGGCCGCAAGCCGCGAAAAGCGCTCGACCTCGCCGGCGTCGATCGTCGTCTGCCGTGCTTCGCTCATCATCCCGTCCCGCCATTCCTGTCATCTCCCATCGCATGTTCGCCGGCGGCGGCGAAAGTCAAGCGACGGACAAGGTCCGGGCGTCCCCTCGCAACACTGGGCCTCTGCATGCAAGAGGCTGAAACACGCTTTCTTGCAGTGGCGGCGCATTTCGGCTAACTCCGGCGCGCTGCGGAAGGGTATGGCGTTTCCGCCAGCGTCCTATCGACACACCGCGGGCGGCGACGCCGTCCGCCGTCCAGGCTAGCATCTCTCATGGCGCGTCTCGTTCTCAAGTTCGGCGGCACTTCGGTCGCCGATATCGACCGTATCCGGAACGTCGCGCGCCACGTCAAACGCGAGGTCGACGCCGGCCACCAGGTCGCGGTCGTCGTCTCGGCGATGTCGGGCAAGACGAACGAGCTGGTCGAGTGGTGCCGAGCGGCCTCGCCGATGCATGATGCGCGCGAATATGACGCGGTCGTCGCCAGCGGCGAGCAGGTGACCGCCGGACTTCTGGCCATCACGCTGCAGGGCATGGGCATCAATGCCCGCTCCTGGATGGGCTGGCAGATCGCCATCCGCACCGACGGCGCCCACGGCGCGGCGCGGATCCAGGAAATCGAGGGCGAAGAGATCGTGCGCCGCTTCGGCGAGGGCCAGGTCGCCGTCATCGCCGGCTTCCAGGGGATCGCGCCGGACAACCGCATCGCGACATTGGGCCGCGGTGGCTCGGATACGTCTGCGGTCGCCATCGCCGCGGCGATCAAGGCCGACCGCTGCGACATCTACACCGATGTCGACGGCGTCTACACGACCGATCCGCGGATCGAGCCGAAGGCGCGGCGAATGGCGAAGATTTCCTTCGAGGAAATGCTGGAAATGGCTTCGCTCGGGGCCAAGGTACTGCAGGTCCGGTCGGTGGAACTGGCCATGGTGCATAAGGTTCGGCTGTTCGTCCGCTCCTCCTTCGAGGATCCGGACGCGCCCGGCATGGGAGATCTTCTGAACCCGCCGGGTACACTCATTTGCGACGAGGATGAAATCGTGGAACAGCAGGTCGTGACGGGCATCGCCTATGCCAAGGACGAGGCGCAGATCTCGCTGCGCCGGGTCGAGGATCAGCCGGGCGTCGCCGCGGCGATCTTCGGCCCGCTGGCGGATGCCGGCGTCAATGTCGACATGATCGTCCAGAACATCTCCGAGGACGGCACCCGCACCGACATGACGTTCACCGTGCCGGCGAGCGATCTGCAGAAGGCGACGGCGATTCTCGAAAAGGCCAAGCCCGAGATGCGCTTCGACGTCATCCAGAGCGAGCTCGGACTGACCAAGGTCTCGGTCATCGGCGTTGGCATGCGCAGCCACACGGGCGTCGCGGCCACGGCCTTCAAGGCGCTGGCCAGTCGCGGCATCAACATCCGCGCCATCACCACCTCGGAGATCAAGATCTCCATCCTCATCGACGGCGAGTTTTCCGAACTTGCCGTGCGCAGCTTGCATTCGGTCTACGGTCTCGACAAAGCTTGACCGGGTGAAGGGTCTACCGCAGACCACAACCTTGGATCGTCCGGGGCCGCCGGGCGGTCGTTTCATCGTGGCCGACGGCGGTGGCTCTGGGCCGCCCTTTGGAAGACGACCTTGATCAGAAGCGATTCGTCCGGTCCCCGCGTGCTCATGCGCAAGATCCGGGAGCTCATGGCCGAGCCCCTGCAGCCGCAGGCGCGTCTGGACGAAATCGTACGACAGATCGCCCAGAACATGGTCGCCGAGGTCTGCTCGATCTACGTGCTGCGCGCCGACGCCGTGCTGGAGCTCTACGCCACCGAGGGCCTGAACCCCGGTTCGGTGCATCTGGCGCAGCTGAAGCTCGGCGAGGGCCTCGTCGGGACGATCGCCGCCACGGCGCGTTCGCTCAACCTGTCCGAGGCACAGAAGCACCCGGCCTTCACCTTCATTCCCGGTACCGGCGAGGAGCCGTTCAACGCCTTCCTCGGCGTGCCGATTCTCAGAGCCGGCCGCACGCTCGGCGTCCTCGACGTGCAGAACCGGGCCAAGCGCGTCTACCGCGAGGAGGAGGTCGAGGCGCTCGAGACCGTCGCCATGGTCGTTGCCGAGATGATCGCCGCCGGCAGCCTCGAAGGCCTGTCGCGTCCGGGCGTCGTCCTCGATCTGTCGCGGCCCGTCTCCTTCACCGGCATCGCGCTCGCCGAAGGCATCGGTCTTGGCCACGTCATCCTGCACGAGCCGCGGGTGGTGGTGACGAACCTCTTCAACGAGGATGTGGGCGCCGAGATCACCCGGCTCGAGCAGTCGCTGCAGTTTCTTCGGGTGTCGATCGAGGACATGCTGTCGCGGCGCGACATCGCCGCCGAGGGCGAGCACCGCGCCGTGCTCGAGGCCTATCGCATGTTCGCCCACGATCGCGGCTGGGTGCGCCGACTGGAGGAGGCAGTACGCAACGGTCTCACCGCCGAGGCGGCGGTAGAGAAGGTTCAGAGCGACATGCGCGCGCGCATGATGCACATGACCGATCCCTATATCCGCGAACGCCTGCACGATTTCGACGACCTCGCCAACCGGCTGCTGCGCCAGCTGATGGGCCGGACCGAGATCGGCGACGGAGCCGACGAGCCGTCGGACGCGATCATCGTCGCCCGTTCGATGGGCGCGGCGGAACTTCTCGACTATCGCCGCGACAAGATCCGCGGCCTCATCCTCGAAGAAGGCACGGCGACCAGCCACGTCGTCATCGTCGCTCGCGCGCTCGGCCTTCCCGTCGTCGGCCAGGCCAAGGGCGTGGTCTCCATGTCCGAAAACCGCGACGCGATCATCGTCGACGGTACCGATGGCGGCGTGCACCTGCGCCCGACCGCCGAAGTGGAAGCGGTGTTCATCGAGAAGGTCCAGTTCCGCGCCAAGCGCCAGGAACAGTACCGCGCCCTGCGCGACGTGCCGGCCGAGACGCGCGACGGCGTGGCGGTCAACCTGTTGATGAATGCAGGCCTTCTCGTGGATCTGCCGCAGCTCGTCGATTGCGGCGCGGCCGGCATCGGCCTGTTCCGCACCGAGCTGCAGTTCATGGTCGCCTCGTCGATGCCGAAGGCGAGCGAGCAGGAGCGCCTCTACTCCGCGGTGATCGACGCGGCCGGCGACATGCCGGTGACCTTCCGCACCCTCGACATCGGCGGCGACAAGCTCCTGCCCTATCTGCACCAGTCGCCGGAGGAGAACCCGGCGCTCGGCTACCGGGCCATCCGCCTGGCCCTCGACCGTCCCGGCCTGATGCGCACGCAGCTGCGCGCCCTCCTGAAGGCGGCGCGCGGGCGCGAGCTCAGGATCATGTTCCCGATGGTGACCGAGCTCGGCGAGCTGCGCCAGGCGCGCGACCTCATTGCGCGCGAGCTCACCCATCTCACCAAGTTCGGCCATGTCATGCCGCGGCAGCTGAAACTCGGCGCGATGATCGAGGTGCCCTCGCTCCTCTTCCAGTTGGACGAGCTGATGGCCCTCGTCGACTTCGTCTCCATCGGGTCGAACGACCTCTTCCAGTTCTTCTCCGCCGTCGATCGCGGCAATGCGCGCATGGCCGGCCGCTTCGACGACCTGTCGCCGCCGTTCCTGTCGGCGCTGAAGACCATTCTCGATGCGGGAATCCGCAACGGCGTGGAAGTCGGCCTGTGTGGCGAGATGGCCGGCAAGCCGCTGGCAGCGATGGCCTTGATGGGCCTCGGCTTCCGGTCGATCTCGATGACACCGTCGGCGATCGGGCCGGTGAAGGCGATGATGATCGAGCTGGAACTGGAGAAGCTCGAGGCCGTGATGGCGGATTACATGGCCAATCCGCGGCGCATGGGAACGATGCGCCAGCTGCTGACCGATTTCGCCCAGGCGCATTCCATCCCGCATTAGCGACGCTACCAGGCCATTACCCCGCCTCCCGCGGGCGACGAGTGGCCGGTCGCCGCTGCGTGCCGGAACCCCGGACCATCAAACAACACAGGATTTCATGGCAACCCTGCCTTCCGACACAATGAACGAGATCGTTCGACGCTTTTCCTATCTCGAGGCCGAGATGGCCAAGGGCGGGGATCGCGACAGCTTTGCCGCGCTCGCCAGCGAATATTCCGGGCTCGAGCCGATCGTCGCCGCCATCAACCGGCACCGCAAGATCGAGAGCGACCTGCGCGACATGCGCGCGATGATGGAAGATCCCGGCGCCGACCGCGAAATGCGCGACCTCGCCGCCACGGAGGTTGCGGATCTGCGCGAGCAGGAGTTGGCGCTGACGGAGGACATCCAGCTGCTTCTCCTGCCGAAGGACGCCGCCGACGAGAAGAGCGCGATCCTTGAAATCCGCGCCGGCACCGGTGGATCGGAGGCGGGCCTCTTTGCCGGCGATCTGTTCCGCATGTACCAGCGCTATGCCGAGGTGAACGGCTGGAAAGTCGAGGTCCTGTCGGCGAGCGAGGGCGAGGTCGGCGGCTACAAGGAAGTGATCGCCTCCATCAACGGCCGCGGCGTCTTTTCCAAGCTGAAGTTCGAATCGGGCGTCCACCGCGTGCAGCGCGTTCCCGCGACGGAATCGGGCGGGCGCATCCACACCTCGGCCGCGACCGTCGCGGTGCTGCCCGAGGCCGAGGACATCGATATCGAGATCCGGGCGGAGGACATCCGGATCGATACGATGCGCGCGTCGGGCTCCGGCGGCCAGCACGTCAATACGACGGACTCGGCCGTGCGCATCACCCATCTGCCGACCGGCATCATGGTCGTCTCGGCCGAAAAGTCGCAGCACCAGAACCGCGCCCGGGCCATGCAGGTGCTGCGCGCCCGGCTCTACGACATGGAACGCGAGCGCGCCGACGGCGAGCGCTCGGAGGCCCGCCGCAGCCAGGTCGGCTCCGGCGACCGGTCCGAACGCATTCGCACCTACAATTTTCCGCAAGGGCGGGTGACCGACCACCGCATCAACCTGACTCTCTACAAGCTCGACAAGGTGATGGAGGGCGAACTCGACGAACTCGTCGGGGCGCTGATCGCCGACCACCAGGCGCGGCTGCTCGCATCGGTCGGCGGCGAGGACTAGGCCGATTTCGCCCGCCCCCGGTCCCGCTGCGCCGACCATTGCCGAAACGCTGGCGGACCTACGTGCCCGTCTGCGCGACGCGGGCATCGAAGACCCCGCGACCGATGCGCGCCTGCTGCTCGCCGAGGCCCTCGGCTGCGACGCCGGCGGACTGATCCTCCGGTCGGGGAACGCGGTCGAACCGCCCGCTTTGGGGCGCCTCCGCGCCATGGTGGCGCGGCGCATCGAGGGAGAGCCGGTGCACCGGATCTTCGGACGACGCGCCTTCTACGACCACGACTTCGCCCTTTCGGCAGAGACGCTGGAGCCAAGGGCCGATACCGAGACGCTCGTCGAGCTGTGCCGCCAACCGATCGAAGCCGTGCTGGCCGCGCGCGGGGCCTGCCTGATCGCCGATGTCGGCACCGGCACGGGCGCCATCGCGGTGTCGCTGCTGGCGCTGTATGCCGAGGCCGAGGCGATCGCCATCGACCTGTCTCCCGGTGCGCTTGTCACGGCCCGTCGCAATGCCTTGGCGGCCGGCGTCGCGCCGCGTTTTCATGCCGTGGCCGGCGACTATCTCAGCGCCATCGGTGCGCCCGTCGACATCGTCGTGTCGAACCCGCCCTATATTCGCAGCGGCGACATCGCCGGCCTTGCGCGCGAGGTACGCGAATTCGATCCGCACCTTGCGCTCGATGGCGGGCCGGACGGACTGGACGCCTACCGCGCCCTTGCATGCCAGTCAGCCGAGAGGCTGCGCCGGCCGGGGCACGCGCTTGTGGAAATCGGTCAGGGTCAGGCAAGCGACGTGTGTGAGATCTTTTCCGCGGCCGGACTTGTGCTGGCCGCATCGAGGGACGATCTGGCAGGCATCCCGCGGGCATTGTGGTTCCAGACGGGCAAGTGACGGCGCGGACCGGGTCCCGTCCGCGGTGGCGACACTTTATTCTGCATGCTCGGGCCACGGACGAAGCAGATCAGGCATAAAAAGTCCGTCAAACCAGTGTTTCGTTCCCATCGCCGCAAAAAGGGCTTGTGGCACAGGGCCGAACCTTCTAGTTTCGAGACCGTTACGGACCAATCGAGGGGGACCATCCCTCAGCTTCTGACCTGCCGGTGTGGCGGTCGGACGTGGGATGCTCGAGACGGCGGGGCGGCTGTCCGTGATACCGACGATTTGGAATCGATCGGCTCAACCGAATACAAAATATTCGATCTCGGTCGCGCGCTGGCGCATCCGTATCGCGCGGGGCAAGCGCTCCATCCCCAGGGATGGGCCGTCCTGCAGCCAGAGCAACCGGCACGCTAGCTGGATATCCAGAGACAGGAAGAGCATGAGGCCAGGACAGCAGCAGCAGAACAAGCAGCGGATGCGCGGGCGCGGTCGCAAGGGCCCCAATCCGTTGTCTCGCAGCTATGAGTCGAACGGCCCGGACGTGAAGATCCGCGGCACCGCCCAGCACATCGCCGAAAAATACTCGACGCTCGCGCGCGATTCGGCAGCTTCCGGCGATCGGGTGATGGCGGAGAATTACCTCCAGCATGCCGAGCATTACGGCCGCATCGTCGCCGCCGCGCAGGGAACTTTCCAGCTCCAGCAGGACGAGAACGATTTCGGCGACCAGACCGACGAGGACGGCGAGGACGAGGGCGGTTCGGAGAACGGCTACGCCAACGGCAATGGCAATGGCAACGAAGATCGTGGCCAGAACGACCGTAACCAGTACGATCGGAACCAGAACGACCGCAACCAGGGTGATCGCAACCAGGCGGACCGGAACCAGGGCGAGCGCTATCAAACGGATCGCGGTCAGAACGATCGGTCCCAGGGCGAGCGGCAGCAGGGTGAGCGCTTCAACGGGCAGCCCAACGCCCAGCGCGAGGGCCGGGACCAGCGTGGCGGCAACGGCGCCCCGCAATCGGCCAGCGGCAACCGGGACGGCAACCGCGAAGCACGCGACGGCAACCGCGATAATCGCGGCAACGACAGCCGCGGCAACGAGAATCGCGGCAACCGTGACAGCGCCAGCCGTGACGAGAACCGCGGCAATCGGGACGGCAACCGCGAGAACCGCGACGGCTTTCAAGCCCGGGATCGGGACAATCGCGGAAATCGCGACAATCGCGACCGCCAGGCGCCGAACGGCCTCGGCCCGCAGCCGGTGGTAAGCGAGCCCCGCGCGCCGATCGAAGGCGGCGAGGAGCAGGCGCCGCGTCTTGCCGGCCACGAGCAGCCGCGCAATGCCGAGCTGCCGCAGCGCATACCCGCCGCCGAAACCGTCTCCACCGAGAGTGCGCCGCGCGAGGAGTTCCGTCCGCGGAGCGAAGAAGCGCAGGGCGAGCCGCGTCGTCGCGGTCGTCCGCGGCGCGTTCGCAGCGAAGACGGCGAGCAGCGCGCCCCGGCAGCAGCGGATCTGGCCTCCGGCGGCGAGCCCGTCGCCACCGCGTCGCCGGCGCCTGTCGCCGCCGATCCCGTGATCGCGACGGCGCCCGTGGCGCCCACGGCGCCGGTCGAAGCGCGGGCCGAGACGCCCCCGACGCCCCAGCCCCCGACGCCGCAGACTGAGACATCGCCCGTCGATGCCGAGAGCAAGGTCAAGCGCAAGCCGGGTCGCCCGCGCAAGAAGAAGCCGGACGACGATTCGTCGGGCGGCGAGGATGGCGGCGATCACCTGCCGGCCTTCCTGATGGCCACCAACAGCTGATCGAAGAATCGGCAGCAGCCGGAAAAGGGGCGACGGAGCGATCCGCCGCCCCTTTTTTCATGGCGGGAGCACCGCCGGAGCGAGCGAGGTGACGGTCGGCGCAATTTCCGGCCGCATCGGGATAGGTATCATTCCGTAATACCTTTCAACCCGCCTGGAATGCCCCCATATCTCAGCGGAGCGGCCTGCCGATGACGGGGGCCGGACTCCAGAGCAAGCGTTCCACGCCGCAGCGCGGGTGGCACGACAGGGGAGATCCTCCATGGACATGGAAAAATACACCGAGCGCGTCCGCGGCTTCATCCAGGCGGCCCAGACCGCCGCGGCATCGCGCGACCATCAGCAGTTTTCCGCCGAGCACCTCCTGAAGGTTCTCGTCGACGACAGCGAGGGCCTTGCGGGAGGACTGATCGAAAAAGCCGGCGGGCGCGCCGCCGACGTCCGGCTGGCCGTCGACGCGGCGCTCGCCGCCATGCCGCGCGTCTCTGGCGGCAACGGTCAGATGTATCTGGCGCAGCCGCTGGCCAAGGTCTTCGCCACCGCCGAGGAAATCGCCAAGAAGGCCGGCGACAGCTTTGTCACCGTCGAGCGGTTGCTTCTCGCCCTCGTCATCGAGAAGGGCGCCAAGACCGCGGCCATTCTCGAGAAGGCCGGCGTCACCGCCGCGGCGCTGAACGAGGCGATCAACGAGCTGCGCAAGGGCCGCACGGCCGATTCCGCCTCGGCCGAGCAGGGCTACGACGCGCTGAAGAAATATGCCCGCGACCTGACCAAGGACGCCCGCGAGGGCAAGCTCGACCCGGTGATCGGGCGCGACGACGAAATCCGCCGCACCATTCAGGTGCTTTCCCGTCGCACGAAGAACAATCCCGTCCTCATCGGTGAACCCGGCGTCGGCAAGACCGCCATCGCCGAAGGCCTGGCGCTGCGCATCGTCAACGGCGACGTGCCCGAGAGTTTGCGCGACAAGCAGCTGATGGCGCTCGACATGGGATCGCTAATCGCCGGCGCGAAATATCGCGGCGAGTTCGAGGAGCGGCTGAAGGCGGTCCTGTCGGAGGTCACCTCCGCGGCCGGTGGCATCATTCTGTTCATCGACGAAATGCACACGCTCGTCGGCGCGGGCAAGGGTGACGGCGCGATGGACGCCTCGAACCTCCTGAAGCCGGCGCTCGCGCGCGGCGAACTGCACTGCGTCGGCGCGACCACGCTCGACGAATACCGCAAGCATGTCGAGAAGGACCCGGCGCTCGCCCGGCGCTTCCAGCCGGTCTTCGTCGCCGAGCCGACGGTCGAGGACACGATCTCGATCCTGCGCGGCCTGAAGGAGAAGTACGAGCAGCACCACAAGGTGCGCATCTCCGATTCGGCGCTCGTCGCCGCGGCCCAGCTGTCCAACCGCTACATCACCGACCGCTTCCTGCCGGACAAGGCCATCGACCTCATCGACGAGGGCGCGGCACGGCTGCGCATGCAGGTGGACTCCAAGCCCGAAGTGCTCGACGAGATCGACCGCCGCGTGATGCAGCTGAAGATCGAGCGCGAAGCTTTGAAGCGCGAGGACGACGACGCCTCGCGCAACCGGCTGGAGCGGCTGGAGGGCGAACTCGCCAATCTGGAGGAAGAGTCGGCCCGCATCACGCAGACCTGGCAGGCGGAAAAGTCGAAGCTCGGTCTTGCCGCGGAGCTGAAGAAGCAGCTCGACGAGGCCCGCAACAATCTGGCCATCGCGCAGCGTCAGGGCGAGTTCCAGCGCGCCGGCGAGCTTGCCTATGGCGTGATCCCGAAACTCGAGCGCGATGTCGAGGCCGCCGAGGCGCACGAAGTCGGCGGTGCGGCCTCGATGGTCGAGGAGACGGTGACTCCCGACCACATCGCCCAGGTCGTGTCGCGCTGGACCGGCATTCCGGTCGACCGGATGCTGCAGGGCGAGCGCGAAAAACTCCTGCGGATGGAGGATGCCATCGGCGCCCGCGTCGTCGGCCAGGGCGAGGCGGTGCAGGCGGTCTCGCGCGCCGTGCGCCGGGCCCGTGCGGGCCTGCAGGACCCGAACCGGCCGATCGGCTCGTTCATCTTCCTCGGCCCCACCGGCGTCGGCAAGACCGAGCTGACCAAGGCGCTGGCGCAATTCATGTTCGACGACGAGACGGCGATGGTCCGGCTCGACATGTCGGAGTTCATGGAGAAGCATTCGGTGTCGCGGCTGATCGGCGCGCCTCCCGGCTATGTCGGTTATGAGGAGGGCGGGTCGCTGACCGAGGCGGTTCGCCGCCGGCCCTATCAGGTCGTCCTGTTCGACGAGATCGAGAAGGCGCATCCGGATGTCTTCAACGTGCTTCTGCAGGTGCTCGACGACGGACGGCTGACGGACGGGCAGGGGCGGACGGTCGATTTCCGCAACACGCTGATCATCATGACGTCGAATCTCGGCGCGGAATATCTCACCCAGCTGCCGGACGACGTCGATACCGACAGCGTGCGCGAGCAGGTGATGGCGGTGGTGCGCTCGGCGTTCCGGCCGGAATTTCTCAACCGCGTCGACGAGACGATCCTGTTCCACCGGCTGAAGCGTTCGGAAATGGGCGCGATCGTCGACATCCAGCTGAAGCGGATGGAGGCGCTGCTCGCCGACCGCAAGATCGTCATCGATCTCGACGACAGCGCGCGGCTATGGCTGGCCGAGCGCGGCTACGACCCGGCCTATGGCGCGCGGCCCTTGAAGCGCGTCATCCAGCGCGAGGTCCAGGATCCCCTGGCGGAAAAGATCCTTCTCGGCGAGGTGCGCGACGAATCGACGGTGAAGGTGACGTCCGGCAGCGACAGGCTGACCTTCTACGTCGTCGGCTCGAAGGCGGGCGCCGCGGGAGACAGGGTCGCGGCATAACAGA
Source organism: Aureimonas sp. SA4125 (assembly GCF_019973775.1). Taxonomy (NCBI): domain Bacteria; kingdom Pseudomonadati; phylum Pseudomonadota; class Alphaproteobacteria; order Hyphomicrobiales; family Aurantimonadaceae; genus Aureimonas; species Aureimonas sp. SA4125. The sequence continues at coordinate 3,822,155 of NZ_AP025032.1, read as the reverse complement.
GCGTTTGTCGGGAAAAAGGCGAAGGGCGGTCCATCGGGTCGCCCTTTTTGCATTCCCGCAGACACCGCTCGCGGTCATGATGCCGCGAGCGGAAGCCTCGTCATTTCCTGTCGACGACAGCGGGATTGGAGCGATTGACCATGACCGTCAGGCCCCAGAGCCCGACGCCGATCGCCAGCAGGATGCCCGCGACGAGGTATTGCACGCTGTCGCGTCCGGTCCAGGGGCCGACGAGAAAGGCGCAGGCGAGCGCGCCGAGGATCGGCAGCAGCGTCGGCGTGGTGAAATGGTCGTGCTCGACCTTGTCACGGCGCAGCACCAGCACGGCGATGTTCACGACGGTGAAGACGCAGAGCAGAAGGAGTGCCGTCGTGCCGCCCAGCGCGGGAACGGCGCCGACGAAGGCGATCAGCCCGAAGGCGAGGAGCGTGGTGAAGCCGATCGCGACATAGGGGGTGCGTCGCTCCTGATGCACGCGGCCGAGCCACGGCGGCAGCACCTGTTCCCGGCTCATGCCGTAGACGAGCCGGCTTGCCATCAGCATGTTGATGAGGGCCGAATTGGCGACCGCGAACATGGTGATGATGCCGAAGATCCAGAGCGGAAAGCCCGGCGCGCCGGCGGCGACGACGTTCAAGAGCGGCGTCTCGCCCTCGCCGAGCTCCGCCGCGGGAACGAGGGTGATCGCCGAGATCGAGACCAGGACATAGATGACGCCGGTGATCGCGAGGCCCGAGAGGAGCACTTTCGGGAAGATCCGCGAGGGGGCCTTGCACTCCTCGGCCATGTTCACCGAGTCCTCGAAGCCGACCATGGCGAAGAAGGCGAGCGTCGTCGCCGCGATGACCGACCAGAACAGGCCCCGCTCCGGCCCTGCGTCAAAGGTAATGACGCGCGAGACGTCGCCCTGGCCCGTGCCGATCGCCCAGAAGCCGATCGTGATGATGATCAGGAGGCCGGTCAGCTCTACCGTAGTCAGGACCACGTTCATCTTCAGGCTCTCGGCGACGCCGCGAAAATTCACGATCGCCACCAGCGCCATGAAGCCGAGGCCGATCAGCGTCACCGTCAGGCCGCCGGCCTGGTCGAAGCCGGCCACCGTCGCGAGATTGGCGGCGAAGGCGCGCGAGGCGGTGGCCGCGGACGTGATGCCGGAGCTCATCACCGCGAAGGCGACGATGAAAGTGATGAAATGTACGCCGAACGCCTTGTGGGCATAGAGCGCGGCCCCGGCGGCGCGGGGATATTTGGTCACCAGCTCGAGATAGCTGAAGGCGGTGAGAAGCGCGATGACGAAGGCGACGAGGAAGGGCAGCCAGACGATGCCGCCGACCTGTTTGGCGACCTCGCCAGTCAGCGCGTAGATTCCGGTACCGAGGATGTCGCCGACGATGAAGAGGAGCAACAGCCAGGGGCCCATCACCCGGTGAAGTGCAGGTTCGGCCGTTGCTTCGCCGGCGCCCTGTTCAATCTTCTCGGCCATGTCCGTTCTCCGGTCGCCTTTGGCGTCGACCTTCGGGCGCGCCTGCCACGCTGTCAATCGGTGAGGTCTGCCGCGCTGCGGCAACCGCACCGCCCGCGAACCTGTGACGGAAGGGTTTCAATTGCCGCCTGGACAGCTGCCGTCGGGACCTGCCCGCAGCAGGGGCCTTGAGACCGCGGCCGCACCGGTCTATCCCCGGCGCTCAATCTCCCACTCGCCGCGATCGCCGTGGTCGAAAGGCATGGCATGACCTACGACGTATTGATCATCGGCGCGGGCGCCGCCGGCATGATGGCGGCCATCGAGGCGGGCAAGCGGGGACGAAGCGTTCTCGTCGTCGACCATGCGACGAAGCCAGGCGAGAAGATCCGCATTTCCGGCGGCGGACGCTGCAACTTCACCAATGTTCACACGAGCCCGAAGCAGTTCCTGTCGAACAATCCGAGTTTCTGCATCTCGGCGCTGAAGCGCTATACGGCGCGCGACTTCATCGCGCTCGTCGACCGCTACGCCATCGCCTATCACGAGAAGGCGCTCGGTCAGCTGTTCTGCGACGGCTCGGCCCAGCAGATCGTCGACATGCTGCTGGCGGAAATGCGCCGCCACGGCGCCGACCTCAGGCTCTCGACGACGGTCGACCGCGTGCGCCGGACGGAGACGGGCTTTGCCGCCGTGCTCAGCCACGACCAGCGCGGGATCGAGCCGGTGGAATGCACGTCCCTCATCATCGCCACGGGCGGCAAGTCGATCCCGAAGATGGGCGCATCCGGCTACGGCTACGAACTGGCGAAGAGTTTCGGCCTGAAGGTCACGGAGACGCGGCCGGCGCTGGTGCCACTGACGCTGGACCCGCCGACGCTCGCCCGCCTCGAGCCGCTGGCGGGCGTGGCCATCGACGCGGTCGTGTCGCACGGCAGGACGAAATTTGCAGAAGCCCTTCTGTTCACCCATCGCGGCCTGTCCGGGCCAGCCATGCTGCAGATATCCTCCTACTGGCGTGAGGGCGACGAGATCGCCGTGGCCATGCTGCCCGACCTCGATGTTTTTGCCGCATTGCGCGCCGCCCGGGCCGAGAACGGCCGGCAGTCGCTGCAGACCGGCCTCGGCGCCTTCCTGCCGAAACGTCTGGCGCAACTCATTGCGGGCGAGCTGAAGGGGCCGGAGCGGCTGGCCGACTGGCCCGACAAGCTCCTGCGCACGGCGGAAGCTGCGGTCAACGCCTGGCGCTTCAAGCCGGCGGGATCGGAAGGCTATCGCACCGCCGAGGTCACGCATGGCGGCGTCGACACCGCCGATCTCGATTCGAAGACCCTGCAGGCGAAAGCGGTGCCAGGCCTCTATTTCGTCGGTGAGGTCGTGGACGTCACAGGCTGGCTCGGCGGCTACAATTTCCAGTGGGCCTGGTCGTCGGGCTGGTGCGCGGGGCAGGTCGCCTGACGACGTACGGCAGGCGCCTCGCAAGTACATCTCTAAGCCAATCTTGCCTGCGGCCAGCCGCGCGCAAGCTTCGCGCGCCCTAGACGGGCCATCTTCATGCCGGGTTCATTTGCGAGTGACTAGGCTCGTCGGCAAAACATTGGTGGCTGGCGCCACTCGGGGCACCTGGCGCGCCGTTGGAGAAGACATGATGAAAACGGTCACCGTCACCTCGTTCGCGATGGCAGTTCTCGCCATCTCGGCCGCATCGCCGGCGCTGGCACAGTTCTACGACCCGCAGGACGTGCCGTACTACGACGACGGCAACGATCCGGAAATGCTGCCGCGTGCGCGCACCTTCATCGACGACCTCGGACGGACGGTGACGGTCGACCGGCGCGGACGCATCATTGCCGTCGAGCAGCCGCGTCGCGACGAACCAAGGCCGCGACGGCGCCGCGACAACTCGGTCATCCTCGAAGGGCCTGTGGGACGGGGCGGCGAAATCATCCTCGAGGGCAGGGCCGGCGCGATTCCCGGTGTCGATCCCGGCTTCATTCCGCGCACGCCCCGCTCCGCCGACCCCTACAATGAGGGCTTTCGATCCCCCGACGAGGACTTCGATGCGCCCATCGAAGCCGAGCCGCTGCCGGAGCCGAGATATGAAGCCGGCCTTCCGCGCCCGGGCGACGCCGGTTACGAGGACCCGCTGAATGCCGGCCTGCCGCAGGACGACGGCGCTGGCACGGGGCTGCCGGACACCGCGCCGATCGTCGTGCCGGGCGAGACGACCGCGCCGGAGACCCGTCCTGCTCCGGCAGTCGCCGGGCCCAAGGGCAAGAATGCCAAGGTCGAGATCGCGGCTCTCCAGGTACTGCTCGACCGCGCCGGCATTTCGCCCGGCGTCATCGACGGACGGATGGGCGGCAATGTCAACAAGGCTGTCGCCGCCTACGAAGAGAAGACCGGCGAGCGCCTCGACGCGACGAACGCGCAGGCTCTCGCCGAACAGCTCGACGCGACGGGCGGCCCGGCGATCGTGTCCTACACCATCACCGACCAGGATGCGGCCGGGCCCTACGTCGCCTCGATTCCGGACGACTATGCCGAGAAGGCGAAGCTCCCCGCCATGGCCTATACCCGCGTCTCGGAAATGCTGGCCGAGCGCTTCCACATGGACGAGGACTATCTGAAGGAGATCAATCCCGGCGCCGACTTCAACCGGGCGGGGACGATCCTGAAGGTCATGGCGGTCGGCGAGAACGTCACGCAGTCCGTCGCGAAGATCATCGCCGACAAGGGACGCGAGCAGGTGCGCGCCTATGATGAGGCAGGGCGCCTCGTCGCCGCCTATCCCTCGACGATCGGCTCCTCCGATACCCCCTCGCCGAGCGGCACGGTGCAGGTCAGCCGCATCGCGATCGACCCGAACTATACCTACAATCCGAAAATCAACTTCACCCAGGGCGAGAACAAGTCGGTCCTGACGATTCCACCCGGTCCCAACGGCCCGGTCGGCTCCGTCTGGATCGCCTTGTCGAAGCCCACCTATGGCATCCATGGAACGCCCGAGCCCTCGAAGATCGGCAAGACCAACAGCCATGGCTGTGTTCGGCTGACCAATTTCGACGCGCGGGAACTTGCCAAGATCGTCAAGCCGGGCGTCACCGTCGAGTTTCTGGAGTGATGTCGCCCCGGGCAATATGCTCGGCCGGCGAAGGACCCCACGACCCTCTGGCGCGTTGAGGCAGCGTACAAGCAGACATCCCGAGGTCCACGCCATGAAATCCAGTGCTCTTCCCGCCCTCGCGGGTCTTCTCATGGCCGGCGCGGCCTTCCTGCCGACACCGGCATGGAGCCAGGATGCTGCCGCCGGCGATCCCATCGCGGTCGTACTGCCCGACGTTTCCGAGCAGGCGATAAACGCGGCGGATTTCGAAGGCTGGAAAGCCCGCCGTGACGCTGCCAGGAGCGGCCTCGACGAAGCCCAGGCCGTGCTGAAAATCGATCCGGCAGCAACCGGGGACGTCCCGTCGGCTGATGGCGCGGCGAATTCGGCCGGAGCGATAAAATCTGCCGCGCCCGACGATTTCCCTGACCCCTTCCTCATCCGCCTGCAGATCCTGCTCGACCGGGCCCATGCATCGCCCGGCGTGATCGACGGTCTCGACGGCGAGAACACGCGCAAGGCGATCGCGGCCTATGGGTTGATCACCGGCAGCGACCTCGGCGACGAGCCGTCTGCCGAATTCTGGGAAAAGATCGGCGCCGACACGGCGGCAGTGGTGCGACCGTACACCTTGACCGGGGAGGATCTCGGCCAGCGCTATGTCCCGGACATGCCGACCGACTACGGCGACCTCGCCAAGCTCGACTGGCTCGGCTACCGCGACCCCGCGGAAATGCTGGCCGAGCGCTTTCACATGGACGAGACGCTGTTGCGGCGGCTCAATCCTGGCGCCACCTTCTTGGCCGTCGGAGAGACGATCCTCGTTGCCGAGCCGGGCGCCGCGCCGGATGCCAAGGTCGCCAAAATTGTCGTCGACAAGTCGAAAGGCGAAATCATCGCCTACGACGCCGACGATAATGTCGTCCTCGTCCATCCCGCGACGATCGGCTCGGAGGGCACGCCGTCACCCTCCGGAACGATGAAGGTCAATGGCAGCGCACCGGACCCGACCTACGAGTACAATCCCGACAAGAATTTCCAGCAGGGCGACAACACCGGAAAGCTGACGATCCCGGCCGGCCCGAACGGACCTGTCGGCGCGATGTGGATCGACCTGTCGAAACCGACCTATGGCATCCACGGCACGCCGGAGCCCTCGAAGATCGACAAGACAGCCAGCCATGGCTGCGTGCGACTGACGAACTGGGATGCCGAGGCGCTCGCCAGCCTCGTCCAGCCGTCGCGGACCGTCGTGGAATTCAAGGAATGATCGCGCTCGGCCATCGCGGCCTCGTCCTCGCCGGGTGCCTCCTGCTCGCCGCGGCACCCGTGAGCAATGCTGCCGGCCTGCCCTGGCCAGACGCCAATCCGCTGGAGCGTCTGCTCGGCAAGCCGAAGCAGCAGCCGACGCAAGGGGCGAAGCCACGTCGCCAGTCCCAGGTCCGGCCAGCGCCCGCTGCCGTGCCGGTGATTGCCGACGTTCCGCTGCCGGATGCCCGCCCCGAGCAGCCCGATGCGGCGAACAAGGTCGTCGAGACGCCCGACGAGAATGCGGAGGCTGCCCCGCCGCCAGAGCTGGCGGAACCCGACGCTTCCCCCGCAGTGCCTGCGGCCGACACCGTTCCGACACCCGAGACGGCTCCGCCCACACCCGATGCTCCGGCCGCTGACGCCAATCCTGCGCCTTCGGACGGCACATCGCCAGAACCGTCACCTGCGCCGCCGGAGGTAAAGACGCCTCCTCCTTCCGAGACGGCCAAGAGGCCGATCGACGAAATTCCGACGCCGGTCGACCGTCCGGAAGGCGAGGGGACCGACGCACCCGAGGCCGTCACCTCGCCGGAGCCGGCGCGACCGGAGCCCGCGCCGCCGGCGGTGGCCGAGCCCGAGCCAGCGAAGCCTGAACCGACGAAAGCGCAGCCCGAGCCGGCAGCGCCGGCGCCTGTCGAGCCCGACCCGGCCCCCAACTCGACGGAGAATCTGAAGTCCCGCAGCGTTGAGATCACGCCCGCGGCCTCGGTCCTTGCCGCCGCCGCCGTCGAGGACGCGAAGCTCTGCGAGGATGAACTGACCCAGCGCGGCATCGAGTTCACCGTGGGCGAAAGCATCTCCGAGGGTGAGTGCGGCGTTCTGCGTCCCATTGACGTGAAGCGCCTGTCCTCCGGCGTCCGGGTCCTGCCGAACACGCAGTTCCTCTGCCGGACAGCTCTCGCGCTTGACGACTGGATGACGAAAGGGGTTCTTCCGGCCGTCAAAGCCGATCTTCCCGGTCGAAAGTTGACCGAATTTCGCCATGCCTCGACCTATGTCTGCCGCCCGCGCGCCAGCGAGAGCGCGATTTCCGAGCATGCGCGCGGCAGTGCGATCGACATTGCAAGCTTCGTCTTCGACACGGGCGAGGACATCGGGGTCGCCGCCCAGGCAGAAGGATCGCCCGAGGCCAAATTCCAGGCCGCCGTCCGGTCGGCAGCCTGTGGCCCGTTCCTCACCGTCCTCGGTCCCGGTAGCGATTCCAACCACGCGACGCATTTCCACCTCGACATAGCCGCCCGCAGGAACGGCGCGACCTACTGCAAGTAGACTTGCATGGCCGACTGGGCGGCGGGGGGACTCGGGCTTATATGGCCGGCCAGGGGGAGGTCCCCCGACAATCCGGAGAAGTTCCTTGCCTTACAACGCTGCCGCCAACCGCTATGACGTCATGCCCTATCGCCGGCTCGGGCGCTCCGGGCTGAAGCTCCCCGCCATTTCGCTGGGCCTCTGGCAGAATTTCGGCGGCAACGACGTCTTCGAGACGGGACGCGCGATCCTTCGGCGCGCCTTCGACCGCGGCGTCACGCATTTCGATCTCGCCAACAATTACGGGCCGCCGGCAGGCTCGGCCGAGGAGAATTTCGGCCGGTGGATGACGGCGGATTTCCGCCCCTACCGCGACGAGCTGATCATCTCGTCCAAGGCCGGCTACGACATGTGGCCGGGCCCCTACGGCAATCTCGGCTCGCGCAAGTATCTCGTCGCCAGCTGTGACCAGAGCCTGAAGCGCATGGGGCTCGACATGCTGGACATCTTCTACCACCACCGCCCCGATCCCGAGACGCCGCTGGAAGAGACGATGGGCGCGCTCGACCATATCGTGCGGTCCGGACGGGCGCTCTATGTCGGCGTTTCCTCCTATTCGCCGGAACTGACGCGCGCGGCGCATGCGATCCTCGCCGCGCAGGGAACGCCCTTCGTCATCCACCAGCCGTCCTATTCCATGCTGAACCGCTGGGTGGAGGATGGGCTCCTCGACACGCTCGGTGGTCTCGGCATCGGCTGCATCGCCTTCTCGCCTCTGGCACAGGGTTTTCTGACGACGAAATACCTCGACGGCGTGCCGGAGGATTCGCGCGCCGCCAAGGCCGGCTCGTTCAAGCCGGACTACCTCAGCGACGACAATATCAGCCGGATCCGGTCGCTCAACGCCATTGCCGGGAAGCGTGGCCAGACCCTTGCACAGATGGCGATCGCCTGGGTGCTGCGCGATCCCCGCCTCACCTCGGCCCTCATTGGAGCTCGAACGGTCGAACAGCTCGACAATTCCCTGGATAGCCTGGCGAACATGGCCTTCTCGGACGAGGAGCTGGCGGAGATCGATCGTTTCGCCACGGATGGCGGCGTCGATCTCTGGCGAGCCCAGTCGCGCATCCAGCCGGAATGACGGCCGTGGGTGCCGGGGGTCACGCGAAGAGGCGGCGGCCCCGGCTTCCGATGTCGGCAAAGCTCGCCGCGACGTGTTCGGCCAAGGCATCGGTCACCGCTCCGGCCCCATCGCGCCGCAGCATCTGGACGTCATAGCCCCCGAGCGCGGGCAGGCCGTCGGCTTGGCCCAGGCGGACGAAGGGCGGTGCGATGACGCTCCGCGGCAAGGGCGCGATCGCCAGATCCGCTTCGACCGCCGCGATCTGCCCCTGGCAGTGCTCGCTGGAATAGGCGACGCGGACCGGTATGCCGGCCGCGTGCAATGCCGCCAGTGCCTTTGACCGCCAGCTGCATCCGCTTTCGGCCAAGGCCACCGGCAAGGGACGGCGGTGGACGGCGCCTCCATTGCGTCTTCCGACCCAGACCAGCTCTTCGGTATGGACGGTCGTCGTGGCCAATGCGCCATTATCCTCGAGCGAGAACAGCGCCAGATCGAGGTCGCCGGCAAGACAAAGCTGTCGCAAGGCCCGGCTCGAATCCAGCCGAACGTCGACCTGCACGAGCGGGTGGGTTGTGGCGAAGCGGGCGAGGATGGCCGGTATCGCGATCACCCCGCTGTCGAACGGCGCCCCCAGGCGCACATTGCCCGTAATTACCCACCCCCTTGTCACGGGCCGAATTCCCTGAATCCATGGACGGATGGATCGCGGTGATTTGCAGCGTCTGACGAAGGAAGAGTTGATCGATCTGGTGCTGAAGATTCAGCGTCCGGAGAAGACGTCACGCACATCCTCGAAGCCTCCGTCTAGTGACCGCAAGGAGCGCCGTGAGCAGGCAAGACCTGGCGGCGCCAAGCCCGGTCACGAAGGCCACAGCCGAGCGATGGGTGAGGATTTCGATCGGCTCGTCGATCACCGTCCCGAGCAATGCTCCTGCTGCCAGGCAGCCCTGGCCGATAGCCTTCCCGCGGAGATCGGCGGCACGTACGAGACGGTCGATCTGCCGGAGATCAAGCCGTTCGTGACGCGTCATCGCCGGCTTTCGGTTTGTTGTCCTTCCTGCGGCACGCTTGTCTCAGCGGGATTGCCCGATGCGGCAAGGGGGACGCCGTTCGGGCCGCGGCTGCATGCGGTGGCGACCTATCTTAAGACCTTCCAGGCCCTGTCCTATGAACGGCTTCAGAAAGCTCTGGCCGATCTCTTCGGCTTGCAGATCAGCCAGGGCGGGCTGATGAACATGCTGCGCCGGGCGCAGGGCACCTTCGTCGCCGACCGCGATCTCGCCATTGCCGCCCTGCGCCGCTCCAAGGTGGTGGCCTCGGACGAGACCGGCGTTCGCATCGAAGGCAGCAACGCCTTCCAATGGGTGTTTCGCTGCGATGACGCAGTCGTCCATCGTGCCGCTCCGACCCGTGGTGCCATCGTGGTCAGGACCCTGATGGACGGGCACCGGCCAAAGGTCTGGTGTTCCGATCGCTACTCTGCCCAGCAGGGACATGCCGACGCCCATCAGACCTGTCTGGCTCATCTGGCCCGCGACGTCGCCTACGCCGAACAGGCGGGCGAGGATCTGCTGCCGTCGCGGCTGCGGATCTGGCTGTCCAAGGCTTTCGCTTTGGCCAGCGGCATCACGACCTTCGCCGCATCGACCATCGTCGCCAAGCGCCGTGCACTGGAGCGAAGTCTTTCCGAGATCCTCGCCGCACCGACCTCCTGCCCTTTCGCTCGAGTGGTCCAGCACAAGTTCAGGCGAGCGCGCGACCAGCTCCTGACCTTCACTCTCTGGACCGGGATGGTCGAGGCCACCAACAACGGCTGCGAGCGCGCCCTGCGACCGGCCGTGATCCAGCGCAAGGTCACCAACGGCTATCGATCCATGTGGGCCGCCGAAGGCGAAGCTGACATCCGAACCGTCGTCGATACCGCCCGGCTGCGCCAAGGGGGCAACGTCTTCAACACAATTCTCGAGACGGTAGGCGCCTGACATTCTACGGAATGCGGGGGTGGGTAATTACCATTGCCCTCCATCGGTGGCATCAGGAAGTGCGCCACGGCCTCGTCGCTGAGCGCCAGCAACCGGCGGGCATAGTCCAACAATATTTCGCCGTCGGAGGTGAGGGTGACAGACCGCGCCTCCCGGCGAAAAAGCATGCGGCCGAGCATGTCCTCGAGCCGCTTGACCTGAAGGCTGATGGCGGACGGCGTGCGGCAGACGCGTTCGGCAGCAGTCGAAAAATTCCCGGTTTCGCAGATCGCCACGAAGGTGCGCGCGAGATCGAGGTCGAGGGCTGGTCGTCCGGAAGGGTAGGCAGCGGGAATCACCGGATTCTCCCATGAGTTTTGCTCACACCAATCTTATCATCTTCTCGTTAGACTCATCAATCGCGGTGCGGCAGGGTCGATGGGTGGAGAGTGAACGAAGGAGAGCACCATGATATCGGCCTCGGCGATCAGGCTGCACAAGGCTTGTCTCCCAAAGCCAGCGAACCGCCTGGCCGCCCGTTTCCAGGCGTGGCGTGCCGAGCGCCGCGAGCGAGGCCGTCGACGCGACAGGCTTCGTCACCTGCTGCAACTCGGCGATCATCTTCTGGATGACATCGGTCTCGACCGGCACACGCTGGAGGTTTCGTCCGCGCCGCTGTCGGCGCGCGCATGGGAAGAACGTCGGGCGGCCTTGTCGCTCTAGATCAGGTTTCCGAAACTCTGCCACCGGCACCGGAAGCGGCATCTGAAACGCCAGCGACAGGTCCGCCGATCAGCGGCCGGCGACGCGGGTCGGGTCGTCGCGGTCCTTCAGGAGGTTGTCGATCCGATCGCGCTCGCGCTTGAAGAGATCGAGATCGGCGCCCGCCAGAACTCTCCCCGATGGCAGCTTGATCCGCATCGGATCGACCTTCTGGCCGTTGACGCTGACTTCGTAATGCGTGTGATTGCCGGTCGAGAGACCGGTCGAGCCGACAAAGCCGATGACCTGTCCCTGACGGACACGCGCGCCCTTGGTGATGCCCTTGGCGATGGTGCTCTGGTGCGAATAGGAGGTCTCGTAGCCGTTGGCATGACGCAGGATGGTCTGCCGGCCATAGCCGCTGCTCCAGCCCGCGGCCTCGACGACGCCCGAACCCGTGGCGATGATCGGCGAGCCCGCCGGCGCCGCCCAGTCGACGCCCCAATGCGGCCGGACATAGCCCAGAACCGGGTGTTTTCGTCCTGTACTGAAAGCCGAGGACATTCGGGCCTTCGGGACCGGCTTGCGCAGGAGGAACTGGCGTGAGCTGCGGCCTTCCTCGTCATAGTAATCGCTGTGCTCGTCGTCCTTGCCGCGGAACCGGTAGAATTTCTTCGTTTCGTCGCCGAATTGCGCTTCCGCGTAGAGGATTTCCGACGCGTCGGTCGCGTTCTCCTTGCCCTCCTCGAGCGAATAGAAAACGGTCAGCCGGTCGTCCGGGCTGAGGCGTGCCTGGAAGTCGACGTCGGAAGCCAGCATGCGGACGAGCTGCTGGCAGAGCCGCGTATCGAGGCCGTAGGAAAGCGCGGCCTGGTAGATGCCGTCATAGACCATGGGCATGTCGGAATGGCGCTGCACCTCCGCGGCATTCTGGTCGAGGGCCTCGGCGACGTCGCGGTTGAGGTCGGGCTGGGCTCCCGGGGCAAAACTGCCGTCGTCGCCCTCGGCGACCGTCACCATATGCGCGTCGCCGCGGTAGACCGAAAGGCGCACAATGCGGCGCGTGCCACCCTCGGTCTCCGAACCGACTCGAATGATATTGCCCGGCCCCAGCGTCTTGGTGGAGAGAAGATCAGAGAGGCGTTCGGCGGCATAGGCGGCCTCGCCCTCTTCGTAGCCCGCTTCCGCCAGAGCCGCGAGGATCGGCTGGGTTTCGGAAAAGCGGATGGCCTCCTCGTTGTA